>DQRJ01000081.1 GCA_015663855.1 Flavobacteriales bacterium | reverse complement strand
GTTCCATTTCTGAAAATAATCGTTCTTACCACGCATTGGAAGAAATTGGCGTTAAGCCAAACATCTTCTACATGACGAAGGTTAGAAACGTTGATAGCAACAAAGCTTGATTTAACTACTATGCAGAGAGAATCAGCAATACGCGAACCACTCATCCTAGGTCACAAGACCTATAAGGATATTACCGACGATGTTGTAGGACCGATTATGGGCCCTGCACCACTTGGTTGGAAAATCATGATTACAATATCGAGCATCATTGCCATTTACGGTATTGGCTCGATTTTATATCTCATAGGTACCGGTGTCGGTGTTTGGGGGCTTAACAAGACCGTTGGTTGGGCTTGGGACATTACGAACTTCGTTTGGTGGGTAGGTATCGGTCACGCCGGGACTCTTATTTCTGCGGTACTTCTGCTGTTCCGTCAAAAATGGCGTATGGCCATCAACCGTTCTGCTGAAGCCATGACCATCTTCGCTGTAATTATGGCTGCCATTTTCCCGGGAATTCATATGGGAAGAATTTGGCTTGCTTACTATGTTTTCCCTCTCCCAAACCAATTCGGTTCTATCTGGGTGAACTTCAATAGCCCTCTACTTTGGGATGTATTCGCGATCTCTACTTACTTCTCAGTATCGCTAGTTTTTTGGTATGTAGGACTTATTCCAGATTTCGCTACTATTCGCGATAGAGTGACTAAGCCTTTCGCTAAAAAGATGTACGGCATTTTGAGTTTTGGGTGGAGTGGTAGAGCAAAGCACTGGAATCGTTTTGAGGAGCTAAGCCTTGTTCTCGCGGGTATTGCTACACCACTTGTGTTCTCGGTTCACTCAATTGTATCTATGGACTTTGCTACTTCGATAGTTCCGGGATGGCATACAACGATTTTCCCTCCATATTTCGTGTCTGGAGCTGTATTCTCTGGTTTTGCGATGGTACAAACGCTTCTACTTGTTATGCGTAAAGCATACAAACTTGAAGATTACATCCATATCAAGCACGTTGAGTACATGAACATCGTAATTATCGTTACGGGTTCTATTGTAGGAGTTGCTTATTTAACAGAGCTCTTCATTTCATGGTACTCAGGTGTAGAATACGAAAGCTATGCGTTTATCAACCGTTTCTCTGGTCCATATAGCGCTGCTTACTGGACTATGATGACTTGTAACGTTATTAGCCCTCAGCTATTCTGGTTTAAGAAGATTCGCCGATCTTTCGTTGCAACGTTCATTCTTTCGATTGTTGTGAATATTGGTATGTGGTTCGAGCGTTACGTAATTATCGTAACATCTCTACACAGAGATTACCTGCCATCAAGCTGGGGAGAGTTTATTCCTACAGCAACAGATATAGGAATCTTTATTGGAACACTAGGTATTTTCCTAACTCTCTTCCTCGCCTTTACAAGGTTCTTCCCTGTATTGGCTTTGAACGAGCTTAAGACTATTCTAAAGTCTAGTGGTGAGTCTTATAAAAATGAACAAGTTAAATAATACCATCATGAAAAAGGTATTCCACGTCATGTACGACGACGACGAGAAGCTATTAGTAGCGGCTCGTGAACTTGTAGGAAAAGGCATTCATGTAAATGAAGTGTATTCTCCTTTTCCTATTCACGGAATTGATCCAGTTATTGGAATTAAACGTACTCGATTAGCTATTACATCTTTCATGTATGCTATGACGGGTCTTTCATTAGCGGTGTTCTTTATGTGGTACACAATGATTTCAGATTGGCCTATGAATATTGGAGGTAAGCCAAGTTTCTCATTACTCGAGAACCTTCCCTCTTTTATACCTGTTTCATTTGAGTTTTCAGTTTTTTGTGCCGCACACGGAATGGTAATTACATACTTGCTACGTAATGGAACGCTGCCAGGAATGCCTGCTACGAATCCAGATCCTAGAACTACAGACGATAAATTTGTTATGGAAATCACAACCGACACAAACAGCATGAGTGCTGATGACCTAGAGTCGGCGATTAAGAATACAGGGCTACTCGAGCTCAGCATCAAAGACTTGAAGTAATAGAGATGCAGAATATTTCATTATACCCCTCGCTAGTTGTCGCACTTATAGTGACGGTAACTTCATGCACGACTGATCCTAATAGTCCTGGAATAGAGTACATGCCTGACATGTATCGTTCACCCGCTATTGAGGCTTACGTTGATTACGGAGAAGATCCATATTACGTTACCGAGGAAGTAGCTGCACAGCAGCGAATGACTCAAAGCGCTCGTAAGCCGGTAGCAGGAACCATCGCTTTTAAAGGTGATGATAAGGCATTTGGTCTTCCTTACCCATATGCAAATACTCCTGAAGGATATGAAATGGCAGGAGCAGAGCTTCATTCTCCCCTACCTACTACAGCTAAGAATATTGAGGCTGGAGCATTGAACTTTGGTCTAATGTGTACGCATTGTCATGGAGAGCAAGGAAAAGGTGATGGAGCTATTTCCAGAAATGGTCATATTATGGGGATTCCAGATTTCTCTGTGAAACTGAAAAATCTACCAGAAGGCAAGATGTATCACACGCTTACTTATGGTAAGGGACTTATGGGTTCTCATACTTCTCAGATTTCTCAAAAGGGTCTATGGCAGCTTATTCAATATGTTCAAGTTCTCCAAAATGGTGGTGATATGCCCGTGTTCGATGAGAATGGTGTAGCTATTTTATCTGAAACTGAAAATAACAACTGATCATGGAATTCAAATTTGAAGGACGTGCAAAGCTGGTAACTCAAGTCTTAATGGCTGTGGGAATTATCGCTCTTGTAGGTGGATACCTAACAGACCATTCAGATCATCACCAGAGATGGTGGGCGAATTTATTAGTAAATGGATTTTTCTATTTTTCTATTTCATTAGCGGCCCTGTTTTTCTACGCTCTGCAATACGCAACTGAAAGTGCTTGGTCTGTAGTAATTAAACGATTTTTAGAAGCTGTTTTCGGCTACCTGCCGTACGGTGCTGCTGTAATAGTTATAGTTTTATTAGCGGGTCAGTTTAATCTACATCACCTATACCATTGGATGGATCAGACTCTTTATCATGAGTTCATGACCGTTGAAGGTAATGTTACTACCTACATGGATACGGAGATTGCAGGTTCTGTAGTAAATCCGAATTACGATCATATTATTGCTGGCAAATCAGGATATTTTACGGCGTGGTTCTTCTGGTTAAGAACTGTAATCTACTTAGCGACATTCCTCGGATTTGCTATGTTATTCCGTAAAT
>DQRJ01000030.1 GCA_015663855.1 Flavobacteriales bacterium | reverse complement strand
GCACCATGATAGTGAAGGAAAATCCCGTTTTCAGGAAGATTTATGCTTATGAAATGCGCCATAGTTGCATCTTTAATAGCCTGAGCCTTAGGTAGGTTGTCTCCACCGTGACCCCCAGCCATCTCTAACATTTCAACGTAACACCCCACGGTTCCGTCGTATGCGATAGGTAGCGGTGGGAGGAAAGAAAGAGCTTCCTCAGATAGGTGTGCTAACGTATCTAATCCATGGCGATACACGAAAGATGCGTATCGGCGTGGGACATTTGTTGCAATGAAATCACAGTCATTATCCTTTGCGTAGTTGAGCAGCGGTAGGTAGTCTGTTTTGAAATTAGGCCAAACCCTAGCGTTGTTTTCCAGCTTACTCAAATTAATGACACCAGACAGATACTCGTTAATAGGTAGTTGGTCGTCAGACTCGAACATCTCCGCTCCGAGAACGAGTTCGCTGCCTTCTACATCAAGAGCTTCAGTTAATAATAACTGTAACCAGTGAACCATAGGGTTGTCGTGAAGTTCTCCGAAAAGTACTATGTCCGCTTCGCGAGATGCGTCAATAATTTTATCGAACGAAACAAGGGTGCCCTCTGAATCGTGAATCACATATGGAGTGGGGTTAGATGCGAGGATTGCAGCATTTGCAGCAGCGGCTTTTTTATTGCTTCTCTGGGCTAAAGCAGGAAACGTAAAGCACAGGCAAAGAAGTAAGATTGCGTAACGCATAGTTTTCGTGTGTATTTTATTGAAAGTCATGTTGTTATCAAGTTTGAAGAACCCCTGGTCTGAATGGTTTTTCAGCGGGGGCAGCATTAGCGGCTTCAATACCGATGCCTATCCAATTTCTGGTTTTCTCAGGGTCTATTATCGCATCAACCCAAAGTCGTGAAGCAGCATATTCAGGTTTTGTTTGCTTATCGTAGCGAGCTTTAATCTTTTCTAGCAATTCATTTTGCTGGTTCTCGTCAATAGGTTCTCCGGCTTTTTTAAGCCTTGAGACTTCTATTTGTTGTAGAACTTTAGCAGCTTGTTCGCCACCCATCACAGCAATCTTCGCAGTAGGCCAAGCCAGAATTAGTCTTGGATCGTACGCCTTTCCACACATTGCATAGTTTCCAGCTCCGTAACTATTTCCTACGATAATAGTGAACTTCGGTACAACGCTGTTAGCGACAGCATTTACTAGTTTCGCTCCATCTTTAATAATGCCTCCGTGCTCTGATCTCGACCCCACCATAAATCCAGTGACATCCTGTAAGAATACTAGTGGAATGTTTTTTTGGTTGCAAGTCATTACAAATCGAGCTGCCTTATTCGCGCTATCGGAGTAAATAACTCCTCCGAACTGTAAGCCTTCCTTTGTGGATTTTACAGTATTTCTTTGGTTGCAAACGATTCCTACGCTCCACCCTTCTATTCTTGCATATCCACAAATTAATGTTTTTCCGAAACTCTTTTTATACTCTGTAAACGAGTCAGCATCGATCAAAGCATCGATTAGATCGTGAGAAGGATATGGTTGAGTTCTGGACTCGGGCAGAATAGAGGAAATTGAATGTCCGCTTGGGGGCTGAGCTGTAGTTCTTGTGAAATTAGCAGCCTTCGAGCTTTCGCCCCAATGAGATGCTAGGTCGCGAATGGTCTGCAATGCATCTTCATCGTCTTTACATGGATAGTCTATCACGCCGCTTATCTCGCAATGTGTTTTCGCACCTCCGAGAGTCTCGTTATCTATGTTTTCGCCTATTGCAGCTCTGACCAAATAACTTCCTGCTAAGAAAATCGAGCCTGTGCCTTCAACAATTATAGCTTCATCGCTCATGATAGGGAGGTATGCACCTCCAGCTACGCATGATCCCATAACGGCAGCGATTTGTGGGATGCCTTCACTAGAAAGTTTGGCATTATTGCGAAACATTCTACCGAAATGCTCTTTGTCAGGGAAGATTTCGTCCTGTAGTGGTAGGAAAACTCCCGCGCTATCTACCAAATAAACGATAGGGAGTCTGTTTTCTAAAGCTATTTCTTGTGCGCGAAGGTTCTTTTTCGCCGTGATCGGAAACCACGCGCCTGCTTTAACGGTAGCGTCATTTGCTACTGCAATACAAAGTCTTCCATGTATTCTACCGATCTCAACGACGACTCCACCGGAAGGGCAGCCGCCATATTCTTCGTACATACCGTCACCTACCAGTGCCCCAACTTCAAATCGTTCGCTATCGCTATCGAAGAGTTTTGCTAGCCTTTCGCGGGCCGTCATCTTCCCTTTCGCATGTTCTTTTTCGATTTTCGCACTCCCGCCACCTTTGCGTATTAGATCAAGCTTTCTCTCTAAATCGGCAACAAGCAGTCGCATTCTGTCCTCGTTTTTATTGCGGTTGAGATCTGAATTTTTTGACATGCGCCGAAGGTAATCAAGGAAGTCCCTTCAAGAGTACCTTTGTGGCCACGACCTTCCTGAAAAATAGATGATCAATGCAATTAGTTGAAAAGAATTTCCTGATTTATAAACTTTTTAATTCTTCATTTACAGGACTGTCAATTGGGATTCTATTTAAAATATATGAGCCTTTAGATCCTGAGGTTTATTCTATTGGAGGTATGGTATTAGCTGTAGGGATGATTGTAGTTGCAAAATTTTACGAGCAACTCTTGAATATTAAGAGCTTTTACAGGATATCTATGCTTGTTGAATCTGTTATGCTTATTACCGTTTTATCATTCTTAGTTTTACAATTCAGTCTTGCGTCAGCCTTGTTGATTTACTGTGGATATCAACTAACATTCATTTTTGGTGGATATTTAGTTAGAGCAGAAACTCTTGTGACGCATAGAAAGGAGTTGCTAAGTAAGATTGATGTCAATAAGCAGATAGGATATTTAGTGGGCCTGGGGGCGTCATTTTTGTTTTATAAGGTGCTAGATAAAGGCTTAGAAATAGCAGACCCTAAGGAGCAGATAAACATACTCCATTACTTTCTGATTTTATTGCAATCTATTATTCTTATGCTTGTAATAAGCAGTTTTAAAAAGAGATAGCATGAGGGGTTGTTAAGTACCTTTGTGCTTTGTGAAAAGAATAACCCTAATCAAACTCAAAAGATATGGCCGACGATAAAAAAGTGATATTCTCTATGGTGAAGGTGAACAAAGAAACACCTACCGGAAAGCATATTTTAAAGGATGTTTATCTTTCGTTCTACTACGGAGCGAAGATTGGAATTATCGGAGTAAACGGGTCGGGTAAATCGACCGTTATGAAGTTGATTGCTGGATTAGACGATTCTTTTAGAGGAGATATAGTTTGGGCTCCTGGTTATACAGTAGGTTACTTGCCACAAGAGCCGGATTTGGATGAGTCTAAGACAGTACGCCAAATCGTAGAGGAAGGAACCCAAGAAATTGTAGATACGCTAGCTGAATTTGAGGAAATCAACGCAAAATTCATGGACGAGGAGATTTTAAACTCTCCTGAGAAAATGGAAGCCCTGATAAATCGTCAAGCTGAGGTTCAAGATAGAATAGATGCATTAGACGCTTGGGAATTAGACACTAAGCTAAGCATCGCGATGGATGCGCTTCGTTGTCCTCCAGACGACCAACTAATCTCCGAATTAAGTGGTGGTGAACGCCGCCGTGTTGCTCTTTGTCGTCTTCTTCTAAAGCAACCAGACGTTCTACTCCTCGATGAGCCTACAAACCACCTTGACGCTGAGTCTATTGATTGGCTTGAGCAACATCTTGAGCAGTATGCCGGCACCGTTCTGTGCGTAACTCACGATAGATACTTCCTGGATAATGTAGCTGGCTGGATTCTTGAACTTGATAGGGGTGAGGGTATTCCTTACGAGGGTAATTACCAAAATTGGTTAGAACAAAAAACTAAGCGCCTTGCACAAGAAGAAAAGCATGAAAGCAAGCGCAAAAAGGAACTTGAAAAAGAACTCGATTGGATTCGTACAAGTCCTAAAGGTCGTCGTGCTAAAAACAAAGCTCGTATCTCAAATTACGAGATCATGTTATCTGATGGCTCTAAGGAGAAGAATACTCGTCTCCAAATCCCTATTCCTAACGG
>DQRJ01000100.1 GCA_015663855.1 Flavobacteriales bacterium | reverse complement strand
CTAGACGCTCTAGGCGTATGTGGTGGCGATTGTCTTGAAGACGCTGACTTTGACGGAATCTGTGATGACGTTGATGACTGTGTTGACCTAACTGGTAACGGTTGTGGTGTAGGTGGATGTATGGATCCGAACAACCCAGGGTTTGACCCATTTGCTACGTTTGATGATGGTTCATGTCTAATAGGTGGTTGTTTGATACCTGAGGCTTGTAACTATGATGCTGCAGCTGAATACCAAATGGCTGGCGCTTGTGAATTCACTTCATGTGCTGGGTGTATGGATATGACAGCTTGTAACTACGATGCTACTTCTACTATTGAAGATGGTTCATGTACTTACCCAGATGCGTTCCTTGATTGTGCAGGCAACTGTCTGAACGATGCGGATGGTGATGGCGTATGTGACGAGTTGGAGATTGCAGGTTGTACAGAGCTAGGCAACCCTGCTTACAACCCATCTGCAACGGAGGATGACGGATCTTGTTTAGTGGCTGGATGTTTGATTCCATTCGCTTGTAACTACGATTCTACAGCTGACTACATTGATATCGCACTTTGTGACTTCAGTAGTTGTGTAGGTTGTACGGATCCAGAGGCTTGTAACTACGATGCTGGAGCGACACTATCGTCTGCTGCACTTTGTACTTACCCTTCTATACCGTTCTTAAACTGTGATGGAAGTTGTGTTAACGATACTGATGGAGACGGCGTTTGTGACGAGCAGGAGATTCCTGGTTGTACAGATGTTGCTGCTGTGAACTTCAACCCGTACGCTACGGATGATGATGGTTCTTGTATCATTCAAGTTGGAGGTTGTGTTCTACCGTTCGCTTGTAACTACGATCCGGATGCAGATTACTACCTGCCGGGGTCATGTGACTTCTCATGCTTGTTTGGTACAGGAGAGATGGCAGGTGGAGGATGTGCAAACGAGTTAGCTTGTAACTATGGAGCACAGGATGAGCCATGTATGTTCTTTGATGTAGAGGGTAACATATGTGTGCCTGGTGGATGTACAAACGAAGCGGCTTGCAACTATGATTCGGATGCTGTTTACAGCGATGGGTCTTGTGATTACGTAACGTGCGCTGTTTACGGATGTAACGTAGAGGGAGCTTGTAACTATGAAGTTGAGGCGACTCATAACAATGGTACTTGTAACTTCACATCATGCTACGGTTGTACTGACGTGAATGCTACGAACTTCGATGAGGGAGCTACTTTAGATAACGGAACATGCGCTATCGAAGGTTGTACTAACTCTGGAGCTTGCAACTTCGAATCAGGAGCTACTTTAGATAACGGTACTTGTGAGTACGGTTCTTGCTACGCTCTTGGTTGTACAGATGTTGCCGCTTGTAACTACGATTCGGATGCTGCGATAAACGACGGAAGTTGTTCAAATGCTGCTGACGGATTCGATTGTGACGGAACTTGTAATACAGATTCTGACAACGATGGAGTTTGTGATGCTGATGAAGTAGATGGTTGTACCGATCAAGGTGCGAACAACTATAACGACGGAGCAACTGATAACGACGGTACTTGTACTTACAACTCATACGGTTGTACGAACGACATGGCTTGTAACTTCAACTACCAAGCAAATGACGACGATGGTACATGTGAGTACAGCTCGTGCTACGGATGTTTAAACGAAGGAGCTTGTAACTACGACGCTACTGCGACACACCCATCTGAGTGTACCTACGTATTCCCTATGGAAATCGAAGGAACGGTCAACCCAGTTGTGGGAGTTGAGGAAGCGTATGCTTATCCTATGACTGCTGGATCGGAGTATGTTTGGTCTATAGAGGGAGGAGAAATCCTTGCAGGACTTAGTGCGAACGAAGTTCTTGTTAACTGGACTGAGCAGGAGGGAAGCCTTACTGTGAAGGAGACAAACGTTGACGGATGTGAAGGATTAGATGTTGTGATTGAAATCGAGACCGTGAACGGTATCGTTGATCCGACAGCTGTATTCAACATCTTCCCGAACCCAGCTAACGATGTAGTTGTAGTTGTTAGTTCAGACGCTGTGAAGCTTCTAACTATCTACGATGCTACAGGACGCGTAGTTTACTCTAAGCAACTGAATGCTGGTCGTAACAACATTGATGTTAGCGATCTCGCAAATGGAGCTTATAGGATAGTTGCTGATGCAAATGCAGGGCGTACAATCCAAACTCTTGTTATTAGTCACTAAGAAGTAAATATTTAAATTATAAGAAAGGCCTCGCTCAATGCGGGGCCTTTTTGTTTGACATCCTTTGGTTGTTAGTGTTACTTAGTGCGTAGCACTACCGAGGCTTTGATTCGAGTATGGTTTTATGTAACTTATATGTTTTTAATCAAAACCAACCGAACCAATGAGAAGCTTTAATAGTCTTTTTCTATCGATTCTGTTTTTTATAGCATTTCCTCTCACTTTTCATGCCCAAAATCTTTCTGCTGACAACGACGGTGATGGTTGTGTAGCAACATCTGATTTAATGACTCTTTTAAGTCAATTTGGAGAGTGTTATAGCTTATTCACTTGTGGCTACCCTATCTCTCACGAAGGATACAACTACAATACAGTTCAAATCGGAGCGCAGTGTTGGTTCTCTGAGAACTGTCGTTATCTACCAGTGGTGAGGCCTTCAAGTGAAGGAAGCACGATCTCCCCTTACTACTACGTCTATGGCTACGAAGGAATAGATGTTACAACAGCCAAAGCCACAGCAAACTACGAGACCTACGGCGTTCTATACAATTGGCCCGCTGTTATGGAGCCGGGTATCTGCCCTAGTGGCTGGCATATTCCTACAGACCTAGAATGGCAGATCATGGAAATAGCTTTAGGGATGTCCGCTTCAGAGGCCTCTAGTGTAGGCTTTAGGGGAACTGATCAGGGTTCTCAAATGAAATCCACCATTGGCTGGAATAGTAGTGGCGGTAACGGTTTTAATTCAAGCGGATTTACTGGTTTACCAGGCGGCTACCGCTACTCCGGTGGGTTCTACTACAATGGAGACAACGGCTACTGGTGGTCTGCTTCAGAGTCCGGGTCCTACTCATGGGTTCGTATTCTGCTCTACGACGTCGACAATGTTTACCGTAACGACAACTCTCGGAACGTCGGCTTCTCCGCTCGTTGCGTCCGGGATTAAAAATTTTAAATTATAGCGACGTAGTCGCGCGTTGGTAAATCACGAGCCGTGCGTGAGCACGGGGAGTGATTACATTAGTTAGTGGCTTGCTAGCTCACTGAAAGAACTAGTGATTTCTTTACTACCGTTCTATTTGAACAGCGATAGCTTTATCTCCGATAACAAGAAGATAGTTACCAGAAACAATGTTAGTAAAGTTGAATTCATGAAGGCTAGCTTCTGTTGCGATAAGTGTACCACTAGCCGCTATAGACCCTCTTAAATCAATTAAGTCCCAGTCTGAAGCACCATTCATTCCTTTAGGAAGTTTGCAAGCGAATTGGCCCGCGTTTGGGTTAGGGAATACAAATAATCCATCTAATAGCTCGCCACCCTCTGGTAGGAACTCTTCAAGTCCCACGGAGACATTAGTTTCTATACACACTTGATCTCCTACACATCCGAATGCGTTAGTTTCCGTTACGCACACGAATCCTGTACCTTCTGTAGTCCAAAGCAATGAAATTGCAAATATGTTCGACACCACGAGTGGATCCGCGCCTGAGAATGTCCATTCGTATGAACTCCCCGCAGTGTAATTGTACTCATACACGCTAGAGTCTCCGTACATCACTTCGGTATTACCGTCGATTTCTCCTTCTACTGGAATTACTGCTGGAGCGACAGTGATTTCCTCAGATAAAGTACAACCATTCTCATCTTCTACTGTAATAATGTAATCGCCACCCATTACAGCTAGCGGGTCGATACCTCCCCAATCATAAGTTAAATCTCCCGTTCCACCCCCAGCAACAGCAGTAATCGTTCCAGAAGAAATGTCCGAACAGTTCGGTTCAGTACTTTCTAGTGAAAGCTGAAGGGCAGGAGGAGCGAAAATACTGTACTCCAATGTCGTCGAGCATAAGTTCGCATCACTCACCGTAACAGTGTAGTCACCCGAAGCCAACGAATCAGGATCATAGTTTCCGTAATAAAGTTCATAAGGGGGTACAGCACCTGAAGTTTCTACCATGACTGACCCGTCGCTCGAGTATGAGCAAGTCGCATCAGACGTCGCAGACACAAACGTAAAGAGGTCTGTATCTTCGTTAATCACTTGCACGAAAGGCACGCTCTCGTTCCCACAAGCGTCAGTTGCGATGAAGGTGCGTGTTAACTCAACGGCTAACGGGCAGATTCCAGGCCCTAATACAGTCGTAAATCCTATAGTGACATCGCTGCACAAGTCCGTCGCCACAGGCATCCCGAAGTCCTCGGTTTCGATAGCTGCGGAGATAACCTGTTCTGGCAATAATTCAGTCCAAATCGGACCATTCGTATCGCTAACTTCAATCACTTGCTCCACAGTAGAGCTATTCCCACACGCATCCGTTGCGGTAACTAAACGATAAATAGAATATCTCCCATCACATTCTCCAGCAAGTATAGTCTCAGCTTCGATATCATACGTCACAGGAGAGCTACACGCATCCTCGGCAATAGGTTGTTCGAAGGCAGGAAGAATAGGGCATGTCGTCTCAATTGTTTCTATCCCGAAAGTGAATATAGGCGCTGTATTATCTACAACTGAAATGGTTTGGGTATGCTCAACTTGCCTATCCATACAGTCCGTCCCAGTCCAATGTCGAGTAATCGAATATTCTCCTGGGCAAGAGCCTTCAATAGTAACTTCCTCATCCATCACGACAGTAACACCCCAAACCGCTGCATAGCAATTACCATCAGGATTATGCGCCTCTTCATAAACAGATGCGTATGAAGAGATAGAGCCGTAAACCGTGGGTATACCA
Source organism: Flavobacteriales bacterium (assembly GCA_015663855.1). GTDB lineage: Bacteria > Bacteroidota > Bacteroidia > Flavobacteriales_D > Sanyastnellaceae > UBA974. The sequence goes on along the minus strand of DQRJ01000100.1, from coordinate 11,813 downwards.
GGCACTAACGAGCAACTGACAGTTATATCTTCAGGGGCGTTGTTGAAATGGGGTAGGAGGCTATTACCCTCGCAATCCTCATCAAGGTTCGCATAACCGCATGACCCATCATTGTCGGTGGCTAATAAAGAGAAATTACAGGCCGTGAAGTCATCACACCCAAGTACTTCGAACATATCACAAATGCCATCTCCATCTGCATCAGCATTACAATCTCCGTTACAGTCATAACCGAATATAGGGTACTCACATAATGAGTTGTCTTCAAACGCAGCCGTAGGGTTGTAATTACAAGCCCACACATCCATACAATCTCCCTGATCACATACTCCCCAAAGTATAATGTCTAAATCGTAGTGAGCATTAGATGAGGAGGTCCAACCGTTTTGGACTGAAAACAACCAAGTGCCATCTCCAGCTATACCAGCTGCAGTTGCTGACATCGTATAAGTATAAAACCCATTTGCTGTAGTGGTCCAGTATCCCGGAAAATTAATATCAAAACACGTAGTGGGAGGGTTGATGTTGTATCCTTCGCCAGCCATGCAATTTCCGTTCGCGCCTGTAATAATCACAATCATATCTGCTGGCCACTCTCCTCCGTTAGCCGAGAAGTTCAGATTAAATTGTACTTGAGTTAATGAACCACTTAAGACTTGGTTTTGATTGCTGGTTTGGCCTCCAGAAAGATTTACATCAAAACTGATTGTTGTATTGCATTGAGCAGAAACTATACTCGGAGTAGCAAACAGAGTGATAGCAAATATGATATATAGAAGATTCTTAAACATTAATCCCATATTTTTCAGGTGTATAAGGTGCAATTTAACACAAAAACAAGCCGGAAGACCTTTAAAGGAAATCCGGCTCGTATTAATATGTAAGAATGCTTAGCAAAGAGTGCCAAACACAGATAGCAATAGAAGAAGATCCGCCACGCTTGTTACCCCATCATTGTTGATGTCAGTCGTACAATTAGTTGTACAGCCGAAGTCAGATAATATTAATAGAAGATCTGTTACTGTCACACTTGAGTCTCCGTTTAAATCACCAAAACAAGCGACAACAGTAGTACAAGAGCCGTCATCAACAACAGCGGCAGGATCATAATTGTCAGCAAGTGGATCCATGCAACCCTCTGTGCCAATATTCAGGTTTAACGAGCCGAAGAGTTGTTCTTGACCGAAAGCAAAGCCAAATATGGTCACCCATCCTTTTACTGTAATGTCGGCTCTAAAACTACCCGACAGAAATGGTGTTCCTTCTAAGCTAGCGCAATATTGATTGCCTCCTAAAAATGAACAAGGGTATCCTGAGTCACCGTTATTGTTACAAACTACATCAAGTCCTAATTGAGGAAGACTATATGATGTAAGGGTATCGTTAAGATCGACCATCACGATGCTAATAAGCTCAATAGAGTCAAGTGGTGTAGTAGGAGAAAAGGGTAGAGTAGAGTCTATTTCTAATACGTATTGTGGAATTAAAATGTGCAACACATCATAGTAAGGTAATAGTGTAATTGCTGGTGCAAATTGCTCGCCTAAAGAAGGGTTAGGAGAAATTCCGGAAGTTTCAATTCCGAAATCATAGTCTGCAATACATTGTGCAGACACACTTCCTAGCATAAAAATGGCGAATAAGCCAAGTAGTATATTTTTCATGTTCTTTTATTTTAGAATATAAGATATAACAATCATGGACAATCTAATCCAAATACAGAGAGAATCTGTAACAAGTCTGCAACTGTAACCAAATTGTCACCAGTTAAATCATTAGCGCAATTGGATGTACATCCAAAAGATGAAAGTAATTCTAGTAGATCGCTAACTGTAACTACTCCGTCATTATTAAAATCGCCTAAGCATACAGTGTATTCACAAGATCCGTCAGCAAGTGTTGCTGTTGGGTTGTAGTTAATGGCAAGAGGGTCTGTACAGCCTGCACAACTTACGTACTCACAAGATCCATCATCGACGTTAGCTTCTGCGTTGAAGTTACATGAAGCAACATCCATGCAACCTTCGACAGCCATTAATTCATCCCCTTCTACTAGAGAGTTGCAATCATTGTCTATTCCAGAAAATGTACCTGCACCTCCTGGGAACATTAATGCATCAGCATCATTACAATCCTCGCTGTTAAAAGCGTAAGGAGTAGTATTCATTGGGTCACAACCATTAACAGGCATACTTAAATCTCCGTAACCATCCCCATCTATATCAGCCCAAACATCAAGCGATTCAAAAACTATAATTACTTCCGTATCCACAAACTCCGCACTTACAGTTTCGATAATTGAAAGTATTGCCGTCGTTCCTCCACCATTAATTGTATACTCTCCAGGAGCGCTAGCAACGAAATTAGCAGTTCCTAAGAAGTCATTAGCGGAAACGTCATCTTCATCGTAAAATGAAAAACTATACGTTCCTCCGTAGTTTAACGGTATACTCAACCCAGTAAAATTCGGTGTTTCAACATCTCCGACCCAATCCGAAGTATATGACGCATCGCCTCCCATTACAAAGAACGGGTCGGGTGCTCCCCAAAAGAACTCCTCTACATCTCCGTCCCACCCTCCAGCCAGAGTCGTGATGTTAAGTCCGATTAATGTCAACTCCGTTACAGTAGTAGTTAATGAGAGGTTGTAAGTCCCTGGGGTATCGTACACGATAGTGGGATTACTCGTTGTAAGAATGCAACCTCCAGGAGCTGATGAAGGAGCGATAGTGAAAGGATGTAAACCTTGAGCGCCAAAGTTTCCGCCCGCCACTATTTCCGCAAGTATTACTCCTGCGCCGTCTGTAAGAACGTAGTTTCCTATTACTCCACCGTACTGCATACCGTCACCATAGCTGTCATTTACGCTAAGAGTGTAGTTGCCGGGTCCGACGCAGATGATTTCAGAATAAAGGGTTTGGCCTAAAGCATAAGGGCCACCAGACATGACAATTCCGCCTGTCTCATCAGTAATCAACCAAGTTGTTTCACCAGGGTAATCGTCGGTGAGTATGTCAAAAGCAAGGGAAGTGCCGCTTGAAGGCCCGCCGAAATCCCACGTATAACTTACGCCAGGTCCAGTAATTGTATTAGTAACGTCAACGGTTAATGGAGCGCAACCTGTCGTTTCAGACGTTGAAAAACTCGCATTTCCTCCTCCTGCACCTTGAAGAATCGTAAGTGGAAGAGAGAAGCTTTCATTCACAGTTTGAGAGAACCCGAAGGCGGATGCAACAACAGTGACATTAATGTTTACAAAGTATTGGCCTGCAGCTAAAGGAGTGCCACAAATAGTTGCACACCCGAAATTCTCACCAGCTGCTGGGTAATACACGCCGTCAGGGTTACTAGGAGTGAGGGTTAGGCCGTAGGGCAGTCCCGTAATACTCGTAATGGTGACGCTTTCAAGAGACGCCTCGACTCCTGATCCAGGGTCAGTAACTGTTCCGGGCATATTGAAAGTAGCGGTTGTTTCATAGACTATACCCGTTGTTCCATCAGGAAGAAGCTGTGGGCAAAGAACAGGATAACCATTAGCAACACACGTATAATCAGGAAGACAACTGGTGCATTGAGAAAATGCAGAAGCGGTGACCATAAGAATAGCCACCGCTCCTAACAGGCGTTTAATATTAAAGATCATAGGTTAAGTTTGTGTACATATATTACACAAGATAGTTGAAAATCAACAAGCTGTACCAAACATTGAGAGGATAAGTAAAATATCAGCCACGTTTACATAAGTATCTCCGTCAACATCTGCCGTACAACCGGTCATACAGCCAAATTCGGAAAGTACAATCAAGATATCAGAAACTGTGATCATTCCATCACCATTAATATCTCCTTGGCAAACAGCACAACTTAAGCTCTCACAAGTTCCGTCGTCAATTGTTGCTGTTGCGTCGTAGTTACAAGCTGTAGAATCAGTACATCCAGCACAACTTAAGCTCTCACAAGTTCCGTCGTCAATTGTTGCTGTTGCGTCGTAGTTACAAGCTGATGGGCTAGTACATCCGGCGCACGAGGTGTATTCACAAGAGCCGTCGTCTACTGTTGCAGTTGCATCGTAGTTACAAGCTGATGGGCTAGTACATCCGGCGCACGAGGTGTATTCGCAAGAGCCGTCGTCTACTGTTGCGGTTGCATCGTAGTTACAAGCTGTAGAATTCATACACCCAGGAACGTCAACTCCTCCAGAAACGCAGAAGTTTGTAGTTTCAATAGAATTGAACTGACCTCCAGTAACCAATGTGACTCCAAGCGAAGAGACAGAGTATTCACCCGTACCGTACGCACAGCAAATACCGTCGCCCCAACTGTCATTAACTGTAACGTCATAACATCCAGCAGCTACACAAGCTGTTTGCGTGTATGTCGTTGCGCTACCGGAGTAAGGACCGCCAGACATGATTACGGCGCCTGCAGCATCGTTAATACTCCAAGTTGTTTCGCCTGGATAGTTGTCGGTTAGGATAGTGAAAGTGATTTCAATTCCATTTCCTATACAAGATCCGTCGTCAACGGTAGCAGTTGCGTCGTAGTTGCATGATGAAGGGTCTGTACATCCAGAACATGATGAACCGTCACCGCCACAAATTCCACAAACGTCATTTTGAACACAAGTGCCGTTATCTGTGGTAGCAGTAGGATCGTAGTTACATGCGGTAGGGTCCATACATCCAGCTCCAGGAACTGCGTTTGTAGGGTAGCTATCTAATACAGAAACTCCAGTATTTAGTGGGTCTAGGTATTGAGAGGCACCGAGTCCCCAGCTTACATTGAAACGTCCGTAGTAATCGTATTGCCCGTTGTTTACAGATCCACTACATGCAGCAGCTCCGCCGTATAATTGACCGATGATACGATGGTTTTGGTCAAAAAGAGGAGATCCTGAAGACCCCGGCTCAGTTACACCAAGCTCCCATGAGTCAATCCACCAAACATCTGCACCTCCGGTATTGTTTATGGTAGGGGCATTGTCTTGGAAACAAATTTTCTTCACATCACCACTAGGGTGGTGTATACCTACAGCAGAAGAAGGAGTAGCACCAGAATTATCCCATCCAGCGTATTCAACATTGAAACTTGCTGGGGGCGTGGTACTAAGTTGGATTAAAGCGAAGTCAGATCCGCCGTTTTGAACTAAGAGAGTCCCTCCAGAAACGCTTTGGTTTGTAGGGCCAGTAGATCCAGCGCATGTGCTACTTTCATGGTTGAAGTAGTAAACCCAAGTATTAGGTGTTCCAATGCAGTGGTTAGCTGTGAGGAAGTAAGGCGTTCCGTCATTTGCAGTATTGTTAATCAATGCTCCGGTACAGTAAGCAGATCCGCCATTTACGATAAGTGCAACTGAACGTTTTTCTGTTTGCCAGTCAACTCCTTCAGGACAATTCACGTTTACATTGCAAGCGCCAGAGTTTCCGAAAGGCCCCATTCTATCTGCCATTTCAGCAAGAACGGCATCCTGGTGGTTTAATAAAGAGCGGTATCCGTGAACTACATGGTCGATTTCAATTTCACCCATTCCATGAGAAGCAGGAGATTCGTGATACTCAAGAATCATTGATGACCCGTCGAGAACACCTAAAGAAAGCCCTTCCCAATCCTTATTGTTTTTATGAGTGAAAGATCCGATAAATGCAGTTCTTTGAGCGTTATAAACGAAAAGCTCAGCTTCCTTAGGAAGAACGAACCTTGAGAGCATAAAGCTTACGTTTAATGCGTCAGGACAATCAAATTGTAATCTCCAAACGTGCATTCCTTCCTCGAAAGTCCATGTACCTGAATTTTGAAGGTCGTAAGAAACGGGGTGCTCAACACCGAACCTCCATGGAGCTTCTTTGTATTGGTCAGTAACCGCGTCCTCAGATGCAAGAACCGCAAGGTCTAGGACAGGCATTAACTTAGTGTCCATCGTAGGAGAGTAAGTTGCGTCACCCCACTGAATCGGAGCGCCTCCGTGAGAGATTTGAGCATAAGTTGCTACTGAGAAAATAGCTCCTAAACTTAATAGGAGAATGTTTTTACAATTAATCATGGCGAAATGGTTTTTCTGTTCGTTCGACTTAAAGACGCTTTTTTTATAGATGAGTTGCGTGTAGGGTTATTTTAATTTATCTTGTAGTTGTATAATTCTATGAGTTTGTTTATCCTTAAATGCAATATTTTGATTCAGAAGCTGTTTACTCGGCTTTTTTTTACGTGTACAATATTTTTCACTATTTCTTATTCACTATGTGCTCAATTAGTTGATTTGTCTAATGCTGTAATGCTAGAGACCGATCATACGGGAGGGTTCTTGGGAACAGGTGTGAGTTTTGCAGATTTCAACGATGACGATATTGATGATTTAACCTTCGGTCACCACGCCGGTGAATTAAGGTTTTTTCAAGGAGATGGGTCGGTATTTCAGGAGGTCTTCTTCAATATTTCGAATAGTACTAATGAAACAAAATCAGTTATTTGGGCAGACATTGATAATGATGGCGATCAAGATTTCCTTATCACAAACAGAAACGCTTCGAATCATCTATGGATAAATGATGGAGAAATGCAGTTTACTGATGTTTCGTCGACATGTGGCATTTCTACAGCAATTAACACAAAGAGTTACGGCGCCTCATTCGGGGACTATAATAATGATGGTTATTTGGACTTATACATTTGTAACTATCATACATATGTAAACAGTGCACAGAATGAACTTTATTTGAATAATGGAGATGGCACTTTCACCGATGTTACAGAAATAGCGGGCGTAGGCAATGGATTACACCAAACCTTTCAGAGTACATGGATAGATATTGACCAAGACGGCCTTCTCGATTTACATATCATTAATGATAGAATAGATCATCTAAATGCCTTTTATCACAATAATGGAGATGGAACGTTTACTGATATGGCTTTTGTTTGGGGCGTTAATATTGGAATTTATGCAATGTCCTCTACGTTCGGAGATTATGACAGAGACGGGGACATGGACTTGTATGTAACAAATGGACTTTTTGGCAATTATTTATTCCAAAACAATCTCGATGCAGGTTTTGGGTTTTTAGATGTCTCAAATTTGCAAGGAGTCGGAGTAAACGAATTATGTTGGGGGGCAAGTTTTTTTGATTACAATAATGATATGTGGCCAGATTTATATGTGGCTACTGGAGTTAGTGCATTTATTGAATACCCTATGATTTTTGATGTCTATGGGGAGATTTTAAATTCATTTTTCGAATCTGATGGATCGCCTCCTATGACTGATCTCACGACAACATCTCCTCAAGCTAGCCAATACACGTTCGCTATTGCGACTGGTGATTTTAATTCTGATGGGTTTCCAGATCTAGTTTCGCATCAAGTTGGAGAGTTTGCTTCCATTATTAGTGGTGCTCCGAACGGTAATCATTATTTAAAAATTAGGCCTGAAGGAGTAATTTCAAATAGGAATGCCATAGGTGCAATGGTGTCAGTCTATCATCCAAATGGATCTGAGCACAATGTCGTTTTCTGCGGCGATAAATATTTAAGCCAAAACTCCCGTCATCTACATTTCGGACTTGGATCAAGCACCCAAGTGGATTCGGTAATCGTGCAATGGCCTGGAGGAGGCGAGGAAACATTTGTCGGATTATTAGTTGACGAGACTATCGTTTTAGTTGAAGGTTCTTCAGCCTCATTTTGCCTGGAACCGTGGGGTTATTGTGGAGAAGGAACAGTTTGGGATACAGTAACGCAGAGCTGTATTTCTATTTTTCAGGAAAACCTATGCCCTACAGATCTAGATTTTGACGGACACACAGCTACACAAGACTTACTGATATTGTTAACCCAGTTTGGCACATTCTGCACGCCGAATCTTGGTAATTAATTGTTGCAAACCGATATTCGCGGAAAGAGATAATAATTATGGGAAGAGCATTTGAATTTAGGAAGGCAAGGAAGATGAAGCGTTGGTCTGCGATGTCTAAAGTTTTCTCAAGACTTAATAAGGATATTATTATCGCCATTAAAGACGGAGGGAATGCTGACCCCGATACGAATTCAACATTAAGGGCTGTACTACAAAACTGTCGCGCTGCAAATATGCCCAAGGATAATATTGCTCGTGCGATTAAGAAAGCTACCGATAAGGACACGTCAAGCTATAAGGAAGTTACTTTCGAGGGGTACGGTGCCCATGGTGTTGCGTTCTTCGTTGAAACGGCTACCGATAACAATAACAGAACTGTGGCTAGTGTTAGAAGCGATTTCGCGCACAATGGAGGTAACCTAGGGACAACGGGGAGTGTGGAGTTTCTGTTCAACAGAGTTTGTTTCTTTAATATCAGCTCTGAAGGCCAAGACCCGGAAGAGCTTGAACTTGAACTAATAGATTACGGAGCTGAGGAAATTGAAGTAGATGACTTAACGATAATAATTACGGCACCATTTGAGTCATTTGGTGGATTAATGAAAAAGCTTGAGGAGTTAGGTCTAGAGATTCAAGAATCCGGGTTCGATAGAGTTCCTACTACAACTTCTGAGCTTGGTGAATCGGAAACCATAGAAGTAGAAAAACTCATTGATAAACTTGAGGAAAATGATGACGTACAGAGCGTTTATCATTCAATGTCTTCATCTAGTGAGTGAACGGGAACTTTACCTGTGTAAAACGCAACTTTTACCATTATTAGTCGTATTTTAAACCTATGTGCCGCCCGAATAATATTCGAGGGATGTTTATCCCTGTGTTCGTGTTACTCAATTTAATTTGGGTAGGAGGAGGTCTTTGGGGGCAAAATAATATTACTTGGCAGTCAGAGCTACAAAATCCGGAGGCTACCGTTGAAGAAGTTCGTAGGATTTTCAGTGAAACGTGGTCTGATAGAAGTGCGGTTCCTAGATCTAACGGTGCTAAGCCATTCGAACGGTGGTCTTGGTGGATGGAAAGGAGGACAGCTCCAGATTCTAGTCGACCACCTGCAAACGCTTTGTGGAACGCTGTAATTAGTGAAGGTAATAATAGATCAAACTCAGTGGTCGGTTCGTCTTGGGAATATATTGGTAATGACGAAATCCCTGTTTTCGGCGGGGCTGGCCGCGTAAATAATGTTACCGTTTTTGATGGGGGATGGCTTGCTTGTGCTCCTTCTGGAGGTCTTTGGATTTCTATTGATGAAGGAGCAACGTGGAGTCCTGCTGGAGGTGGGGTAGATGCTTTGTCAGCAGTGGGAGCGACGGATGTTATTGTGGATCCAGCGAACTCGTTACATTGGTATTTAGCTACCGGGGATTCTGATGGTGCTACGACTTATAGTATAGGTCTGATAGAGACTTTCGATGCCGGTGTTTCATGGCAAACCACGGGTTTGAGTTTGCCCGTCGGAGGTGGGGGTAAGATATTTAAAGTGGAATTTCATCCCGATAGTGCGAACGTGATTTTTGTGGCCTCAAGCTCGGGTTTGTATCGATCAATTGACTCGGGAGCGAGCTTTAGCTCTGTGAAAACGGGCGAAATTCGTGATTTCGAGTTTAATTTAGGTGCTTCGAATATTGTTACGGTTGGAGAAGAAAACGTAGGAGTGTTTAGGTCTGTAGACTATGGATTAACGTGGTCGCAAATTGTTCTTCCGGAATCTGCAAATTTAGGCAGGTTGGAGATTGCTGTGGGAGAGTCGAACCCTAATCGGGTTTATGTCTTTGGAGCGCATTACTTCACTCAAACTACTTTAGGGGTGTGGCGATCTGATGATGGAGGTGCAACGTTTTATAGTGTTATGCTTAGAGCTGATGGTGGCCCTAATGTACACGGATGGACGAGTGATGGCTCTGATTATTCTGGCCAAGCCTGGTGGGATATGTGCTTAGATGTGGATCCTCAAAATGCCGATCATATAATAATCGGAGCAGTGAATTTATGGGAGTCGTTAGATGGTGGAGTGACGTGGATTTGTGATGCGCATTGGTCAGGTCAAGGTGAACACCCACTTGTGCATGCAGATCAGCACGGGGTGACTTTCTTGCCAGATGGCAGACTAGTGGTTGCGAATGATGGGGGAGTGTATTTGAGAGATGAGTTTGGTGTGTATTCTGACAAATCAGATGGTATTCATATAGCCCAAATCTATCGACTTGGATTAAATCCCCACAGACATTCAGAGATGATTTGCGGAAAACAGGATAATGGAACTTCGCTTTACAATTCGGATGGATGGCACCGCATTCTTGATGGTGATGGGATGGGGTGTTTTTATCATGCTGAGGACTCGAGTCAGGTATTCATGAGCGCTTACTACGGGATCTTATACCGTTCTTTAGATGGTGGACGATCAAAAACCCAAATCGCGAGTTACTTAGGTTCTGGCGTTAATGAGTTCGGAAATTGGCTTACACCGTGGCTTGCTAGCCCTTCAGACCCTAACGTTATTTACGTCGGTAAGAAATCGGTCTACCGTTCAGATAATGGCGGAACAACATGGACTACGCTTGGGGCGATGAGCTCGACGAAAGCGGACGCTCTGGCATTATCTGTAACAGATCCTAATTTACTTTACGTAGCGAAACGCGAAGAGCTTTGGAAGTCTACTAACGGCGTAGATTTCACTCTCCTAATGAATTTGCCGGGCTCTACTATCGGCGACGTTCTTATCTCCGCCTCAGACCCAAACGAGATTTGGGTGACTTTCGGAAACTACGTTCCTGGATATCAGGTTTGGGTTTCTTATGACGCAGGTAGCTCCTGGATAGACAAGTCTTCAGGCTTGCCAGCTTTGCCCGTAAACACTATTGTTGAATCTTCTGATGGAACGAAATATGTAGGGACAGATATGGGGGTGTTTATCTATGATTCGCTTTTAGGATGGGAAAGGTTTGGTACAGAATTGCCTTTAACTATAATAACCGATTTAGAGGTCAGAACGGCCACAAATCGTTTAGTTGCAGCAACGTTCGGGAGAGGGGTGTGGGAAGTTCCATTAGCAAGCATCCCATCTCTTGACTTAACTGCAATGGGCTTCGATAACTTCGACCATCTTCAATGCGACTGGACATTTGAATGCTCTCCTAAAGTATTTAATTCCGGACTCACGGAGATTTCGTCTATCACATACAATATCGAGTGGGACACATCGACCACAACTATAACTCATGCTTTTTCGCAACCTCTCGAGCCCGGCGCAATTATTACGCTTCCTCAATCTTCGCACCCCGTTGACTCGTCCGGTACACGAACTATATCGTTCACAATCATCGACATCAATTCCACGCCCGATCCGACGCCTTTAAACAACACTTCTCGCGAAAACTGCACCGTGTCAGGCCTTGGTTACCGTGGAACCCTCACGGAATGGGCTGGTTGCAACGCCATAGATTTGAGATGGTCTCTGTCATTTGAAAATTCGTCTTCTCACATTCTTCAGTCCAAACCACTTGCTGCAGGTGACTCCTCTTCTATCACACTATGTCTTCCCGAAGGTTGTTTGGTTTTACAATGGGATGATGAAGATGGCGATGGGTGGCTTGATTCGTACTGCGCCGAGCCAGGTGGATTCCAGTGGTTAAGCCCGTTTGGAGACGTACTTGCAACAAGTCAGTCTGTAGATTTCTCTACTACGTCCTCGTTTGTCAATTGCGTTGATACACCTTGGTGTTACGGCGATTTGGACGGTGATGGAGAAAGAACCGTCACGGATTTGTTATGGGTGCTTTCTGAGTTCGGTTGTGTGATTAACTGCTCGGCAGACCTTAATGGCGACGGTTTAGTTACCATAGTCGATTTAATGAATCTTCTTTCTACTTATGGTGCGTCTTGCTATCAATTGTGAACAACTTACACG
>DQRJ01000154.1 GCA_015663855.1 Flavobacteriales bacterium | reverse complement strand
GGTGTGATTTGGCCTAAAGAGAACACTTTCGCCGCCTCATTTTCAAGGTATCCTACCCCATTCACGCCAGCCCCTTCGATTACCACCTCCAAAGTAGAAACGTAAGCCTGCGCCTCCTCACTCCACTCGCAAGTCGCGAGTTGATTTTCGTAACCGTCTGTGAAGGCAAAATCCTGCTCCGGGGTCATCGGATCGGGACCTTCAGGATAGTCCGTAGGGTTCCCGTTTGCAATTTCGACAGCAGCCGAGTGCGGCCATGTATACTGCGACACAACTGAATACGAAGTGCTTACAAATACCTGAAAATGCATGTGAACCACTCTTCCTGGGTACCATCCCGGAAAAATCATTGTAAACTCGACCTCTCCATTATCGTCTGTGATTTGGTATCCCCTCATATAGGTCAACCCTTCCTCAGGTCCGTATCCTGAATAAGTCCCATTGTTATCGCAACACCAAATATTCACTCTTACATCAGGCATGGGATGGCAGTTTTCAAGGCCTACAATTCTAATCCTCTGTAACATCAATGTTCCCTGCCTGTCTTCACGAATGTCTTGCCTGAAAAAGAACGAGTTTTCAGACAAATCAAGAGGAAATGGACCAGGGGTTTCCGACGGGATTAAAGCACATCCTCCTTTTGCGCTTTCCGCTGCTGGAGCGATGTTCGAATTGATTGCATTTGTCGCTGCTAGTAACGGCACTGAGACAACAGCTCCTCCAGCTAAACCGATAGATCTTAAAAATGATTTCCTTTTCATATCGGGAAGATGGGCAATTCCTATCTCAAATCAAAATCTACTGTGTAATGCATGTTACAAAGAATGCAAAACTATCTACTTATCATTGCATCATGAAACTTCATAAGTCACTCATTGCCATAAGTTCTGTGCTCATTCTCGCTTCTTGTGAGACTGCTGAAATAAGTCATGAAACTGCGAAGTCGCTTGTATACAACTGCTACAGCTGCCACTCACCTAATGCATCTGAGGCTTCCCGCATCGCCCCTTCTATGGCTGAGGTTAAGACTGCTTATCTGGCTAAATATGGCTCAAAGAAGGCTGCAAATAACGCTATGAATGCCTTCGTGAACTCTCCTTCCTCCGAAAAAGTGGTGATGGGTGAAGCTATGGAGAGGTTTGGCATAATGCCTAATATGCAATATGAAAAAACTGACTTACAGCATATTGTGAATTATATTTTTTCAAACCAAATCGATTCTCGTGAATGGCTTTCTCAGTACAATTCGGGCGCTTCATCGGAGCCGAAAATTGATAAAAGTGATTATTCAAAATTGGGGAGGCATATTGTAATGAGTACGAAAAAGATTTTAGGCAAGAATCTTAAGGGAGCGATAAAATCGCAAGGAACTGAGTACGCTTTGGACTTTTGCAATACGCGGGCGATTTCTCTTACAGACAGCATGGGGGTGGTTTTAGATGCTACGATTACTCGTGTTTCTGATAGAAATAGGAATCCAGATAACGCCGCTTCTCCCGAAGAGGTAGATTTCATAGAGATGTATTCTACTTTGATTGCATCAAATCGCGATCTCTCCCCAATTTTAAAGGGAGGTACATTTTACATGCCTATAGTAACAAACGAGATGTGCCTGCAATGTCACGGTTCTGGGGACGAGGTGAGTAATGGGGTACGAACAGGTTTAGATAAGCTTTATCCAGAAGATTTGGCCTTAGGATATGGCGTGAATGAGATAAGAGGGATTTGGCGCGTGGACTTTGGGACTTATGCAAATTAATTAGCATAATGAGCAACGTTAAATTAGGGTTAAAAGAGAACTGGAAGCAGTTCGTTTTACTAGTTATCGTAAATGCTTTTGTGGGCGGAATGGTGGGTCTTGAACGGTCTATCCTGCCCGAGATTGCTGAAACGGACTTTAATATGATCGCAAAAACTGCGATCCTCTCGTTCATTATCGTTTTCGGAATTTCAAAAGCGATAACTAACTATTTCGCGGGCGCACTTGCAAATCGAGTAGGTCGAAAGAACCTGCTCGTTATAGGTTGGCTTTTCGCTCTCCCTATACCGTTTATTTTAATCTACGCTACTCACTGGAATTGGATCATTTTCGCGAATGTGCTACTAGGGATAAACCAAGGGCTGACTTGGTCCAGCACCGTCGTTATGAAGATAGACCTCGTGGGAGAAAAGGATAGAGGTTTGGCAATGGGACTCAACGAATCTGCTGGATATTTAGCAGTGGGAGGTGTAGCTTTTCTTACGAGCTGGATAGCTAGCGAATACGGCCTTCGCCCCTACCCTTTTTACCTAGGAGTCGGGTTTTCTATAATTGGTCTTTTGGGATCTATTTTTCTTATTAAAGACACTGTTCATCATGTCGCGAAAGAGGTCGCCACTAGTTCGATTCGTAAACTGAAAAACATTTTCTCCGAGACAAGTTGGAAAGACAGGAATCTCGGGTCGATCTCTCAGGCGGGTCTAGTAAATAATTTAAATGATGGAATGGTTTGGGGTATTTTTCCCATACTCCTCGCCTCAAGAAATTTCTCTCTAGAGCAGATAGGAATCATAGTAGCAATATATCCTGGGGTATGGGGAATAGGTCAATTATTCACTGGCAAAATGGCTGACCTGCTCAATAAAAAACATATGCTCTTTATAGGAATGTTTGCTCAGGGGCTTGCTTTACTTTGCTTCATTTATGCCCAAACCTTTCTCGACTTCATCATCCTCTCATCTATTTTAGGAGCAGGAACTGCCCTCGTTTACCCAACATTTTTAGCCGGGATTTCAGACTTCACTCACCCCGAACAGAGGGCGCAAAGCATAGGCATTTTCAGACTATGGCGGGACTTAGGCTATGCATTCGGAGCGATTTTAACCGGTGTTATTGCCGATGTTTGGAGCATTATGCATGCCATCATTGCTATCGGAGTCCTTACTCTGATTTCATCCTTTATAATTCTAGCCCGGATGAGGATAGCTCCTCGGGATTGAGGGATTACCTCCCTCCCTTTGGTCGGTCGGTGATGGGCGGTGCGGGAATTAACAAAACAGAAAAGTCAAGCTCCCCGCTCTTCGAGCGTTGTGGCTTTATTTTATGCTTTCCTCCTTACACAAGCAAGCTTGTGACGAAGTTGGCATAAAAAAAGCCCGATACACTTTGTGTATCGAGCTTGATGTTTTTTTGTTATGTGACCCTGTAGGGATTCGAACCCCAAACCTTCGCATCCGTAATGCGATGCTCTATCCAGTTGAGCTACAAGGCCGAAACTTTCCATGAACACTTTATAGAAGGCGTAAACGGACGGCAAAGATACTCAGGTTCTTGCGTTGAGCAAGTTTTGATAGAGTTTTTTGCGGTTTTCGTAGAATTTATTAGAAATAAGAAATCCGCACCGGTGGCTTAGAGTAAAAGCCGAAACTTTATACCTAAACAATCACCGATGCGGATCCTCCAGTCTCCTATACCTGAACCGGCTAGGAGCGCCTTCGAGGGGCCAGGGCACAAGGCCCTAGCAACTCTCCGGTCCGATCAATATTGACGTTAATCTCAATCGAACGGCTGGCATCCTCTGGGATCTAATTCCGTGTTGTCTTGCGACGCGGCTTTATCCTATATCTCTTTCGATCTGTTGAGGGAACCTCTACAAAACGATAGCGAATCGGAGCCGTTGCCATGCAACTAGGTTGCGGCGACACGGGGTCGATACCCTTTGGAAAACTGAGATTTGCCTTAGTTAGCGCCTCTCAGCCTTTGCGCAGCTCGCACTGACGCTGTTCGAACGATAGTTTGCTTAGAACTCGGTGAAGTAATTCGAATCGAAATAAATCTAAATCCAAGTTTACTTTCCTAAGTTTTACTGGTGATGAGACAAGCTCTTCTCCAGCGCATACTCTGCTTTCGTCACATTAAACCTAATAAACTCGATTGAAAGCAAATAAACACACTAGGTATCTAAATACTAACTCGCTACTTATCTGACAACAAACATGATGGCTAGGCCTTCTTGTTAGCTGCGAACTATGATTAAGAATCTTGCGATGTCTTAACCAAAACATTCATTCAACACGTTCCTCAATTCATTAAAATTAGTTAGTCCGAAAACCTTCCAATTTGATCCCTTGCGAAATCCGACCATTCTCAGGCCCTAAATCATATCAAAACCGAACTCCCATCCGCCTTTGCGGTTGGGTCAGCAATCTAAACCTCAATCGGCCTAGGATCTGGTCAGTCATTCATTGCTGAATTCCTTTCCTTCTTGCAACTTCTGTTTCTTTCTCTCGAAAACAACTCCCTTTCGGGACCCCTTACACCTTTCGGCTGCCTTCCAATTAATCAGATTCAATAAATTGAGACTTCTTAATATAAATCGCTTTGGGGGTTTAGTCGCATTGCTTGAAGCAAATAAGCAACTATTTTCATATGCAAGTCAAATAAAAATGCATAAAGGAATTAACAAGGAATTAACAACGCTTATTCACAATTGTTAATGAAGCAATTACGCCTTAAAATACCGTATACTAACTGTCGCGGGCAATTCGCCAGGGAACGTTCTAGAACACGACTTATCTATCGAAAGCCCTGCCTCTGCTGCCATTGCGTCATAAACAGGAATCTCTACTATGTATTGATCTGCAAAGCCGTGGGTAGCATCATATGCCGTTGCAGGCATTACGCCTTGACGTTCTGCTGCCTCTTCTGGAGTAATCGTATGTAGCTCTACAACTAATAAGCCGTGCTGTGCTACATATGGAGACCAACGTAGAAAGTGCTCCTTTAAGCTTTGTTCTACATTACGCAATTTCAGGCGTTCTCCCCTAAAAGCAAATGCACCTGTAGAGGTAGCTCGCTCAGGCCTATCTATAAGTGGTCGATTGAAAATACGGTTGTGATCTAGGAATGAGCGAACGCTCATAAGGTCGCCTAAACGAATTTTGTGGTGAGTCCATAAATCGAGAGCTAATTGATCAGGGTCGCCTATGTCACCCCAAATAAAATGCCCATCCACACCTTCCTGTCTGAAATGATCTGCCGTTGCCACAAGGGCTTCGTGATTAAAATCAGCTCCGACTAGTTCTAAGGGGTGAGTATCTAAATTCTCGCCTCGTAGGGTGGATGACTTTATCACTTCCGATAAATGGAGTAGTAACGCTCCGTTACCGCATCCCATATCACAGATTCCAACTGGCTGTTCCTCTAAAGGTGCGTTAAATACCGTTTTTATGACTTCATCTAGGTGGGTGAAGTATGCTTTATGCGCTCCTCCTGAACCCCAAACATTTAAAGTTCTATCAACATGGACTTCTGGCTCGCCTGGTTCCGTTCGCCACAGATAAGAGCCATCTCCGAAGATTAGCTCCCGCGTCCAAATAAAAGTTCTCGTATAAGAAGTAGTAACGCCGTAGGCTGATGAACGCTGTAAAAAGAAAGCCCCCTTTTCTGTTCTGTCCCATCCAAGTAATTGTAGTACTCGACCCCACGCCTCCTGCTTCGACTCATCCATTTTCAATACCGCCGCGTCATGATCTTCCCATGTTAAAATAGGCTGGATTCCGTGAATCGTTCCGAGAGCAACTAACCATGGAGATACTAGAGCACCCTCTAGGTGATTCTTTATACGGCCCATAATACCTTCGTCGGGCATATCAGACCATGCATCCATTAGAACTTCCATAGACATAATTGCAGATGAGGAAATAGGTGCCTTCGGTGTGTTCCATGAGTTTACTGAATGCTCTAACCAAACCCTTCCTGGTGCATATGCAGTACTATGTCTGTACCAATTTGTAGGGGTTTTACCTACCGCAGG
>DQRJ01000033.1 GCA_015663855.1 Flavobacteriales bacterium | reverse complement strand
ACTTTCAATCTTCCCCAATCCCGTTTCTACGGAACTTTCTATCTCTTTCGATTCAGAATTTATCAGTCCAAATCACCTTTGCAAAATCTACTCCTCGACAGGAACTATTGTAACTGAATTTACTATTTCGTCAAGTACCACTTCTATCGATGTGAGTGAATTTGCTGCCGGATCGTACATTCTATCGATGCTGACCCCAAGAGGTTTAGTTCACGAGTCGTTCGTTATCTCGAAACTAAAGTAGATAAAGGCTTACGTTCCCGGCCTTCCTTAGCCTGCTCCGTCGTACTTCCGATAGCCATCATCGCCATCGGTAAAACTCCGTCTGATAATTCGAGGTGTTTAGATAGACCTTCGTGGTCGAAGCCTCCTATTTGGTGAGCTTGAAGATCGAGGGCGGAAATTTCAACAAGCATTTGGCCTACAGCAAGACCAGTGCAATACTCGGCAGACGCATCCTTCTTACCGGTGTGACCATTAATGGTTGTAGCTAGTATCACTACGATAGCGCCACAATCCTGCATCCACTCCCTGTTCGCCGCAACAGCGAATGAGAGTAG
Organism: Flavobacteriales bacterium; assembly: GCA_015663855.1. GTDB lineage: Bacteria > Bacteroidota > Bacteroidia > Flavobacteriales_D > Sanyastnellaceae > UBA974. The sequence goes on along the minus strand of DQRJ01000033.1, from coordinate 5,721 downwards.
TTTTTCGAAGTTAGCACTATCGCGAGATGCGAAAATGAACCTCCAAGGCTGGCTATTGTATCCAGATGGAGCCCAACGTGCGGCTTCGAAAGCAGATTCGATTTTATCGAAACTGATGCTCACTTTTTCGTAAGAGTAGGGGCTGAAACGCTTTTTTATCGTTGCAAGTGCTGACATAGTGTTTGGTTTATTTGTTCAGCGTATTACGTCTCCGGGTGTTACACCTTCTTCTGGCGTGATAAACCTTAACCCTCCATCGCTTGTTGAGGCCATCAAGACCATTCCTTGGCTTTCAACTCCGCGTATGTTGCGAGGTTCTAGATTCGCGAGTAGAACGACCTTTCTACCTATGACGTCCTGGGGAGAAAAGTGCTCGGCTATTCCAGAAACTACGGTTCGAGTGTCCAGTCCGGTATCGACAGTTAACTGAAGTAGTTTCTTCGTTTTTTTAACGGGTACACATTCGGTAACGGTCGCAACCCTTAAGTCCATGGCTGTAAAATCATCGAAAGTTGTAGAGTCTTTTTGAGGCATAATATTTGAGTTTTCGCCGTTATCTGAATCGTCATCCTTGTTTCCAAGCTTTGCGATTTCTGCTTCGACAGTTTCATCTTCGATTTTTGTAAATAGGATGGGGAGATCACCTAGAATAGTTCCGGGGGTTACGAGAGTAGTAGAGGCGTCAGGCCATTTGGCATTAGAAATTCCGAATGAATCTCGTAGCTTTTCGGCTGTGCGAGGAAGGAATGGTTCGAGAACTACTCCGAGGTTTCCGACCACTTGACAAGCGAGATGCATAATCGTCTCTACTCGCTCGGGATTAGTTTTTTGGAGCTTCCACGGCTCTTCCTCAGTGAGGTATTTGTTTCCCAAACGAGCGACATTCATAGCTTCTAGTTGAGCTTCACGGTATCGATGTCTTGAGATTAAGTCGCCGATTTTCGCAGGGGCCGCCGATAGAGTTTCTATGAGAGCTTTGTCGACGTCATTTAAGTCGCCCGCAGCGGGGAAGCTTGGAACTGCGGAGTCGTAATATTTACGTGTGAGGACGATGATTCTATTCACGAAATTGCCAAGTACGTCAGCTAGCTCGTTGTTGATTCTGTCCTTATAATCTAACCAAGTAAACTCGCTATCACGCTGCTCGGGCATCAAAGAAGCGAGAACGTATCGCATTGTATCACTTCCTTCCGGAAAATTCTCTAGGTACTCACTAACCCAAACAGCCCAAGAGCGAGAAGTACTGATTTTGGCCCCCTCAAGGTTCATAAATTCATTCGCAGGAACCTGACTTGGAAGAATGTAATCCCCATGCTGTTTCAGTAAAATCGGGAAGATAATGCAGTGAAAAACTATGTTATCCTTACCGATAAAATGAAGGAGTTCAGTGTCCGAATTCTGCCACCAATCGCGCCAATCCTGACCATTTTTCTCAGCCCATTCCATAGTAGAAGTGATATATCCAATGGGAGCATCAAGCCAAACATATAGCACCTTCCCCTCGGCACCCTCTACAGGCACGGGAACACCCCACTTTAGGTCACGGGTCATAGCCCTACTCTGCAATCCACCATCTATCCAACTCTTACATTGGCCTACTACGTGGCTTTTCCATGCCTTCGCATCGTGATGCGGCACACCATTGAGCATCCCGTTTTCTATGTAATCTTTGAGCCAGTCTTCGTGCCTACCCATAGGTAAATACCACAAAGTCGTAGGCTTTAAAATGGGCTTTGCCCCACTAAGTGTTGACTGCGGATTTATTAATTCAGTTGGAGATAGAGTGGCTCCACATTTCTCGCATTGGTCTCCATAAGCATCGGCAGCATTGCATTTCGGACAAGTGCCGGTGATATACCTGTCGGCAAGGAATTGGTCTGCCTCTTCGTCGAAATATTGTTCTTGAGTCTTTACTTCAAAGCTGTCATTTTCGAGAAGTTTCAAGAAAAATTCTTGAGCTACTTTGTGATGTTTTTCACTTGAAGTGCGGCTATAGTGATCGAAACTAAGGTCTAACCCTTTAAACGCCTCTTGCATTTCAACGTGATATTTATCGACGATCTCCTGAGGTGTAGTTCCATCTTTCTTAGCTCTAAGAGTAATTGCCGCGCCGTGCTCATCACTTCCACAAACCCAAACCACTTCCTCTCCCATACTCCTCAAATACCTCACATAGATATCTGCAGGAAGATATGCCCCTGCGATATGCCCAATATGTATGGGCCCATTTGCATAGGGAAGCGCCGAAGTAATCAGTCGTCTTTTAGGTGTGCGATTTGAACTCATTTGTGATTATTGCAATTCTTGAAGTCCAAAAATACCTCACTACTCCCAGACTCATTAACTTCACACCAATTAAAGATTAACATGTCGAAAATTAAGTTCGGGATTAGGCCACGATATTTAAAGAAAGGCGATAAAATCATGCTCGCTGCTCCCGCCCGATTTGCCTCGGCGGCTCTTATTCAAGAGGCCGCCTCGGCTGTTCGAGCCGCCGGATTTACTCCGGTTATTCCTAGTGGACTTGAGGCGCGAGAGCACCAATTTTCTGGCGATTCGGACTTTGAGGGCGGCTCGACGATGCCGAGCGGCTCGGACGCACATCGTGCGGAAATCGTTAACTCCGCGTTTCGAGATAAGGAGGTGAGAGCGGTTTGGGCTTTGAGGGGCGGATACGGTTGCGGTCGAATTTTACCGCTTCTGGATTCAGAGGCGTATCTCTCAGATCCTACGTGGATAATCGGATTTTCGGATGTTACAGCGCTACTTTCTTGGTCGATAAATCTAGGAATTGCCGCACTTCACGCGCCGGTTGCTTCGACTTACGCCTCAACTAACGAAATCCATGCAGAAGCTCTATGGAAAACGCTTCGGGGAGAATTCGACGTCGTTCCTAATGTGAAAATTGTCGGAGGAAATATGAGCGTTCTGTATAGTTTGCTCGGGACTCCATACTTTCCTAATGTCGAGGGGAGCTTTATTTTGCTTGAGGATTTAGACGAATATCTATACCATATCGATAGGATGTTTCTCTCCTTCAAGCTCGCAGGAGTATTCAAAAAAGCTGATGGAATTATCATCGGCACCTTCTCCGACCTACGCGACAATACTATCCTAGACGGACAAGCTACCGACAATCCATTCGGGCTATCTCTGAAAGAAATAATATCGGCCCACGTATCTGATAACTACCCCGTAAAGTTCGACAATCCGATGGGGCATGGAGAGATGAATTATCCTGTCGTTTTGGGATAAGTTCGTGACAGGTTTGGACTAAATTTGCCTTATGTACGGAAAAATCAAATCACACCTTCAGCAGGAGCTCGCAAATATCGAGGAAGCTGGTCTCTTTAAAAGTGAGCGCGTAATAGCCACTTCTCAAGACGCTGTAATTAAGCTTGTTGACGGTTCAGAAGTAATAAATTTCTGTGCGAACAACTATCTTGGACTGAGTAGCGATTCTCGTGTGTGCCAGGCTGCGAAAAATACGATAGATAGCCACGGATTTGGAATGAGTTCTGTGAGGTTTATTTGCGGTACTCAAGACATTCACAAAGAGTTAGAACAAACGATTGCGAGTTTTCATGAAACGGAGGATACCATTCTTTACGCTGCTGCTTTCGATGCGAACGGAGGAGTTTTCGAGCCGCTTCTCGGCCCAGAGGATGCGATAATTTCAGATTCCCTGAACCACGCTTCGATTATTGATGGGGTACGTCTTTGCAAGGCGAAAAGATTTCGTTACGCGAACAACGACATGGGAGATTTGGAAACCCAATTAAAAGCTGCCGTAGAAGCTAATTCACGTTTCAAAATCATCGTAACAGATGGAGTGTTTTCGATGGATGGTTATGTCGCTGAAATCGGAAAAATTTGCGACCTCGCAGATAAATATGACGCTCTGGTAATGGTAGATGAATGCCACGCTACCGGCTTTATTGGAAAGACTGGCCGAGGATCTATCGAGTTAAGAGATGCCATGGGACGAGTCGATATCATCACAGGAACGCTCGGCAAAGCACTTGGAGGTGCGATGGGTGGGTTTACCACTGGTAGGAAGGAGATTATCGAGCTTTTACGCCAGCGTTCTCGACCTTATCTTTTTTCGAATTCACTAGCCCCGAATATTGTCGGAGCTTCACTCGAAGTATTTAAGATGCTCAGTGAAAGCACTTCCCTTCGAGATAAATTAGAGGAAAACACGAACTATTTCAAGGCCGGTCTCAAAGCGGCGGGATTGCCATTTAATGATGGCGAATCCGCAATAGTGCCTGTTATGCTCGGCGACGCACGCCTTTCGCAAGAAATGGCAAATCGCTTACTCGAAGAAGGTATCTACGTAATCGGTTTTTTCTATCCAGTCGTTCCTAAAGGAGCTGCTCGCATCCGTGTTCAACTCTCTGCGGCTCATACTCGTGAGCACCTCGACACTGCCCTAGCAGCGTTTGAAAAAGTAGCTCGAGAACTTGGCGTCATCTCATAAATAGTGCAAACCCCTAATCGTACTCTCATAGTTGGTGCCGGATTATCCGGAATTTTAATGGCGTGGGAGCTCGAAAAGAGGGGGGTTGATTACGAAGTTTGGCAAAGCCCTGACTCGTCTCTTAATTTCGCCTCTCGAGTCGCAGCGGGCATGTTCAACCCTGTTTCGTTCAAACGTTTAGTGTCGGTTTGGAATGCCGTGGAGCACATGGAAATCATGCGCAAGACTTACCTCGAATTGGAGGAATTTCTCAATCTTAAAGGCGCCATTCTTCACTCTTCCCCCATTCTGCGCGTCTTCCCCAACGCTCAGTATCGAGATCTCTGGGCGAAGCGTTTAGACGATGCCCACGAGGTGTCGATTTGGCTTAACGAGATTGATGGCGTAGCCGATGTGGGTAAGGAAGGTCCCGAAGAAATTATTGCCCCCTTCGGATTTGGAATCGTTCGTGATGCTGGCTGGGTCGATCTACCCCTTCTGTTAAACTCATTTAATTCTCACCTTCAATCAAAAGGTCGTTTTTTTGCTAATGACTGGAGTTTTAATACTCAAACTAACGACACCTTCAATCGTATTATAGACTGTCGAGGTGTAGGTGCATCGTCAGACCTAGCTTCGGTCGGGATTAAAGTCCAAGCCGATCATGGTGAAGTACTCACCCTTAGATCTCGACTCGATACGAAGGGGATGTGTATTAACCGAGTTAAGTGGCTACTCCCGAGAGGCGATTCGGTTTTTAAGTTAGGAGCTACCTATAAATGGAATATCGAACAAAGCGCGCCCACGGACGAAGGCCGCACCGAGCTACTCTCGAGCATTCGTCCCATCATCTCTCCAGAAGTTTTTGACGAATTCGAAGTTCTCAATCACGAGTCTGGCCTTCGCCCGGCTTCTACGGACCGACGCCCCTATGCCGGTCCAGTACCGGGGAACGATGGGTTATTCATCCTTAACGGCCTAGGCACGCGGGGCGTTCTCGTCGGCCCGGCGACAGCGGCTCACCTCGCAAACCACATGTTCGACGGCACGCCACTCCCACAAGATGTGAGCCTGGCGCGCTTGAAGAGTTTACGGGATTAATAGCCCATCTACTTTCGCTTGAAATAATATTAACGGATAAGTGGACTCGAGTGAGTCAATTATCACATTTAAAGAATCATAGACCAGTTTTAAGCAATTTTAGTGTCTTTTAGCGCGTTTTAATGCGTTTAAATGTCTTTTAGTGCATTTAGTGTGTT
>DQRJ01000037.1 GCA_015663855.1 Flavobacteriales bacterium | reverse complement strand
GCTAAAAACAAAGCTCGTATCTCAAATTACGAGATCATGTTATCTGATGGCTCTAAGGAGAAGAATACTCGTCTCCAAATCCCTATTCCTAACGGTCCTCGTCTCGGTAGTAAGGTGCTTGAAGTCAAAGACCTACAAAAGTCTTACGGTGATAAGCTTCTCATAGACGGTCTCACATTTAGTCTTCCCCCTGCTGGAATTGTCGGAATTGTCGGCCCTAACGGAGCTGGTAAAACCACGCTTTTCAAGATGATAATGGGGCTCGAGCAGCCTGATGCTGGATCTCTTTCTTTGGGTGACACAGTGGAAATCGGTTATGTAGACCAAACCCATACCGAAATCGACCCCGAACTAACAGTTTGGGAAGTGGTTTCAGGGAAGAACGAGCATATCGAAATAGCGGGCCAGTTAGTAAATAGCAGGGCTTATGTAAGTCGCTACAACTTCAACGGTCCAGACCAACAAAAGAAGTGTAAGGTTCTTTCAGGTGGAGAGCGAAATCGTTTACACCTCGCCATGACTCTTAAGACCGAGGCGAACGTCCTTCTCCTTGACGAGCCTACAAACGACATTGACGTAAACACCTTACGAGCTCTAGAAGAAGGAATTCTATCTTTCGCTGGTTGCGCTGTAGTTATATCTCACGATCGTTACTTCCTCGACCGTATTTGTACTCATATCCTCGCTTTCGAGGGCGACTCAAACGTATACTGGTTCGAAGGTGCATACTCTGATTACGAAGAGAACCGTAAAAAGCGACTCGGCAACACCGGTCCTACAAGAATCAAATATCGCAAGCTAACTCGAGGCTAATTTTGCTCTAACTACTAAGTTAAAGCTACAGTATTAAACGAAAAAAAGGCGAAAGAGCTCAACTGCCCTTTCGCCTTTTTCTTACGATAAATTTTTAGACGCTCTTCTTGGAATTCTTAGTAACTGCTTCAATTTTCTTAGTAGCCGCCTCTAAAGAATGCGGATGGTACTTTGAAACTTGGTTCTCAAGGTATCTTTTGTCCAAATGAGTATATATCTCCGTCGTTGTTATTTGTGCGTGTCCTAACATCTCCTGAACAGCTCTTAAATCGGCCCCCGCCTCTATGAGGTGAGTAGCAAAGCTGTGTCTAAATGTATGAGGACTTACGTTCTTTCTTATTCCAGCAGCAATAACACTACGCTTAAGCATGGTGAAAGCCATTTGGCGAGTCATCTTACGTCCTTGTCTTCCGATAAACATGATATCCTCATGACCAGGTAAAGGAATAATACCTGAACGATAGTGAGACAAGTAATCATCAATTGAGTCACAAGCTTGACTTCCAATCGGAATCAAACGTTCCTTATTTCCTTTTCCGACCACTCTTACAATGCCATCAATCAAATCTACACGAGACATTCTTAAGTCCGTCAGCTCGCTAACACGAAGCCCACAACTATAAAGAACTTCCAACATAGCTTTATTTCGTACACCCTCACGGCGACTCATGTCAACCGACGATATAATGCTCTCTACTTCAGACACAGTTAAAACGTCTGGAAGCTTTCTCTCTGGTCTAGGACCTTCTATTAATTCTATAGGATCGGTGTCCATAATCCCCTCAATCCTTAAAAACTTACAAAAACTTCTAACACCACTAAGCATACGAGCTTGGCTATTTCTTGCGAGCCCCTTGTCGTATAGGAACGCTAAGAAGTGTTCCACATGTGTGATGTTTATAGTAGACGGATTAGTGACCTTATCTTGCTTTTCAATTTGGTTTGCAAATTGTTTAATGTCTCGCATATATGCGAGAATAGAATTCTCACTTAAACCTCTTTCTAAGGCTAAATAATCTTCATATCCTTTTAAAGCGGACTTCCAGTCTGTGTGAATTATTGCCATTACGGTATCCAATCTTGTTGTGAAATAACCAAAGCTTCCTCTACAGTTATTCGCTCACCTAAATAATAGGCAGTAACAAATGGTTGAGGAAAGTGATGTGTGTTGTTAATGTTCTCTCTTTCATTTCTAGCTAGTTGATAAGCCGGAAAAGAACCTGTAGTATACTTAACCCATCCTTCGTGACGTTCACTATCAGCTGAGCCATTGTAATTAAATCTAGTAGAAATCCAATTTCTACTTACATCGTTATGACCCGCTAACAATTGCACACGATAAGCTACCCCGTTGTCGGGAGTCATCGCTTTAGATGTGTTAGTCTTATTCAATACAATGGGTGCAGAATCATCTGCGATTTGGGAGTTATTTAACAACACATCGCCTTCTAAAAAGTTCGGTGTCAAGTCTGCAATATCTTGAGAAAACTCCGTATTACCAAATGCATAACGTATTTCGCCAAATAATTTATGTAAAGAATTGGTTGAGCAGCCAAGTAATTTGTAAGAAACTTGAGTTGGAACCTCATCTTTTGTGTCAAACCAAACAAAGTTTAAAACGCCATCTTTTTCTTCAGCAATAGAATTGCCATTATCTGAAATCTCAACGATGCAGTTAGCTGGAAGGTGTTCAGTGATTTTCAGGAAGCCATCAAATGACTTTCCTTCAATAGTAAGGTCTATGCGTGTTACCCCATCTTCTTCTTGTGTGATGTTACGAGAACAGGAGATGCCATTTGAGGTTTGGTCTAAAGTAT
>DQRJ01000056.1 GCA_015663855.1 Flavobacteriales bacterium | reverse complement strand
ATGCCTCCCCCTCCTCCAGTTTCAGCACCTACTTTATCCTGAAGATCAATAATTATCCTCTGAGCAGTCTTCGCGCCTATACCTTTCACCTGCTTCATAGAGTCAGCATCACCTGCTGCAATCACAGAAGTAGTTGTGGCCGGGTCCATGGCGGAAAGGATTAATCGGGCGGTGTTTGCTCCCACTCCACTTACTCCTATCAGAAGTAAAAACATCCTTCTCTCCTCAACAGTAGCAAACCCAAACAAAGTCTGCGCATCTTCTCGCACGACCATATGAATGTTGAGGAAAATACTCTCGTCATCCGAAAGAGCCTCAAATGTGGTCAAACTAATAGAGACCAAATAACCTACTCCTCCACATTCTATCACCACATGGGTTGGATGCTTTTCAATAAGCCTTCCGTTCAAATGATATATCATGCTTGGGATTTGTTTTGGGCATCTACAACAGCAAGTCTTACCATATCTACGATTTCCTTAGCAGAAGAACCCATCTGTAAAATATGAACCGACTTTTTCATTCCAAGAAGCACTGGTCCTTGAGCCTCGAGCTTTCCCATTTCTTTTAAAAGCTTGTACGAGATGTTTCCGGCCGATAGGTTAGGGAAAATCAAGGTGTTCACTTTACGTTGATTAAGGACTGAGAAGGGAAAACTCTCCGCGAGTAAGTCTTGGTTAATCGCATAATTCGCTTGAACCTCCCCATCTACAATTAAATCTGGGTGATCTCTGTGAAGGATGCTTGCAGCTTTCGCCATCTTCTCTGCATCCTCTCCTTTAGAAGATCCGAAATTAGAGTAGCTTAATAATGCAATTCTAGGCACAATTCTTAATCGTCGCACCGCCTCCGCCATCAAGAGAGTAATATCTACAATTTCCTCTGCTGTCGGATTTACGTTTACAGTAGTATCGGCAAAAAACATCGGGCCTTGCTTCGTTTGCATAATATACATGCCCGCTACTTTCTTAACTCCGTCTGCCTTTCCTATCACTTGCAAAGCCGGTCTAATTACTTTCGGATAGTTTCGAGTAAGTCCGGAAACTAAAGCGTCCGCTTCTCCGGTTTCGACAAGCATTGCCCCGAAATAATTTCGTTGCCTCATAGCCCGTTCAGCCTCTATTGCGGTTAGACCATGGCGCATTCTCTTTTCGTGGAGAAGCTTACCATATACCTTCCTTTTCTCGGCCTCGTCTTCGCTTCTTGGATCTATTATCGTCGCTGAACTTAGTTCTAGATTGTTTTCTTCGATCAGTTTTTCAATCTTCGGCCTTCTTCCAATTAATATGGGATGGGCGATGCCCTCAATTACTGTTTGTTCTGCAGCTTTAAGAACTTTGTAATGCTCTGCTTCCGCAAAGACAACTCTCTTAGGATTTTTCGAAGCTCTATCGCTCAAAGAACGTGAGAAATTCGTTGCCTGTCCTAACCTCGTTAAGAGGGATAATTTGTAAGCATCCCAATCTTCGATGGTATGTCTTGCAACTCCTGAATCTATCGCCGCTTTTGCCACTGCAGGGGCAATTGCCGTAATTAATCTGTTGTCTAATGGCTTAGGGATAATTAATTGTCTTCCGAAAACTAAAGACTGCTCCTCGTACGCCTCACTCACCTCGTCTGGCACAGATTCTTTTGCCAAATCAGCAATTGCTCTAACAGCCGCCAACTTCATCTCGTCATTTATCGCAGTCGCTCTAACATCTAAAGCTCCACGAAAGATAAACGGAAAGCCCAGTACGTTATTTACCTGATTCGGATGATCACTTCTTCCTGTCGCCATGATAATATCCTTACGAGCGGCGATCGCCTCTGCGTATGGAATCTCTGGATTAGGATTCGCCAAAGCGAAAACGATAGGATCCTTCGCCATCCCTTTTATCATCTTACCATTCACAAGACCTCCCTTACTCAGACCTAAGAAAACATCGGCTTCCTTTAATGCGTGAGTAAGCGATGAATACTCAACTTTAGTCGCAAATCTTTGCTTCATCTCGTCAAGACCCTCTCTACTTAAATTTACGTGCCCACGACTATCGAATACAGATATGTTTTCTAGAGATAGTCCTAGTTGAATATATAGATCTAGACAAGACATCGCCGCTGCACCAGCACCACTCACCACAATTCTTACATCTTCAATGTTTTTCTCCGTCAGCTCTAAAGCATTCAGTAAAGCGGCAGATGAAATAATGGCCGTTCCGTGCTGATCATCGTGCATAACAGGAATATCTAATTCCTCCTTCAATCGTCTCTCGATTTCAAACGCTTCCGGCGCCTTGATGTCTTCCAGATTGATTCCACCAAACGTAGGAGCAATTGCCTTTACTGTAGCTACGAAAAGATCTACATCAGTTGCATCTACTTCGATATCGAAGACATCAATATCTGCAAACACTTTAAAGAGCACTCCTTTACCTTCCATAACTGGCTTACTTGCAGCAGGTCCGATATTTCCAAGCCCCAGAACCGCCGTGCCATTACTTATTACAGCAACTAAGTTCCCTTTAGCAGTGTATTTGTATACATCCTCAGGGTTTTCAGCTATTGCAAGACAAGGGTCTGCAACCCCAGGGCTATATGCTAAAGACAGGTCACGTTGTGAACTATAAGGTTTAGTCGGAATTACCTCAATCTTTCCCTTCCTACCCCTCGAATGATAATCAAGGGCTTCCTGTTTGTTTGGTGCCTGCATATCTACCTAAAATCCTATCGAATAACGATAAATCTCTCAGTATGTACAGTAATTCCATCAACTTCTAGTGTACAAAAACTAAGTCCTTGTGCAAATTCACTAGCTTCGATATTTACTCTTCCACTATAGACCAAACTTCCCACGCGCTTCATTTCCTTTCCAGTTACATCACGAAAAATCAACACCCCTACCTCGCCACTTCGAAGGTTAAACTCTATCCACCCCGACCCGTCTATTGGATTCGGATACACGGAAGTAATTGCCGATAATCCCTCGATTTCAATACCATCCTCAAGCCCTGAAGTTGCTGTAATGACATATGTAATCTGTTTACACAAAGCCAAAGTGTCAGTTTCTGCTGGATGAAAACAAAACTCCATAGTTGTCGTACCCACAACATCATGCGGGTAGTAATATCCAATGAATGTGTTATTAGTAACTCCAGGAGGAAGGGAGACAATTAGTGCTGAATTTGATGAAGACGCATCCGTTCCGAAGTTGTAGCATAGCGTACCCCAACAAAATTTCTCGTATGCACCTGCTACAGGATTTTCTTCCGTTGACTGAACATATGGATAGTTATAAGGCGAAACCGTATCAATGAAATTACGAGTGCACATAAGAATCATTTCTGAATCAGTTTCATTCACAACATCCCAATGAACTGATATTTCACCATAATGGAACTCATTCAATGTATCGAGTGCTGCGAAAATAGTATCGGCTGGAGCGAGTATTGTCTGTGAGAACGTGTTTCCTGCGGCTAAAATAAAAGTCGCTAAAACGAGGTTTTTGAGTTTGGTATAAAACATGGTTACGAAGGTAATACATCTACTATGACGAGAAAGCCGTTTCTTTGCAACACCTATATAGAAACATTGTATCATGAATAAATCTTACTTCAAGTGGATTAATAATGCGCAAAGCATTGTTATCACTATGTTTATTGTACTATTTACCGCATCTACAGCGAGCGCCCAAACCGTTCCTTCTGTAAAACTGAAGGACCTTACTGGTACCACAATTGACACCGGAGCCTTTGAAAATGACGGAAATCCCATCATAATTTGTTTTTGGGCTACTTGGTGTAGTCCTTGCAAGAGAGAATTAAATAATTACATGGACTATTATGCTGATTGGCAGGAAGAAACAGGTGTGAAAATCATTGCTGTGAGCATAGATGATAGTCGCTCTACGAACCGTGTAGGCCCTTATACAATGAGTTCTGGGTGGGAATATGAAATTCTACTTGATCCAGCCAAGGAATTCGCTCGCGCTATGCAAGTAATCAACGTTCCTCATACATTTCTTGTAAATGGAGAAGGGGAAATTGTTTGGACTCATAACAACTACGCAGAAGGGGACGAAGAGGAATTGTACGAGGAGCTGCTTAAGCTGGTAGACTAAACATCATGAGAAAATTAATACTATTAATTGCGCTTGGATTTCTATTGAGCGGGGTTTCGAATGCTCAAGAATCCGAGCCCGGTGTGATCACTGGTAACGTATCTGTTCTGTGGCAATCATATCAAGAAGATACACTTATTGGAGCGGTTGTGCCACCTTCTAAAACGGGGTTTAACTCATACGCAAATTTAATTTATACCCAGGGGAAGTTTTCTTCAGGTATTCGGTACGAGTCATATTTAAATAGTGTACTTGGATTTCCTGGAAGGTTTAAAGGGTCGGGTATAGGGTATCGTTACGCGAGATGGAGTGATCCAGAACACGGTGTAGATGTAACTATAGGTAATTTTTATGAGCAATTCGGGTCTGGCTTTACGTTAAGGTCATACGAAGCACGAAATCTAGGTCTCGACAACGCTCTTGATGGAGTTAGACTCATACTTAATCCTATCGAGGCTATTACCCTAAAGATGATTTACGGTAAACAACGACTTGACTTCGATGATGGGCTTATTAATGGAGATGGAGTCCTTAGAGGAGTTAGCGCTGAGGTGGACTTAAATGAGATAATCCCCGCATTAAAAGATTCTAAGCTGAAAATTATTCCTAACTACTCTTTTGTAAGTCGTTTTCAAGAAGGAGGAAATATCATCAAGGATACTTTAATTCTTGAACTTCCTGCTAACGTAGGTGCTTGGGATTACGGTACAACCATCCAATATGGAACATGGAAGGGTGGAGTAACTTATGCTACTAAAATCAATGACCCATCTGCTGATAATGGCTATATCTATAAAGAAGGTGGTGCACTCATGTACTTCCTTACAGGTAATGTAAAGGGTTTAAACTTCTTGTTTAAAAGGTCTACAACAGACAACATGAGCTTCCGATCTGATCGAAACTTGCTACTATTCGACGCTCCTGTTAATTTCATCCCTGCTATAACGAAAACACATACATACAACCTTGCTGCAACCCTGTATCCATATGCGACTGTTGTCAATGGTGAGTCCAGTGTTAGGGGAGAACTTTATTATAGACTTAAAAGGGGTTCTAAACTAGGAGGAAAGTATGGAACGAAAATGAGTTTGGCATATGCTACTTCGTATAGCTTAGACACGACAAACTTGGCTGGTGTTGATGGCATTGTAAATGGATATGAAAGAAATAGCTGGGGTTTCGGAGATTCTCTAAACGTAAGAGATATTAGCTTCGAGATTGAACGCAAGTTCTCTAAGACTTTCAAAGCGAAAGCTATGTACATGAACCTTCAATTCAACACTTTAGCAACTCCTGTAACGACTGATTATAAGGGGATTGTTTTTGCTGATATTTTCGTTCTTGAAACCCAAATCAAAACTGCTAGTCGCCAAAGCCTCCGCACGGAATTCCAAGCATTGCTAAGCGAGCAAGACAAAGGCGACTGGGCAACTGTCGTGGCGGAGTATACCTGGAGTCCACATTGGTTCGCCAGTGTAATGGATCAATACAACTTCGGAAATCCTGACGAGGCAAAGAGAGTCCACTACATCTACGGATCCGCTGGGTATATAAACGGATCGCATAGATTAAGTGTAGGATATGGAAAAAGGCGTGAAGGAATCTTCTGTGTAGGGGGAGTATGTAGAGCGGTTCCTGCATCAAATGGAGTCGAAATCACCTTTACCTCAAGCTTTTAACCCTTTTTATTTAATCTAAGTCACATTATTTACTATTTTTGCGATGCTATAATTTGGCAAAACCCTGATTTTGAAACCATTAAACCTGTTTAACATGAAGCACATTTACATGCTTTTCGCAGCTCTTACTATCGGTACGACTGCTCTTGCGCAACTTCCTGACGGATCTATCGCACCAGATTTCACTGCAACTGACATCAACGGTGTCGAGTGGAACCTTTACGACCTTCTTGATGAAGGAAACACTGTAATTCTTGATTTCTACGCTACTTGGTGTGGGCCTTGCTGGGACTACAAAGAAACTGGAATCTTAGAAGATCTTTGGTCAACATTCGGACCCGAAGGGACAGGAGACCTATACATTTTTTCTTTAGAGTCTGACGGATCAACTACTGCTGAAGATTTAGCTGGTACTGGCTCTAACACTCTTGGAGATTGGATTACTGGAACTCCATTTCCTATGTTCGATAACATGGAAAATGTATTTGATGAGTACACTAACACTTACTATCCTACTATATACACTGTTTGTCCTGACGGAGTAATGGGCTCTGATAGTACTATGCAGTACACACTCGTTGAGTCTGGACAAGCTTCTTTCGACGGACACGTTACTGCAGCATTCATGGACTGTGCTAACTCTATTACTGGAGCTGCACCAATAATGTCATACAACGGAGATACTTCTGCTTGTGGTGGTGGAGATTGGACTGGATCTACATCAGTTTATAACTTAGGTTCTGACGATGTAATTGCTATGACTTTCAACGTTGCTCTCAACGGAGCTGCTCAAGCAGACGTTATGTGGGAAGGCGTACTTTCTAACGGAGGGTCTGAGACTGTTGTTCTTGGGACATTTTCTGAAGTAGGTGAACTTGACTACGCACTTGTATCTGTTAATGGAAACGCGTGGACAGCTGAGGACGCTGTTGCAGTTGTAGGTTCTTCTGAAGCTACTTCTTACGTACAGGTTCGTATTACAACTGACAACTGGCCAGAAGAAACTAGCTGGGATATCTACGCTACTGATGGATCTTTTGTTGCTGGAATCGCTAGTGGATCTCTAGGTGGTCAAACCGATACCGAATTCGTTTGGGACGTTGCTCTTGATTTAAACGAGTGCTACATTTTCACTATGTATGATACATACGGTGACGGACTTTATGCTTCACAGTGGGGTGACTACACTGACGGTTCTGCTTCTATAGTTTCTATGGATGGAATGGACGATGTTGCTGTAGTTTGGGATTACGACGGAGCTACAGGAGTTGAATTCTCATCTGTTGCTGCTGGGATGGAGGTGACTTCAGTAACTGGCATCACTGAGAACGACCTTACTTCTTCAGTAAACGTTTTCCCTAACCCATTCTCTGATAACACTAGCCTTTCTTTCACATCTGCTGTAGCAGGAAACGCTTCAGTTGTAGTTTACAACTTAGTCGGTGAGAAGGTTATCGATATGAACCTAGGAACTATTGCTGCTGGAACTCAGCGCATCGAGCTTGACTTCGCTTCAATGGAGGCAGGTATCTACCTAATCAGCTTAACTGCTGGTGGAGAGACTTCAACACTACGAGTTACTAACACTCACTAAGCCTCGGCTTGGTTAGTCTTAGTTAGTTAAGTTAACTTTTTGAATCCGCGCCGACGTACTTTGTATGTCAGCGCGGATTTTTTATCTTTAGAACATTATTGTACTAACAATTTTAGAAAATGAAATCTTTTAAAATTTTCCTTTTCCTCGCAATTTTAGGGATTCTCGCTTTTCCTTCTTGCGACATAATTGATGATCCTATCGTTCCTTTTACTGGAGGGTACAATTCTGAGCTATATGGAGAACCTCCTGTGTTTCCTTTAGCTACAACTACAGGTAAAAACGTACTTGTAGAAGACTTCACTGCTCACCAATGTGGGAACTGTCCTGCTGCTGCAGTAATTGCTGATGGGTTAGCTGATGCAAATCCAAGTAGAGTTTTCCCCATGGCTATTCACGCGGGAAATCTCGCTTTTACGAATGAACAATATCCAATGGATTGGACTAACGAGGATAGCAACACTTATTTTTATCAATTAGAATTCCAAGCGAATCCTCTTGGAAGAATAAATAGATTAGGCGGAAACGGAAACTTCTTTTCGCCGTCGGAGTGGTCGTCAAAAGTGGCGTCTGAGCTAAATGCTGAAACTCCTCTTCAATTGCAAATTGAGACCTTTTGGTTTCCTGGTGCAGGAGATGGACAACTCAATATCCACGTGAATGGACAATTTAGCGAAGGATTCGAAGGAGAGTGTCGTTTAGCGATCTTGTTCCTCGAGTCTGGAATTATTGGTGATCAGTTAGACTACTCTAGTGATCCAGAACATATAGAGGATTACGAATTTAATCACATGCTTCGAGGTAGTGTAACGGGAGCCGAAGGGCTAGTCGTTATAGATAATGCTGAGGCGGGAGAATATTTCCAAGCGGATTATACGTTTAACTGGAATTCAGAGTGGGTGTTCGAAAACTCGTCGATATTGTTAGTTGTTGACGATGAGGTGGGTGAGGTTGTAAATTGCTTGGGACATCATTTGGGAGAATGATATTGAATCGGACGAAAATAGGATTAGGAGGTATCTGTTTTGCTCTTTCGCTCGCTTTTACAGCTGTCGATCTTTCAGCCCAAACCGATTATTCTGAAGGTCAGGCCTTTAGATTTAATGGTGGATTTATTGGTGGAGTTACCACATCACAAATCCATGGCGATGGAATCGGCGGCTTTAATAAAATGGGCGTTAATGCAGGTGTAACTCTCGAGATAGGCCGTAACGGAAAGAAGAATATACAGCTTGGGATTGTGTACAACCAAAAAGGAAGTAAGAAACCCCCAAACCCTCGTGCGGGTGACTACGAGACTTGGAGATATCGATTCACATATATCGATATCCCAATAACTGTCAGTTACAATTACCAGTTTTTTGACTTACTCTTGGGGCTTCAACCCTCAGTTTTACTTGCGGCTGAAGAAGACTTTTATGGCGTGGCGTGGGATCCAACTGGGCTTCCTATAAAAGATTATGATTTATGCGGAGTGTTTGGCATTCGAACACAATACGGAGATCACTCACATCTCTTCGGGAGGGTAACCCAGAGTATTCTTGCAATTGCACCTAGGCCCGATAATCCCTCTGGAACCGTTCGATGGAATAATCGAATGTTAAATATGACTGTCGAAATAGGGTTTACCTATCTGTTCGGCAATCTCTAGTTTCTTAGGTTGATAAATTGAGAATGTTCGATCGGAACTTCTACAGTCAATACCCAAGACTTTCCGATGACTTTTCCAGATGCTGAAAATGGAACATCCTCCCCTTTTAAAAACTTGAAAATATCGTCTTTGAGGATTTTGATAATAGCTCCATCACGAGTTTTGACATTAAATGTGACCAAAGAAGTATCGCGCGCTTCGAGTTTCACTTGCCGCACCAGAGTTATATCTCCTGCATCGACCTCTCGGACTTGAAGAGAAATTTTTGCTTCTTTAAGTTGTATCGGGAAAAAGTTGGGATTATAAATCATTACATCTAGTTCCGATGTAAGCCCCTGTAACCCTATAGAAACCTTAGAAAAGTCGTCAATTGAAACGACCTCCAGATCTTGATAACAACTCGTTAGAGTCATAAGACTGAGAGCAATAAGAAGTATGTAAAGTGCAGGTTTAGTCTTCATGAAGCTCTGAAAAATGCTTGTAGAACAAAGGAATCGTCTCGATACCCTTGAAATAATTGAATACGCCGTAATGCTCATTCGGAGAATGAATTGCATCCGAATCTAGACCAAACCCGAATAACACCGTCTTGAGGCCTAAAATGCGCTCGAAAGAAGCAACAATCGGAATAGAACCACCACTTCGAATTGGCACTGGCTCATTTCCGAACGTCTCGGTCATAGCTAGTGAGGCGGCGTTGTATGCAGGACTATTCGTAGGGGTAACGGCCGGAGCCGCTCCGTGCATTTCTGTGACTTTTACCGACACGCTTGGAGGAGCGATGCGGTTAAAGTGCTCTGTAAATAATCGAGTAATCGTTTCGTGATCTTGGTGGGGGACAAGTCGCATACTAATCTTCGCGTAAGCTTTCGAGGCTATAACTGTCTTCGCTCCATCTTTCATATAGCCTCCCCAAATACCATTTACATCTAGGGTCGGTCGAATGCTCATCCGTTCAGAGGGAGAGTATGCAACTTCACCCTCGTGCGCGCCAATTCCTATGCTAGACTTGTGATTTTCGGAACTGAAGGGCGCTTTTGCCATAGCTGCTCTTTCATCAGAGGAAAGCTCTTCGACGTCATCGTAGAAACCTTCAATAGTAATTCTTTGGTCTTCATCTTTAAGAGACGCAATCATCTCACAAAGGATATTTATCGGATTCGGAGCCGAACCGCCATATAGCCCACTATGGAGATCGCGATTAGGACCAGTAACTTCTACCTCAACATAAGAAAGTCCACGAAGCCCCACAGTGATAGAAGGAGTGTCATTTGAAATGATCCCGGTATCGCTAACTAAAACGACATCCGCTGATAGTTTTTCTTTATTCTCCTCTAGGAAACTATCAAGATGAGAGCTACCTACCTCCTCCTCGCCCTCGATTATGAACTTAATATTACAAGGCACATTACCCTCTGCCACCATAGCTTCGAGAGCTTTGACGTGCATGAACATTTGACCTTTATCATCACATGAACCTCTTGCGAAAATCGCACCTTCAGAATGCTTCTCCGTAACCTTGATGTAAGGCTCGAAAGCAGGTTTATCCCAAAGATCGATGGGGTCGGCTGGCTGGACATCGTAATGGCCGTATACCAAAACGGTCGGCGCGGAACTGCTCACCTTGTATTCCCCGAATACAATCGGGTGCCCCGGGGTGGTCATCACCTCAACATTTGAAGCGCCAGCCTGTGTTAAAGAGGCTGCTACAGCTTCTGCGCAACGCTCTACATCACCAGCAAAAGCGGGGTCTGCAGATACAGATGGTATTCTTAAAAGTTCAAACAATTCGTCCAACATGCGTTGGCGATTTTCAGAGATATAATCTTTAATGTCCATACTCAAAGATACAATGGGAGTGGCAACCTATCTTAGCCTTTTTAGCGTTTAAGTCAAAAAAATAGTGAAATTTTGAACGAGAAGAATCTTCCAGATTTTGGTAATACAGAACTAGCATTTCGTCACCTTTCTGACAAGGATTTAGGCCGTGGCAGATTGCTTTTCGAGCTATTAAGTCGTCCGTGGTTAGTCGCTGTCGGAAGTTTTATGGCCAAACTAGCTCTTGCTATCCGTTTCCCAATTAGCTGGGCTGTTAAACCCACGGTTTATGCGCAATTTTGTGGAGGGGAACATATCGCCGAGTCTGAAGCGACTATAGCTATGCTTTACAAGCATAATGTTAGGACCATTCTAGATTATAGCGCGGAAGGTGTTGATTCCGAAAAAGAACTAGACATAACTTGTTCCGAAATATTAAAAACGGTCGAAGCGGCTAGTGAAGATCCTCGACATGCTTTTGCCGTCTTCAAACCCAGTGGACTTTCCACAAACGGACTTCTTGCAAAGGATAAATCTAAGTTTTCACAAACAGACCAAGAAGCTTGGTCTAGAGTTGAACGAAGAGTAAGGTCAATTTGTGCAGCTACCGCAGAAGCTGGAGGCCGAGTATTAATCGATGCCGAAGAAACTTGGCTTCAAGATGCTATCGACGAGTTAGCCGAGGATATGATGTCCGATTTCAATCGCGAAACCGCTGTCGTTTATACTACTGTCCAGTTATATCGACACGATAGACTAGACTATCTAAAAGATCTTGCTACTAGAGCAGAAGAATCAGGGTTCATTGTTGGAATTAAGCTCGTTAGAGGTGCTTACATGGAAAAGGAGCGCGAAAGAGCTGATAGAAAAGGATATCCATCTCCTATTCAAATCGATAAAAAACATACTGATGCCGATTTCGATTCAGCTTTAAGTTTTTGTTTGGACAACCTAGATAAGGTGCACCTTTTCGCTGGTTCTCACAACGAAATAAGCAACCTAAGCTTGTGTGAGATGATGTCCGATAGAGGTATAGAAAATAACGACCCTAGAATTACATTTTCTCAACTACTCGGGATGAGTGATCCCATAACTTTCAACCTCGCTGCTCACGGTTACAACGTAGCGAAGTATGTTCCTTACGGACCTATTCGTGAAGCCATGCCTTACCTCATTCGTCGTGCTAAGGAAAATTCATCTGTTGAAGGCCAAACAACTCGCGAGCTAACTCTCATCCGTAAAGAAGTCGCGCGCCGAAGTCAATCGATATCAAACTAAATAAGTTCATACTTTGCAATTATGACATCTCTCGTATTAACAATTGGCTTCATATTCATCGGTATCACGATGGAAGTAATAGCCACGTCTATTATGGACTTCGTGAAATCCCGCGATCCTAGACTTAAAGGAGAAACCTATCTATGGATGCTTCCTATCTACGCAGTTGTCCCGTTCATTTTCTATTTCGTCACAACCTACTTCGGAGAGTCATCATGGATTCTGAAAGGACTCATTTACATGGCGGCGTTCTATTTACTCGAACTCGTCTCAGGGCTAATTATTAAAGCCCTCGTAGGGGTCTCGCCATGGAACTATAAAGACTACCGTTTTCATTACAAAGAAGTCATTTGCCTGGAATACGCCCCTGTTTGGTTTATATATGGAATCGTCGGGGAAATGTACTATGAATTTTTATTATCTATCTAACATTCAGCCTATTATGTCTAAGAAAAACACTATGTGCCAAAGCTGCTCCATGCCTCTCAAGAAGGATCCTGGCGCTGGCGGAACTGAAAAGGATGGAAGTAAGAGTGAGCTTTATTGCTCATTTTGTTATGCGGACGGGGCATTTCTTCACCCTGAGGTGGATACAGCTGAGAAGATGCAAGCCATGGTGAAGAAAGTAATGAAAGGGAAAGGTGTTCCTGGATTTCTTGCCGGAATGATGACTTGGGGCATCCCGAAGTTATCTAGGTGGAAGGACTAGAAGTTGGCGACTAGACCGAGTCGTAACGATCTTGGCATGTTCGGGCGAAGTCCGTATGGGCGACGAGAGACAGCATAGACGCTATTTAGAAGATTCGTGATTCCGAGCGAGGCTCTAAATGTTGGCGAAAAATTGTACTTTATTGAAGAATCGAGAATAACAGATGATTGAATTGACTTCGTGTTATCGGAGTTGATTGGGCCCGCCTCTGTATTGATCGCAGATGTGTATCGAGCACTTATGTCCGTGGAAAATTTTCCTGTAACGAACGAGGTTACTATCGATAATTGATGAGGTGCGAGATAAGGTAAAGCGTCGCCACTTTCTACTTCACCCCATGCTTCAAGCTGGGAATCGAACGAGTTCTTGAATTTTGCGTTGGTATAAGTGTAGGCGAGTCGAATGGGTAGAGACAAATTATCGAATGTGCCATCTGCGAATGGATCAAGTGTGAACTCTAATTCCAGCCCTCGAGCTTGAGCTGACCCACCATTGAAAAGATCGTCCGTTCCCAATCCGCCTGAAGCATTTAAGTCGGCTCCAAGTAAATTTGAGTAGTCATTAGAGAAAAGCACAACCTGACCTGAGAAGTAACGAAAAGATAATCTTAAGCCGAGCTCAGTATTTATTGAAAATTCCGGAGACGTTTCAGGATTAGACCCCGGAGGAATAAAGCCGCGATGTATTCCAGCGAATCCATCAAGATAGTAGCTTAGTCTATAGTTAAAGCCTAATCCCGGCAACAAAGCCCTCACAAAATTTGAGCGATACTCCCCTTCTCCAGCTCTATCTATATCTACTGATCCGTAATCGTTTCGTTCGAAATTTATTATCTCGCTTCTAAGACCTGGCGTTATAGTAAGGTTACGGAAATGTAATGTCGCCCGAACATAGCTAGCTAGGGCAGTCGCTGTTTCGACCCTATTCCCGGCCGTTCCGTGTATCCCAAGATCGGAAAGTAGCATTACACCATCTTGCATTGCATATCTGTCGCGCCATTGAAATCTATCTACTCCATCGGAGTGCAATCTGATACCGAAAATTATTTGGTTTTGGTGAATAGGAGAAACCTCATCAAATGAATGAAGAGCACCGAATTTAATTATGGCTCTATGTTGAATCCCCCTGGTAAAATAGGTTCGGTTATTCGCTTTTAATTCAAGACCTGCAGTCGATGGGGTTGATGAGCCCGTGAGATATGAAAAGCTTTCGAAATATTGATCGGGAGCATCTAGGATATCACCCAGATTAATCACCACTCCAGAAGAGTCAACTACCCTGTCAAGTTTATACCAATTCCTCGCCAACGAAGTTCTATATAAATCCGTTTTCAACTCAACATTTGTAAAAGGTGAAATAGTATGAGTCAGAACTATTTGCGATTGACTAGCGTTCATCACATCGCTAGCACTTCCAGCATATCGAAGCAATGGGCTTTCCTGGAAATCAGATTCAGTAAGTCCCAAATAAGTTTCATTTGAAACTTCCGAAACACCAGCGATTTTCAACTCTAAAGATTGTGGCACAAATTTATCCGCAGGCGTAGAATACTTCAATTTGATTAGTCCATCTGACTTCGAAAATCCTGTCGACAAATCCGTATAGCCTCCTAGACCTGATATGTTTTCTATAGTCTTAAATCCGTCGGAGTGCAATTCTAAGAATTCTATCAAATAGCTGAAAGTGCCCGAAGATTTATGAGAAGTTGAGCCAGCAGTGACATGAATTTGTTTGCCCCCGAATGAGCCTATAGACATATCGAATGTAGCTGCAGATTCACGAGGAATTAAAGTAGAAATGAGATTAATTGCGCCTGATGCGGTTTGTGGACCGAAAGCGATTTGGCATGAACCTTTAAGAATTTCAATCGAAGACATCCGCGCGATAGACGGAAAATAATATGCCGCAGAGGCCGTGTAAGGGGCAGGCGCTATCAAAATCCCGTCCTCCATAATCGTTATGCGAGAAGACCTATTAGTACCCGAACCCCTTAGTCCGATGTTAGGTCTAAGACCAAAGCCATCTTCTTCCGTGAGGTTCACTCCAGCTACCGTCCTTAACACTCTCAAAGGGTCTGAATACGAAAACCTATCCAGTTCCTTTGACGTAATTAAGTGAAGAGACCCTGGCACTTCATCAAAGCCGTATGCACCAGAAGCAAGGCCCACAGCCGCTACTTCAGCCTCAGGGATTTCGTGCCAAAGAGACAGCATAAAATCAACTGAATCACAGGCAATTTGCGCCTGTGCAAATGAGTTCGACGAACCTAACGTAATGCCACTAACGAGACAACTGAATAGTATTAATATTCTGGATTTCACAAGGCAAATATTCACCCCAAGACCATCGAATTACAATACCTAAAAAAGGGTATTTAGACTGATTCTAAATAATCATTTTTACTCAATAATTGTTTCTGTTACACTACCCAAACCGAAACAGCCGAAACCTCCACTAACGTTTGAGTATGATAACGTTGGCTCTGAAAACAATTGAAAATCGACTGATGCAATTCTTTCCAAACTCATATAGTATTTAAACAGATCGTCACTAATAGCTTCAACAACCACTTTCCTTTCAACAATGGTAAAGTACTCTGAATATCGTTGGATATTGATTGCCAAATCGTTAAGACTAGTGGCCGACGATGAGTTACTCTCTTCATATATCATAACACCGTTGATAAAATAATTTAATGTTATTCGAGGGTCAAATGAAGGATAAGAGTACATCGTTTCCCAATCAGAGATTTCTTCTGTGTAAAGATCAATATATTTCATATAAAACTTGATAATAAAGTGTTTCGAAGAAGGTGATGTAGTTTCTATATTAAATGTGTATCTATCCAGTATGTCAAATCCCCAAACATTATTTATGGTATCCGCAGATTCTTGAAAATCAACAGTATAAACAGGCTTATCAGGCATGGTAGAGGTAGAGGACACTTCGTCGAAACTTGGAGACTCAACTCTAAGTGTAATCGGCCCTTCGAGCATGCCTAGTTTATCGTCTAGTTCAAGTATATATAACCCATCAAAAAGATTATTTTCATCCATTGAATAAAGAATTTCCGATTCGTTTGAGATTGTAAGTACCGCATCTTCTATAACCTGAGGGCCTTCGCTATCTAAAGTACTTGCCGAAGATGATACGAGCGCAATAATTCTTTCAGCTTCGTCATTTACAATGAGAGTCGGAACTATGCGAGGTGTATGCTCAGGGAATTCAATTTCCTGTACTACGCCGTCAAAAAATTTCGAACAGCTAGAAAGTGTTGACACAACAATAAAAAAAGTAACTAGGGTGGGGAATGTGAGTGATTTCATGTTATTAAAATGAGTAGCGCCATGCAATTGAAGGAATCATTGGGAAAATTCCGTATTCTCGAATGACCGGATTTCCGTTATCATCTTCGTCTGTTAGAGCGAAGAACGGATTTAAGTTATTATAGGCATTATAGATGCTGAAAATCAGATGCTTCGATGAGTTTTCATAATTCTTAGTACGGGTTAACGATAAATCTAATCTGTGATATGGACTCATTCTAAATGAGTTCTTCTCAGAA
The DNA here is from genome assembly GCA_015663855.1 of Flavobacteriales bacterium. GTDB lineage: Bacteria > Bacteroidota > Bacteroidia > Flavobacteriales_D > Sanyastnellaceae > UBA974. The sequence goes on along the minus strand of DQRJ01000056.1, from coordinate 7,062 downwards.
GGCACTTCTAATGAAAAGGAATAAACACCGGAGTTTGACTCGCCGTCAGGTACGTAGGCCGAGAAAGTAGATTCATTTAAAGTTAATGCTCTTCCTGTTCCATAAATCCAAACCGCAGATCCAGTCCACTTATCAGTAAAATCATGAGTAATAACGAAACTGATGTCGTGCCGCCTATCATATGTGAAGGGGTACCAATTTCCACTGTTAATCTCATCAAATTGTCGATTCGACCAGCTCAAAGTATATCCTATCCAACCTGTGGTTCTTCCGTGCTTTTTTTGGACTAAAAGCTCCGTGCCATACGCATTACCGATTCCTTGAGTCACTTTATCTTGCCAATCAGAATCGGTGCTAAACAAAAACGAAGCGCCCTCTTTATAACTCAATAGCCCATCCATTCCTTTGTAATATCCCTCCAAACTGACCTCTATTTCGCCATAAGTTTTCGCAAGTCCGACAGCGATTTGCCAGCTCTGTTGAGGTCGAATTCTAGCCGTCGAAGGCACCCATAAATCTGTAGGCAACCCGGTCCCCTCGTTTGTCAATAGATTAACATATTGCGCCATTCGAGCATACGACGTTTTCAGTGCGTATCCTTTGGGGAGTCTGAAATTCATTGCTACTCTAGGTTGGAGAGAATAGTATGCCGTATCCTCAACTGAAAGTACTGATGCATGAAGCCCTAAATTAATTTTCAGCCTGTCTCCGATTTCGAATTCATCTTCGCCATAAATAAATGCTTCATTCGACTTAATATCGTCAGGCCCCATTATCGTGTCAATTAAATTACTTGAACCGAAATCTATGTCAATAGCCGTAGCTCCTGGGGTGAATGTATGGTTTGTAAAATTAGCTCCGAACCTAACGTAGTGATTCGCATTTGGTGCAAAATCAAAGTCAATTCGAGCCGCTATATCTTCTATCCCCGAAGTATACAAAGCCGCCATCCGAATAGTGTCCTGATCTTGACTAATGTCTAAGACATCCATTCCTGTATTGAACTGATACTTGCTATGGGTAGAAGTCAAATTAGAAAATAAACGAGGTCCCCACTCGTGGTTCCATCTTAGTGCTTGAATAGAATTCTTCCAATCCAAACCGAAGTCCAGGTTCGAGCTACTATTGCCGATGTTATTCGAGGAAGCAATCCCGAAATCGTCTTTACCCGTAAAAGCACTTAAATAGATTCGGTCTTTATCTGAAATCTTCCAGTTTAATTTTCCGTTCAGATCATAGAAATAGTATCTTGGATCTGTCGTCACATCGGGGTTATTATTGTTCGCCCTTGCAATGATGGGCTTAATTAGAATATCTAGATACGTTCTTCTAGAGCTTATCATAAACGACGCTTTGTCTTTGACGATAGGGCCTTCCACAGTAAGCTTAGAAGCGATAATAGACACTGTCGCGTCGGCGTGATATTCCTTCATATGACCGTCTTTCATATGGATCTCTAGAATCGAACTTAGACGACCCCCAAATCGTGCGGGGAATCCTCCTTTCGTGATGGACATACTTTTTACGGCGTCTGCATTAAAAACGGAAAAGAAGCCGAAAAGATGGTTTACACTATAAAGTGGTACACCGTCAAGAAGCATGAGGTTTTGGTCTGGGGACCCTCCCCTTACGTAGAGACCACTTGTTCCCTCCCCTCCAGATTGCACTCCAGGAAGAAGTTGAAGGACTTTTAGTAAGTCTACCTCTCCTCCAATTGCTGGGAGGCGTTTTACTTGGTCGATGGGGATTTCCATTTTTGACATTTGGACTACATCCTCAATCTTGTTGAACGCATCACCCGTAACCACGGCCTCACCTAAAGTAGTCCCCGCCACAAGGTTGATTTCCATCTTCACGGAACTCGATAGGTCCACCTCAAACCTCTGCGGTTCATACCCTATGTATCTAGCCATTATGATATGCTTACCCGCGGGCAAAGTGAGTGAGTAGAATCCATAAATATTCGCCGCAACCCCTATTGAAATGTTCTCACACCAAACCGTTGCTCCTAATAATTGCTCACCGCTTGAAGAATCTTGAACATGGCCTGAAATAGTAAAATTTGACTGTGAAAACGAAGTGTTCAGTGACAGCAACATCGTGAATATCAGAGTGAAATTTTTGATAAGCTTCTGTGTAAGAGTCATACGTAGTACATTTGTTCGTGAATAAATCGCACCTGCAAGTTAGATTCAATATGATACACTATAACTCGTTTCATTTAGGGAAAATTGTACGGACTTTTGTGGTTTTCTGCTTATTCAGTAATTCCTTCATTACAGCCCAAACCATTTCTGCTCCAGCTGTAATTCACGCTGAGCGAATTGCCGAAATAGACCAACCCATACAAGTTCTTTCCGCTTCCTTAGACCCTAACGATGATGCTCTATTACTGGTGGGGCACGACGGTATTATTCATTACTGGGAGCCAGTTACCGGATTAAGAGCAACTCCGTTTATGGATTTGAGTTCCACCGGATTAGATATCGTGGATTTCGGGGTGATGAGTGAACAGGGGATGAACGGAATGACACTCGATCTGAATTTTGCAGAGAATGGTCTTTTCTACGTGATGTACAATGGATACCGTCCTGATGGTACCGGAGAACTTATCGATGAACGGATTTTATGCTTCGGGACGAGTGCAGATCACAAGATTGCCGACACTTCGGTTTGGTCTGAGGTTTTAGAGTTAGTGCAGCCAGATATGGGGCATAATGGAGGCCAAATCTTGTTCGGCGCCGACAACTTCCTCTACATCAGCACCGGGGATGGCGGATCTACGGGATCAGGCGAACAGGGAGGAGGGTCTGGAGGAGATAATCACGGGCCTATCGGAAACGCTCAGAATCTCGAGTCTTTATTGGGTAAGATTTTAAGGATAGACGTTCATGGGCTAGAGCCATACACCATCCCCACGGATAATCCTTTTGTAGATAATTTGGAGGCGAGAGATGAGATTTGGGCTTACGGACTAAGGAATCCTTGGAGATGGAGTTTCGATCGAGAGACAGGCGATATGTATATCGGAGATGTCGGGGAAGTAGATTGGGAAGAGATAAATTTCGAGCCTGCCGGGAGTCAGGGCGGCCTAAACTACGGTTGGAGATTGATGGAGGGTAGTGATTGTTACGAGCCTTTGCTTGACTGTGATCCCGGTGAAGTAATTACTCTGCCGATATTCGAGTTCCCTCATGAAAATGGATTGTGTTCTGTAATTGGAGGTGTCGTTTATCGAGGGTCAAACATCCCCTCTCTTCAAGGGTATTACGTTTTGTCAGACGCATGCGGGTTCGGAGACACTCAATTTTTTACCCTAAAAGCTGACAATAACGGAGAGTGGATAAGTGCGCCTTTAGTTTTAGATGTCGAAAACGGATTTGAGCCATGGACGGAAACCAAGTTCGCTTTCGGAGAAGATAATAAGGGCGAAATTTACCTTTGCACTAGGTATTTCGTCTATAAATTGATGTTTGACCCTGTTTTCCCTCCTGTTACTCCTGGAGGAGAAGAGGTAAGATTTCTCCCAAACCCCACTGCTCCTGGCTCATTAGTTCGTGTCGATCTTAACAGTGGTGCTGAGATCGAAAGTCTTAAAATATTTGATTCTTCGGGGAGGTTAACCCGGGAATTATTCCCGACTCCTTCTGGAGATAACGCATCTTTCTATACAAAAGGATTTCCAAATGGGGTGTACGCAGTGCATATCAACATTGTGGGATCCGAAGACATTGTTTACGGGAAATTAGTGGTTTACGGAGAGTAGCTCCGCGCCACACTTCATTTAATCTGAGTCGAGTTAGTTCAATCGCAGTCGCAATTGCTTTTGTCTCTCAAAACAATTTTCGTTACCGTTGTCGCCGTATCAGTCAGTAAGAAAAATGCTGAACTCACTAATCCATCTCCTTCGATAAAATAGCGTCTCGGTTTTTCACGAGTACCACTCTTTTCATAATCTACCTCTCCCAGTCGCGCCAGATCCGCTAGGTCACTGACAGTCAAATCGCCACATTTCAACATGCAATGAGCGTCTGTGTCTGCTTGAATTCCTCCTCTTGCAATATCTTTTCTAATGCGCTCTGATGGCAACCAATCCATACAACCTCGCTCGGAAAACATGATCCATGTTAATCCCAAACCAATCATCACTCCGATTAAATACTTTGAAAGACGGGTTAAAAACTTCATGAGGCAAATTTACTCCAAACTTTCTCCCTTAACCTTACCTTAGACAAATGATTGAAGTAAGTGATTTATCTTTTTCATACGACGGAATTAACGAGTTAAACTTCCCGGCTTTCTCATGTAATAAAGGAGGTAAACTACTCCTTATCGGGGATTCTGGATCGGGGAAAACTACGCTACTTCACCTTATGTGCGGTCTACTTAGACCTCTCGAGGGATCGATTACCGTTTCGGGACAGGAATTAGGAGGGATGAACGATCGAAAACTCGACACCTTTAGAGGCCAGGAATTAGGGATTGTATTCCAGCAGTCTCATTTCGTACAGAGTTTAACGGTTGAGGAAAATCTATCGCTACCCTCTCTATTATCGAAAAAGCCCATTAGCTCTAGTGAGCTGAAGAAAAGAACTCAGGAACTTCTAGATCGATTAGGAGTCGGTCATAAATCAAAGTCCATGCCTAAGGATTTAAGTGTGGGCGAACAGCAACGAGCTTCCATCGCGCGGGCTCTCGTACATTATCCTTCCGTAGTATTTGCGGACGAGCCGAGTTCGGCACTCGACGATACTAGCACCGCGTCGGTAATAAAGCTGCTCGAAGAAGAAACTGCGAAAGCGGGTGCGACATTAATTATCGTAACCCACGATTCTCGTCTTAAAGCAAGATATAACGACCGTGTCGAACTCGAATCGAACACCTCATCCCTAAACCTAGTTTAATTATGAGATTAAGCTATATCGCAAAACGCAACCTCGTATCGAAACCGCTCCAAACGGCTCTCAGCGCAATTTTGCTCGCCTTCGGAGTAGGAATGGTCAGCCTTATGATGCTTGCCGAACGCCAAATGACCGAGCAGTTTGAGAGAAATATAAAAGATATTGATTTGGTCTTAGGTGCAAAGGGTAGTCCTCTGCAGCTCATCCTTGCGAATGTGTACCATATTGATGCTCCTACTGGGAATATCTCGCTTGCGGCGGCGGATAAAATCATACGCAATCCGTATATAGAATCTGGAATTCCTCTTGCTTATGGTGATAATTTCCATGGATATCGCATAGTCGGGACAAATGAAAGTTACCCTAATCATTACTCTGTCGAACTTTCAGAAGGGCGACTTTGGGAGACCGCTTTCGAAGCGACAATTGGGGCGACCGTAGCTGAGAAATCCGGTTTGAAAATAGGGGACAAGTTCTTTAGTGCACACGGACTCACCGACGGGACCGACGTTCACGATGACATTGCATTTACTGTTGTTGGTGTTTTCGACAGGAGTCACTCAGTTATAGATCAGCTTCTACTTACAAATATTGAAACTATTTGGGGTGTTCATGCTGAACATGAAGATTCTGAACTATCAAAAGAAGAGCTCTACGCTTCGAGAGAGATTACTGCTGTTTTATTGAAGAAACGCAATCCTATGGCGATTCTTACGTTGCCGAATCTACTTAAAGAAACAAATATGCAGGTCGCTCTTCCTGCGATCGAGATAAACAGATTGAATCAACAATTTGGATTAGGTGCTGCGGCCCTCAGAGCAATTGCGATGTTAATTATGGCTCTAAGTTTCGCGAGCATCTTCATTTCAGTTTTCGAAAACATGCAAGCTCGCCGATACGAACTAGCTCTTATGAGAACTATGGGTGGAACTCCCGCAACCCTATATAAGCTACTACTATTAGAAGGGGGGCTTCTCAGCATAGGTGGGGTGATTCTGGGACTTGTAGTGAGTCGAGTGGGATTATTTGTTTTGGCCTCCGCTATCGAGGATAAATTCCAATACGACTTAGGGGATTTAGGAATTCTCGAAACTGAAATATATCTCGCATTAGGCGCTATCTTTGTAGGACTACTAGCCGCGGCACTTCCCGCATTCAAAACGCTACGTATGGACATTTCGAAAACACTCTCAAACGAATGATGACGTTTAAAAATCATAGCAATAAAATCCTCCGTTCAAGTTGGATGGTGGGCATTATGGCCGTGATCGCTGTGATTTCACTCGATTGGAGTAGCATGTGCCACCCTTCGCCAGAAGGGGAGGCAATTAAGGACCAAATCCGTAATGTTGCCTCTGCAAAATCTACAACTGAACCCATCGTTTTTGAACCCATCGTATCTGAGTCAAGCCCACTTCTAATTGAGGATGACGCGGTTTATAATGTACTTACCTGGGAAGATCTCACAGACGTAGAGTTTAAGGATGTATACGTAGAGGAACTCGATGCATATTACTGGAAACCGATTTTCGGTCCTAGCGTTAAGGGCTTTGAAGGAAAGAAGTGGTATATCACTGGGTACGTTATTCCAGTCGATATCGACGAAGATTTCTATGTGTTAAGTCGATACCCTTTCGCAAATTGCTTCTTCTGTGGTGGAGCCGGACCTGAGACCGTTGTCGATTTACAGTTTTCTGGCGAGATCCCTCGCGAATACGCTACAGACGAAAGATTAACCTTCGCTGGCGAGTTAAAACTCAATGCCGACGATGTATACCAAATGAACTACATCATAAAAGATGCGCGCGAGTTCACACCCTGATTTCACGCATTGCTTTCAAGATATTTAGATTTTTGTGATAACTTTTGATTGATTAACATGCAACACGGATAATATTGTACGAAATTGTACGTTGATATAGCGTACCTAAACAGCCTTATTGATTCAATGAATGCTAGAATTTTGTAAATCCATACTCTCTAAAGTCAGTTTTGACCGCACTTTATTTGCGAAAGAGCTGAAGAAGAGTGTACGTTGGCTCAAGAGATCTGAAATCCAAAGCCTGAAAGATTGGTGCCTCAACCGCTACGGTGGGGTATACGGAGATCTCATCATCAATACATTTGCAAACCAAGCCCTCCTAGTGTGAGGGCTTTTTTT
>DQRJ01000092.1 GCA_015663855.1 Flavobacteriales bacterium | reverse complement strand
TCAATACTCGTCGGAAGAATCACAGGAACGCCACCCGCTACCTTAATAATCTCAACATAACTCACCCAATAAGGGGCAGGGAGAATCACTTCATCGCCAGGATTAACTAGAGATAGAACCACATTAGCAAGTGATTGCTTTGCACCTGAACTAACCACAATTTGCTCTGCTTTATAGTCCAAACCATTATCTCTCAAAAACTTCGCCGCTATTGCTTTCCTTACTCGAGGAGTACCCGGTACTGGTGTGTAGTGAGTCTCGTTTGCGTTGATAGCATCGAGTCCAGCTTGCTTCAAAGATTCAGGAGTATCAAAGTCCGGCTCGCCAAGAGAAAGAGAAATCACATCGATTCCAGACTCCTTAAGCTCACGTGCCATGCGCGCCATTGCAATTGTCGCAGATTCAGAAAGTCTATTTAGTAAATCAGAGGTGCTGTTATTCATGGCGCAAAGATAGTAGGTTCTAGTGATAGCTGTTGTTTTCGTTAGCTATTTTCGTTAATTTGAGAATGCGTGTCCTATTAGACGAGGTGACGCTGTCACTTCTGAACATATATCCACATCCCTGAAGCTGCTGTTAATCAAAGTTTTAGAGGTTTAGTAGTTGTATTAAAGGCTCTGATGGCGGCTATTTTTGCTGGTAATAGGCTGGTTTTCAGATGATTTAGTTTGGTGACAGCGTCACCTCGTCTAAAAGTGTGAGTGTTGTGATTTCTTAGGCGATAGAGCCATAGTAGTACTTGGTAGTAGATACAGACCTATTCCAGTAATTAGACCGTTCACTGGGAGTAGGGCAAAGCCGAAGCTAAAGCCCCATTTGGCCTTAAGGAAATATTCTAACATATAGCAAAGGATGGGAGCGGAGATTGCGACTAGAGGGATGAATTTATCCAATGGTATACGCTTTGACATTAGGCCAAAGAAGAATAAGCCGACTAGCGGGCCGTAGGTGTAATTTGCTGCTGTAAAGAGGGCGGCAACCACGCTTGTGTCGTTTACAGCACGAAATGCCATAATTGCGATGAAGAGGACGAAGGCCATTCCTATATGAACGAGTTTCCGAGTGTGCTCTGCCTTCTTCTCTTCCATTTTTTCAGTTCCGATTAAATCTACACAAGCAGAAGTTGTCAATGCTGTAAGAGCTGAATCGGCAGAGCTGAAAGCTGAAGCTAGAAGTCCGACGAGAAATACTCCGCCTATCCATGTACCTAACGATCCGCCAAGGGCGAGTATCGGGAAGAGTTTGTCTGTCGATTCGGGAATCGAGATGCCTTCCGATGCGGCGTGTAAATAAAGAAGCGCTCCTAATGAAAGGAAAAGCACATTTGCGAGAAGTAGGACTATTGCGAAACTCCCCATGTTTAACCTCGCAGACTTGAGGTCTTTGCAGGAAAGATTTTTTTGCATCATGTCTTGGTCGAGTCCCGTCATAGCAATGCAAACGAAGGCGCCTGCGAGAAAGTGTTTTACGAAATGATTGCCCGCTTTCCAGTCGTCAAACACAAAAATCTTCGTCATTCCACTCGATTTAACAAGATCGGGGATGGCGGTCCATTCAACTCCCTGTGCATCGGAGATGGCGAGGACAGTTAAGATGACGGCGCCGATCATGCAAGCGGTTTGGACTGTATCTGTCCAAATAACAGTGGCCATACCGCCACTCCTCGTGTAGAGATAAATTACGAGAAGAACGGTAAACACGATTCCTGCGAAAGCCCAATGAGGCACGGTCGAGTCCGCACCCGAATTCGCGAAAAACGGCTCCAGAATAGCTAGTTCGACTACAATAGCGACTAGGAATAATCTAAACGAAGCGCCGATAATACGACTCAACATAAAGAACGACGCTCCCGTTTTATAAGCACTATTCCCAAATCTTTTATCTAGGTAAGTGTATATGCTGGTAAGCCCTAGTTTATAATAAAGCGGAAGGAGGACGACCATAATAAATACGTACCCAGCCATATATCCAAAGACCATTTGGAGGTAGGTAAAACTTTGGGATTCCACCCATCCAGGAATGGAGATAAACGTAACACCGCTAAGCGATGCACCTACCATCCCAAAGGCAACGATTAGCCAAGGTGCTTTTTTGTTTGCGAGGTAGAAGTCCGCAGATTTTTTATTGCGACCTGTGAGGAAAGCTATGAAAAATAGTAGACCTATATAAAGAGCTGCTATGAGTAAAAATGTAGTTGAAGACATGACCCCAAATGTACATGTTCAAAAGGGGAGGTGGGCTGTTTATCTTTACGCCGTGCAACAACTACCTTCAAGACTTATAGAAGCCGCAGTAGATCAAATTTCTACTCTACCTGGAATCGGGCGTAGAACGGCCTTGCGACTAGTATTGAGCTTGCTTAGACGAGATAAAGAACGGGTGATATCTCTTGCTGAATCGTTGATTGCTATGAGCGAAGGAGTGCAGCCATGCGATGTTTGCTTTAACCTAACCGAGGAGGGGACGTGCTCGATTTGTTCTAATGGAGCGAGGAATAAGAGTACTATTTGCGTTGTAGAAGACATTAGAGATCTTCTTGCAATTGAAAATGTCGGTAGCTTCAGGGGAGTTTATCACGTTTTAGGCGGTATAATCAGTCCTATGGACGGGATAGGGCCGGCCGATTTAAATATCGAGACGTTGTTAACTAGACTTTCTGAACTACCATTGGACGAACTTTCAGAGGTCATTTTCGCACTTCCTGCGACTATGGAAGGTGATACAACATCGTTTTATTTGTTCAAGAAATTATCAGAGTTCGATGTTAGGGTGACAACATTAGCTCGCGGTGTGGCCGTAGGAGAATCGTTGCAACACGCGGATGAAGCGACTCTCGCTCGTTCCATGGATAACAGAACTCTTTACGAAGCTTAGAGTATGAAGTTGTCGGTAATCATAGTTAGTTACAATGTTGAGGCGTTCCTCACCCAGTGCCTCATTTCTGTTGATAGAGCAATCCGCAATTTTTCAGACCAAACCCCTAACTCCCCACTAGACACCTCTTCCATAGAAGTGTTTGTCGTTGACAACATTTCAGTTGACGGGACGTGTCAAATGGTTAAAGAGAGGTTCCCTTGGGTTCAGCTAATCGAGAATTCCGATAACGTAGGGTTTTCTAAAGCGAATAACCAAGCGTTAAAACTTTCTGAAGGCGAATACGTTCTCCTTCTAAATCCCGATACGGTAGTTCAAGAAGACACTTTCTCGCAATGTATTTCTTTCTCAGATAATAACCCTCGTCTAGGAGGTATGGGAGTCCCAATGTTCGACGGTTCAGGCACATACCTGCCCGAAAGTAAAAGGGGGATACCTACTCCTTGGGCTTCGTTTTGTAGGATTTCGGGACTTTTTCGTTTGGCACCAAGGACAGAAAAACTGAATAGTTACTATGCTGGGCATCTGAGTGCAAGTGAGAATAGCCAAATCGAGGTGCTGAGTGGTGCTTTTATGTGGATGAGACAAAGTACGCTTGATGAGGTGGGGCTGCTCGATGAGGATTTCTATATGTATGGCGAAGACATTGATCTCAGCTGGAGGATAATAAAAGGGGAGTGGGAAAATCACTACTTCACGGGCACGAGAATCATTCATTATAAGGGAGAAAGCACGAAGAAGGGGAGCTTGAATTACGTCAGTATTTTTTACAAGGCTATGTTGATTTTTGCGGCCAAACATTTTGAAGGAGGGCAAGCGACCATATTTAATTTAATTATAAGAATTGCTATTTACGCAAGAGCGGCCATTTCTATAGTTAGGCGGGTTGTGTCGAAAGCGAGCTGGCCAGTTTTAGAAGGATCCGCTCTTTATCTCGGGCTGTTCGTTCTACTAAAAGTCTACTCAGACTACACGGGCATCCAATACGATTGGGAGCAAGCTTTAAAAGCCTTCGGTATCTACACCGGTTTATGGCTCTTCGTTTTATGGCTTTTCGGAGGATACGATAAACCTTGGATTCCAAGGCGAGTAATGCACGGCATCGCAGTAGGGTCACTTGCGCTCATAGCAGGATATGGCCTTCTCCCGGAAGAGCTAAGATTTTCAAGAGCAATCCTACTTCTAGGATCAATTTGGTTTTCAGCGGTGGTAGTCCTCGGACGAATGCTCATGGGAGGCTGGCGTTTAGGTGCCAAACCGACATCTCGTCTCATCGTAGCTGGCGAATCAGAATCTATCGAAATAAAGAAACTTCTCGGAGCTATTGAATATAATGACGAGAGAGCTGATGCCACAACTGTAATAAGTGCTAAAGAAATAGGTGCTATTGAAGATGTGGTAAGGGTTCATAGAATAGGAGAGGTGGTGTTTAGCGGGCGTGATGTAAGGGCGACGGATATCATTACGGCTCTGTCTAATTTAGTAGGAAAAACCGTGGTTTGTAGAATTGCCTGGACAGATGACGGTTCGGTAATGGGGGCGGGCGGACCAGGTCCAGATCCCGTAACTGAGCTCGACCGTGCTATTTACGGTCCATCCGCACGACGCACGAAACGACTATTCGACATTACGTCATCGACCATCCTACTATTATCGACGCCCCTACTTATAATTTCCGGGCGCTCCAAATGGATTTCTCGTTCCGTTCGTGTAATTTCCGGGCACGCGACATGGGTGGGGTTTGATATTCCTCCCTCAAAAAACGTAGCAGCACAACGCCCTTCTATAATCAAACCGTTTGATAACGATGACGATAGAGTTCGAGAAAGACTTAATCTTGCCTATGCAAGAAAATACAATTGGTTCGAAGACATGAAGCTTGTCCTGCAAGCATTACTTTTGCAATCTGTAAACTGATTACATGGCAATCATAGATATACTACTCCCTAAAATGGGTGAAAGCGTGGCAGAGGCCACAATCACTAAGCTTTTAGTCGATGCTGGATCAAATGTTGAAGCTGACGAAGCTGTTGTAGAAATTGCAACAGATAAGGTAGATAGCGAGGTTCCAGCTCCCGAGGACGGTGTGTTAGTTGAGTGGTTAGTAGCAGAAGGTGACGTAATCCAGGTTGGAGAGCCATTAGCTAGATATGAGATAGGCGGGAGTTCAAGTGATTCTTTATCGGACTCCTCAGCTAGACAATCTGAATCAGAACCTGTCGCTCCGTCAGTGCCAGATAAAAAAGTACTTGAATCAGTTTCGGCTCCTTTAGCGGCTTCAGACCCTGTTGCTCATACTGAAAGCCAAAAGATTTCTAAGTCTGGCGCTTCAGGTCGTTTTTATTCACCCTTAGTTAGAAGTATAGCTTCAGAGGAGGGAGTGAGTATGTATGAATTAGAATCTATAACAGGTTCTGGGGCGGAGGGTAGAGTTACTAAAAAGGATATACTCGAATTCCTTTCAAGTGGACGAAAAGCATCTTCTTCTTCTTCTTCTTCTTCTTCTTCTGCAAAGACTGCTGATACTCCTAAAGCAACAGTTCATAATGTAGTCGCGTCATCTTCAGAGCCACATCCAGCATTCAAATCTGTCTCTGGCGGATATGAAATCGTGGAAATGGATAGAATGCGTAAGTTGATCGCAAATCATATGATTAACTCGGTTGCTACATCTCCACACGTAACTTCTTTCGTGGAGGCGGATGTAACGAGTTTGGTCTTGTGGAGAAATAATAATAAAAACGAATTTCTTGAGAAATTTGGAGAGAAACTAACGTTTACACCTCTTATCGCAGAGGCTATTATTAAGGCAATCGGTGATTTCCCTGGTGTAAATGCAAGCGTAGATGGTGATAATGTTGTTATCCATAAGGGGATTCATTTAGGTATGGCTGCGGCTTTGCCTAGTGGTAATCTTATCGTGCCTGTGATTAAGAATGCGGATTCGTACAATTTGCAAGGTCTTGCACGTCAGGTAAATGATCTAGCTCTACGAGCTCGTCAAGGTAAATTAGGTCCTGATGATATTTCTGGAGGTACATATACTATGTCTAACGTAGGAACTTTCGGAAACGTAATGGGAACACCTATTATCAACCAACCTCAGGTGGGTATTCTTGCCCTCGGAGCTATTCGTAAAAAGCCTGCCGTTATTGAAACTCCAGAAGGAGATGTCATTGCAATACGTCATATGATGTTCCTCTCCCACAGCTACGACCATAGAGTTGTAGACGGCCAGCAAGGAGGTAGTTTTGTAAGAAGAGTGGCTGACTATTTAGAGGCGTTTTCTTTAGACAGGCCTATCGAAGGTTAATTCGGGGCAGTCACTAACAACTTTTGCGTATTTCAATAGCTGGAATAACTACCTTGTAAGCATGAAGAAGCGTTCAAGCATATATCTATTTGTTGTTGTTCTCATGCTTTTTTCTTATAACGAGAATTCAGCCCAAACCTCTTCTAAGAAACGTCATTCCCTCTCTCAAACAGAGCGAAGTTTATTTGACCAAGCTTCAATGTTGTCTGAAGAAGGTGTTTATTCAGAATCCTCTAGGCTTTGGAAACAATTAGTAGATATCTATCCCGTTTGTGGAAATTACAGATACCATTATGCAGTTGCAATTTTAAATGCAGGTGAGCCACATACTATTGTTGATGCTTATTTGTCTCAAGCTATTTCAGATTCAGGCACACTTATTAGGGGTTCAGGAAAGTATAACGAAGATCTATGTTCTGCACCTATAGATGTGTTGGTATATGCTGCTGAAATTAAACGCTTGCAAAATAAATTCGATGCCGCTCAAGATTTGATTATTCAATTCAAATCGGAGGCGAAAAACAACAACCCGATTCATTTAAAAGCGGATAAAATTTTAAGAGACATTTCGTTTGCACAATCTCTTATGTCTAACCCCATTGACGTGACGGTCAATAACTTAGGTGATGCGGTTAATTCTGAATATGATGAAACTCACCCATGTGTTAGGGCTGACGAACTTCAATTGTTTTTCACATCTAATAGAGGTAGGTCAAATGGGTCAAACCACGGTAAATTTGACCCAAATTCTCTAAAACACTATGGAGATATCTACGTTTCAGAGAGAGATTCTTCTTGGGGGGAAGCTGAGTGGGTAAACATTGGGCTGACGAAGCATAAATATGCAATCGCGATTTCACCTTTTGGTGCAGATATTTCGATTTCACATGTAGATGGTTGGAGCACAGAATCTTATACGGCAAATAAAAGAAAGGGGGAGTGGTTAATGGCTGTTAACATAGAGGGGGCATCACCGATGCCTTCCGAAGGTGTTACTGTATTCTCTCCGAATCGTGATTTTGCTGTAATGAGCATTGTCGATGTTAGAGGTAAAACCGGGAGCGATTTATACTATTACAATAAACTGGCAGACGGATCTTGGTCTAATCCTGAAAAAATAAAGGGAGGAATTAATTCAAATAAGGATGAAATCACTCCATTTATTTCAGCTGATGGATCCTTGTTTTTTGCATCTAATGGTCATGACGGATTAGGCGGTTTCGATTGTTATAAATCTAACTTTATTGACGGATACTGGAGTGTCCCGGAGAACTTAGGATACCCCATTAACACGGTGGATGATGATTCTCATATTGCAATTTCGGCAGACGGAACACGTGCCTATATTTCATCTCGGAGAAACAGGCCACTTGGAGATTACGATATTTTTGAAATTGAATTCACGGATGAGTCTAGGCTAGTAAACAACAATATTTTACTGTTAAACTCATTGGTTTCAGAGCAAATAGATGCATTAGACATTAAGTGTATGGAAACTGGAGAAGTGTATGACCCAGGCACTTTTGAAGATGGTGATTTATTCGCTAGGTCTATACTCTACGGAGGATATTCTTATGAATTAAGGTATTATTTAAATGGCATTGTCATAAAGACAGACGTAATTGAAATCACAGAAGATGCAGGGTATCATTCATACATAAAGCCCATAAATGCTAAAGGGGGCTGGATTTCGAATGGTGAAAAATTACTTATTGAAAAGTATATTGCTCCTGAACCTATTGCAGATGATGTCTCTATTGTAACGGACTCAATGGAGTTAGCGTTATTGTTAGGGGGCGGACTCGAATTAGATAATTGGAATGTTTTTTATGATCTGACCCCTCGACAAATTCATACTGGAAAAATAGATATATCTGCAATGTGTCACGAAGTAATTACAAGGATAGAGAGTGGGCTTTTTCCGGAACTATTCATTTCATCTAGTGCCTCTAAATCAGAAAACAGATCAACTAAGGAAACTCATGACTTTTCTGGGAAGAGATCAGCAAATATTTACATGAGGT
>DQRJ01000171.1 GCA_015663855.1 Flavobacteriales bacterium | reverse complement strand
AGTTTAAATACAAGTTTGCCCGAATGCCGATAGGAATAGTAACAAGTCGGCAGCTGTAACAGTACCGTCTTCGTTAATATCAGCAGGACAAGCGTTAGATCCTACAGTGAAAGTACAAGTGCCATCATCTACAGTAGCTCCGTTTGTGAAGTTATCTGCATCAGGGTAAGTACATCCGTAGCAACCATAAGTACAAGTTGTGTTATCAGCTAAGTAAGCCGTCGCATTGTAGTTACAAGCAGTTGCATCGTTACATCCGAAAGCAGATGAGTTTGCAGCACCTGGTGTACCACCGTCAACCCATGACGCTTGCCAGTTAGAACCTAAATCATTCCCCATACCTAATGTTCCAGCGTTGTATGCTGCAAGCACCTCCGGGATGTATTCTAATGAAGCACAACCACCGTTAGGATCACTTATTAGGGTACTTCCTAATATGCTAAACCCAGTTCCAGGCCATGTTCCTGTAGAAGAATAAGTAACTGCATTTACTACGTTACCCCATGCATCTTGAAGAGAAATAGCTTCGCCGGCATTAGATAAGTTTCCAAGATCCATAGTAAACACTTGGTATCCGTTGCCTTCGTAGTTCGGAGCTCCTAAGCCACCTGCAACAGTAATCACAGCAAACTCACCCGCTGCTAGGATAGTTCCAGCAGGGAATACCATTCCTAACTGTGGAACTCCTGACGCAGAGTTGAAGAAGTTGTATCCTGAAATATCCGCTGCAAGGTCTCCGTTGTTTAGAATTTCACAAAATTCCCAATCAAAGTCGTCACCCTGTGAAGAACATGGATTGAAATGAATCTCATTAATTATGATTGATGGCAATGTGTAGTAACAGAGTGTGTTATCCATCAAAGTCGTAGCAGCATTGTAGTTAAGAGCTAATGGATCTAAACATCCAGTAATCACACAAGAACCATCATCAATAACTGCAGCAGGATCGTAGTTATCCGCATCAGGGTTTGTACAACCCGCTAGATTAGAACAAGAACCATCGTCTTCAGCAGCAAGTGGATCATAGTTCATGAATGTTACATCCATACACCCAAGCCGTATAACATCAGTTGCTACAGTTGGCACAAGTTTCCATGCTCCATATGAATAGAAATTAGGAGCTGTAACACGATATGTGACACCTAATTCAACAACTGGAGTCATTATTAATCCAACTAAAATACTATCAGCAACTGCATCATATCCAAGGTTTGCAACCTTGGCATTTCCGGTTCCATCATCGAGGAGCCAATCTCCGTAACCTGCATTTGCATTAGAGACCGGAGCTAATAATTGAGATCTTACACTTTCCCACTGTTCGTCATTTACTGCACCAGTAGTAAGAAGCTCTGCTGCTGGGAGTGCGTTTCCAGAAGAAACTACCGTCGGGGTGGCGCCAGCTATTTGACGCAATCCATAAACCTCAGATACAGATCCTGTGATATCCACTAAATCTCCAGCCACTACACCTGCACCTATACACCAAATAGCTGAGAAAGGTCCCGTACCATTTTGAATAGCATATGAAGAATTACCTGCTAAAGATGAAGAAGGGCCATATACAGCTGTAACTATACCACTAGTTATTACTTGACCGGTTACAACGCCGGCATGAATTTCCTGAATAGTTAAGTTCGGAATATAAACACAAGATCCATCATCCGTTGTAGCTGCAGGATCGTAGTTAGAAGCACCAGGATCAGTACAACCAGCCGTGTTAACAGCACAACCGTTTGTGAATACGTGAGACCCTAGGTTGCTCCAATCATTAGATGGATTAACAATCCATTCGCCATCGAACTCGTTAGTTCCAGCAGAAGCAGCCCAATTTCCAGCGTTACCAGCGTTTACATCTGACTTACGAACTAGAGTATGATTTTGGGTTGCGTTTGTAATTCCCGAAACAATAAAACCAGTTCCAGGGTCAGGACCTATAGAACCTATAAGGTCAACAAGAACCGTATCAACTCCTACAATTTCAGCAAGACCATAAGTATCGTCTCCATTTGAAAGGTAGGTGTAAGTCATATCCGCAACTGCTAGTATCAAAGGATCAGCCGTTGGGTGAGCAATAATATAAGTGCTGTTAGGAGAAACAACTGCTCCTGCCGGGAATGTGAAAGTCCAGTAATCAAACTGATCAGTGATGTAAATGGCAGCAGGAGTGTTACATCCATTACTGCAATTAGCCATTGTGTATTGATCTAAGAAAATTGTAGAGCTCGTTGGGTTGTAAAGCTCGATGTATTTATTATTTGCTGATCCTTCTGCAACCTCAGACACAAATAAAGTACATGATGTTCCTGTGAAAATACAAGAGCCGTCATTTACTGCTGCAGCAGGGTCGTAGTTGTCAGCCATAGTAAAGGTACAACCGTAGAGTAGAACGTCATTCACATCACGAGGTTGCAACTTAAATGCACCGAAAGAGAAATCCATTGCTCCAGTAACTTGTAAGCTAGAGCCTAAAGTAACTAAGCCTGCAGCGATAGCGTCGAATCCTAGATCGTCAACTACAAGTGCGCCTGTAGCGTCGTTAAGAGACCACTCACCAAACCCAAGAGAAGCATTTTCAACAGCACCCGAAGTTTGGACTAAAACACCTTCCCATACCTCAGCACCAGCATCCATAGTTGAATGAATCTCTGCTACAGGAAGTACATTTCCTTGTGAAAGGATAGTAACCGTAGGAGTATTAATCTGTGTCAAACTAAAGTTCTCAGCAACAACTCCAGAAACGTCTACAGCATCTCCTATTTGAAGAGCTACATCTGAACCATTAATCCAGATTCCTGAAAAAGGGCCGACACCATCTTGAATAGTTGCTCTTGCGCCATACACTCCCGTTACTATACCCGAAGTTAAAACTCCTACACCTTCGAATAAAGCAGTCTCCTGCCCTAATTGAATGTCAGCAATTGCTGTGTATGGAGAAGCGATACAAGAACCGTCGTCGAAATCAGCAGCAGCATTGTAGTTAGGAGCCACTACATCCGTACAGCCTCCAATACCTACAGTGATAGTCCCCACCATACCTAAAGCAGCGTGAGTTCCAACTGAACAATCATAAGAATAGATTCCAGGAATTGTAAATACATGTGATCCTATACAAACTCCGCCAGCAGCTCCTACCACAGTTGGGAAAGAGAATGCTTCAGGATTTCCGAAAGACACACCTGTTTGAGTATTTATATCGCCATTTGCATTATGTGTTCCACCATTGTTAACGAAGAAAACTAAATCTCCAACGTTTACGTTTAATGCTGAAGGAGTAAAGGCGAAACTAGCAGCGCCAACCTCAATTCCGTCTAGGTTACAAGCATTTGCAAATATGCATGACCCATCATCTGAAGTAGCTGTAGGATCGAAGTTAGTAGCGTTAGGGTTCATACATCCAGCTATAACTGGTCCACATGTTCCAGTAATTGTGTGTACGCCTAGATCTGTCCATGTATCAATTGGCAAAACGATCCATTCAGAAGATGCCACGTCAATTCCAGCTGACACAGTCCAATCCGGGTTTCCTTGTGTAATTGTTGGCTTTCTAACCAATGTATGGTTCTGAGTACCGTTTGTTGTTCCAGCGACAGCCCATCCAGAACCGGGATCTCCTTGGAAATCTCCAATAGCGTCTACTATAACGTGACTTAGCTCTGTTCCGAAAGCAAGTTTGTATCCATCGTCCCCGTTTGAAAGGAAGTTATGGGTTTGGTTTGCAAGAGCCACAATAGAAGGATCTGCAGAGCCGTGAGCAACGATGTAAATTCCTCCAGCTGGGATAGTTGCACCTACTGTAAAAGTATTCCAGTATTCATGTTGTCCAATAACTGTTGGGGCATTACTAACACTAGGGAAGGCATATGTTGTTAAATCAATTGCAGCATTTGTCGGATTAAAAATCTCTAAATACTTGTTGTTTCCTGAGCCTTCGGCGTACTCTGAGAAAAACAGGTCACACTGGGCTTGAGTGGTTGCAAACGACAATGTCGTAGCGACTAAAAGTAATAAAATACGGTTCATTATTATAACGGTTTTGTTTTGAGTAAGCCAATTTACGTGTTTTATCTAAGAAATAATACTTTTCAGAGAGTTTTTATCGTCCTTAGTCGGGTTTTCCTAGGCTTAAAGGAGCCTGAACGTCTTTCTATGGATAATCGTAGGTCCATAGCGATCTATTCCCGCTCTGTGCGCCTTCGTTGGGTAGCCGAAATTAGAATCCCAGGAATAATCGGGAAATTCGTTGTGCATTTTCAGCATGTACTCGTCCCTATGTGTCTTCGCTAGTATACTCGCAGCGGCAATTGAAGCAAATTTTGCGTCGCCTTTGATAAACCAGGTATGAGGTGGCATAGTAGGCGAAGTAACGAATCTGTTTCCGTCGATTAAAAGGTGATCCGGTCTAACGAAAAGTTGATCGACAGATTCTCGCATAGCCAAAAATGACGCTTGCAAGATATTTATTTCGTCTATTTTATCGTGTGGAACGAAAGACACAGCCCACGAAATGGCTTTAGATTCGATTAAAATCCTAAGTTCGTCTCGTTTTTTAGATGTTAGTTTTTTACTATCGTCGAGCGCTAAACTATTGGCTGTTTCGACATCTAGAATTACAGCAGCGGCAACTACGGGTCCAGCTAAACAGCCCCTTCCAGCTTCATCACAGCCCGCTTCAACTCGCCCTGCTTCAGCATATGGAAGGAGTTTCGCCATCTAATTATCCTCTAACATTTCATCTATCGCCCTAGAAAGGAGCAACGCGCTTTTATCCCATGAAAATTCAGATGCCCTCTTAATACCTGCTTCGACTCTGTCTTTATACCAAACCTCGTTGTTTTCAAGCTTCAATAATTCAACGGCTGCCGCTTTATGGTTCGTGGGGCTCACTAATGCGGCTGCGGCACCGCCACAAACCTCGGGAAGCGATGTCGTATCGCTTGCGATAACAGGAACTCCGCACGCCATCGCTTCTACGACTGGAACTCCGAAGCCCTCGAAAAAAGGAAGGTAGAGAAGAGCATTTGAGGCGGCTATCGAATTAGCGAGGTCCTCGTCATTTAAGCGACCCGCCCAATGAACGTTTTCTGCAATTAATTCTTCGTCACGCCACATAGAAGCTCCTACTATTAAAAGATCTGATTGCCCTCCCATCAAGCGGTATTCTTTATGAGCGGCTAACATCCCATGTATGTTTTTACGCGGATGAAGAGAACCCACGAACACATGATAATTATTTCCTTTACTCACCGACTTTCTGATTTCTCTCTTTTTCTCATCTGTTATTGGAGAAAATGCTGTATCGGGCGCATTTGGAATAACTGAAATCGTTACAGCCTCTATTTTATAGGTTGTAGAAATGTCATGTTTACTGAATTCCGATACCGTACATAGTTTACTCGCTTTTCGAGCATATTCGGGGAAACGCGCTCTAAAGTGTTTTGCAAATCGAGGGGGTAACCATTCTGGGTGATGCTCAAAGTTGATGTCGTGGATTACGTTCAGTTGAGGAACAGACGTTCTTCGGGAAATATATCCGTCGGTTGAAATGAAAGCATCTGCTTTCCAGCTCTTTAATTTCCAAGTAATCGCAAAATCGAACCACAAATCGAAAAGCCAAGGCCTTCGAGCTGGGGGAAGAAGGCAAATGGATTTACAGTTTGGTCCTAGGTCAAATTCAGAAGAAGGGTTTCTATCAAAAATCAACAGGAATTCATCATCAGGCCTCT
>DQRJ01000010.1 GCA_015663855.1 Flavobacteriales bacterium | reverse complement strand
AGTAATTCTAGTCGGGCATCTAGGAAAAGACCCGGAAATACGCTACACACCTAGTGAAATAGCGGTTTGTTCTTTCTCTATAGCAACATCTGAAACTTTTAAAGATCGGAATTCTGGCGAACGAAAATCATTAACTGAGTGGCATAATATTGTTTTATGGCGCGGTTTGGCAGAAACTTCTGAAAAATATCTTCGAAAAGGTTCTCAAGTCTATATTGAAGGGAAGTTGAAAACCAGAAAATGGTCAGATAAAGATGGAATCACTAGATATACTACAGAAATAGTAGCTGATGTCATGCAAATGCTTGACAAGAAAGGTGACGTCGAAAGACCCATGGTTGAAAAAGCAAATGTTGTAGCTGAGCCTCAGGCCTCTACAGAAACGCCTTTCTGACGAAACGATAACAAGTGAATACTGACTCCCTTCAGTTTATTAGCCCAAGTATCGCTGCTGGATTAATAGTGTTACTTCTAATTTGTAGCGCATTAGTTTCCGGTTCCGAAGTAGCCTTTTTCTCCCTCAAGCCTACAGACTTAGAAGATTTGGAGGAAGACGATAGTTCCTCATCAGCAAATGTTCTAAAATTGCTAAAGCATCCAGATGAGAAAGTTGCGCCTAGAAATTTGCTGGCAACGATTTTGGTCTTAAACAACTTAATAAATGTTGCGATTGTCCTTATTGCCACTGTAACGGCCCAGCAATTATTTCCAGTTGAATCGCTCCCTCACTGGCTTGCAATCAGCATACATATTGCAGGAGTTACACTTCTAATTGTCTTATTCGGAGAGGTAATACCAAAGCTTTTTGCTACAAAGCATAATATTGGAGTCTCTCGTTTTGTTGCTGGAACACTCTTAATTCTTCAAAAGATTTTAATCCCATTTTGGAAGCCATTAGTAGCGATTGGGAAAAGTTTAGATAAACAAATAAGTCGTCCCACTCAAGATTTATCTTCTAAAGATCTTGAGCAAGCTTTAATCCTCACGGATAACGAAGACAGAACTACAGAGGAAAAGGAAATACTTGAAAGAATTGTCAAATTCGGCGATAAGGACGCGAAACAAGTGATGACACCCAGGACTGATATTACAGCTTTTTCGCTTGACGAATCATGGCCCGTGCTAAGATCTGCTGTTGTAGCTAGTGGATTTTCTAGAATTCCTATCCATAAAGGATCTATTGATGAAGTGGTCGGAGTGTTACACGTAAAAGACCTGATACCTCTTTTAGATTTAGACAGCGCCGTTTGGAATGCACTTCTAAGAGAGCCTTTTTTCATACCCGAGAATATGAAAATAGATGATCTGCTTA
This sequence comes from Flavobacteriales bacterium, assembly GCA_015663855.1. Classification (GTDB taxonomy): domain Bacteria; phylum Bacteroidota; class Bacteroidia; order Flavobacteriales_D; family Sanyastnellaceae; genus UBA974. The sequence continues at coordinate 11,206 of DQRJ01000010.1, read as the reverse complement.
GAGAATTTCAAAGTAGAAAGGTCCATATGGCTCTAGTAGTTGACGAATACGGAGGCACAAGTGGTTTAATTACGCTTGAAGATGTACTTGAAGAAATAGTTGGTGATATTACTGACGAATTCGATGCCGAAGAAATTGCTTATTCAAGACTAGATGACTTTACTTTCTTAATGGAAGGAAAAACTGCACTTATAGATTTCTATAGGATTATGGATTTAGATGAAGACGTTTGGGAAGAGTTGAAGGGTGAAAGCGACACATTAGCTGGCTTCATGATTGAGCAGGCTGGGAAAATCCCTAAACTCAAAGAGTATATCGAATTTAACAAAGTCATATTAATGGTTGATGCTGGGGATAAGAAGAAAATTGACAGGGTGAAAATCATCCTCCCCAACAGTGACTCTATCGAAAAAACATCTTTGAATGAGGGCGATTTAGACCAAACGGAATTATGACGCAATCATTTAAGTTAACAATGACTTTATTTGGTGTTTTATTGTTTAGTTGCACCCCGCCGCCCGTACCTAGACCATTAGGTTATCTCAGGATAGAGTTGCCCGAGTCAGAGTTTGTACAAAGTAGCCCTAAATGCGGACCATCATTTGAATTACCCGATTATAGTTTTATTGAAAATGTAAAATCCTCTGAGGAAGCAACTTGCTGGTTCAATGTACGGTTCCCCGATTTTAATGCTAGACTTTATTGTACAAACATCAGTATAGAAGATAATTTAGAGGCTTTGATTAAGGATGCTCAAGACCTTGTATTCAGTCATGAGCTAAAAGCTTCAGGCATCAGACGTTCAAGAGTAATAAATAATGAAGGAGAAGGAGAATCTAAAGGAATACTATATCATTTAGAAGGGCCTGTCGCTACTCCAATTCAATTTTTTTTAACTGATAGCACAGAATATTTTTTGAGGGGATCTTTATATTTTGATCATAAGCCAAACTCAGATAGTACTGCCCCAGTCATTGCTCGATTGCTTTACGATATAGAACATTTAATGCACACTGTATCATGGGAATAAATGAGATGGCAAAAGTGGTGTGGGTTGTCGAAAAAGGCAATTCTAGATGGAAGTACGGTGTGTTCGTAGGGGGGGGTATTGCACTAACAAAAACATTGGATGTCGGAGAACAATTGAATATTACGCATCTTCCCGAAGACAACGCGGACGAGATTTTTCTTACGGGATCTGGAAAGTGGAGTGGTGAGGAATACGACCTTCTACAAATTAGAACTGACTCAAGTGTCATCGAGTTTAAACACGGAGATAGACACCCTTTAATCACGAAAGTTGCGAATCCAGGATCGCTTGGAACAGATAGAGTAGCTAACGTTTTCGCTATTCAATCGGAAAGTTTAAAAGATTTAATAGGAGGCGAAAAATGTAAAACGTGGATGATAATCGATGTAGGGACATGTGTAACCACGGACGTTATCCAAAACGGGGTGCACATTGGAGGGAGTATTTCCCCAGGAATTTCGTTGCGACTAAATTCTATGAGGGACGGAACTGCTGCACTCCCGGAAATCAATAAGGAGGTTTGGTCTAAGTCATCTCCATTTTCAGGTAAAACGACAGGAATATCAACCGTGGAGGCCATGATTCGAGGAGCAGCTGACGGGATTTCGGCAGAAATAATAGGACGATGGATGGTCTTAAACCTTGAATTAGGCGGTGTAGGCGGTGTAGGAGTGGTTATCACAGGGGGAGATTCCTCACTTTTGGAACTCTGCCAAGTAAAGCCGAAATTCGCGGATTCGAATTTGACCCTAAAAGGGTACTATGCACTATTTCCTCACATACAACGTTTCATCCACGAAGATTAATATATTTAGTATGTTTAATTCTATTCGAGTGAACGCGTTTATTGCAACTGTATCATTAGCTCTTGTGTCTTTTACGAGCTTAACAACCGTAACTGCTCAAGAGACTGAACCATCTCCATGGTCTAGGTTTGGAATGGGACTTACAACACCCACATTATCGTCTCCGCAGTTAATGATGGGAGGAGTGAGCTCACCCATATTAGACGGTTATTCAATAAATCCTGACCAGCCGGCTTCGGCAGCTGGATGTGTAACTACTTTACTTCAATCCTCTGTCCACATCACTAGGGCAAATATGACTGAAGGAGATTCTACCGCATCTATTACAAGTGGTACACCAGGGGCAATAAGCTTAGTGGTAAAAAAACCCGGAGGTAAAATAGCCGTGATGATGGGTATGATGCCTTATTCTGGGAAAGGTTACAATGTGTCTCGGACCTTTAATGATACCTTAATAGGTAGCGATATACACGAGAGGTATTCGGGATCTGGGGGGCTTGCAAAAAGTTATTTGGGTGCAGCTAAGTCATTTAAAGGTAAAAAGTGGATTTCCGCAGGTGAACACGATAGTGTGTTAGTATCTAACCGGTCTCTTTTTGTTGGTGCTCAACTTTCATTTCTTTTCGGAGAAGCAATTTCAACTGGACGTTTAGACATTGAGGACGTTACATATCTAGACAATCGAACTAGCACATCTATGAGACATCGATCTCTAAGTACGCTTTTAGGAGTTCAAGCTTTCCAGCTTTTGTATGCAAACTATGACGACCAACGAAATTTTCAAGGTAGCGCAACACTTTATGCCGGAGCAACTTACTCGCCTTCGTCTACGTTGTATACTGATTATGAGAAAACTGTTGAGACTGTGCAATTACTTAGTAGCGTTGAAACTGTAATCGACACAGCTTCTTACATTAGTTTATTAGATGCTGAAGGAAGAATTCCTTCGAAAATGTCTGGTGGAGGGTCTATTGTTTTTGAAAAAGCTAATGGTAGAAGGATACAAATTTCAGCTGATTATATGCAAGAGGATTGGAGCTCAGTATCTGATTCATTACATTGGAGTTCCGAAACTGATTCCTATGAAATCAGCCTCTTAGGAGGAGACGCAACTTGGGCGAAAGCTTCTAGAACATCTGTAGGAATTGCTTTTAAACCCAACTCCAGCGGGTCCTCAAACAATATTTTATCTCGCACTACTTACAAAGCTGGTTTTGCTCTTGATGCATACCCTATATCATATAGAGGAGCACAATTATCTGGATGGAGAGCTTCGGCTGGGATCACCATGCCATTAGAGGGAAGCCGCTCAACAAGTCGCTTCCACTTTGGTGTAGAGATGGGACAAAGAGGGTTAGGGATAGACAATGGCACAGTTTTAGATGTTACACTTGAAGAATCACTCTTTAGTATTCAGTTTGGTGTGACTCTATCACCCTTTTTTAAAAATTTATGGCTAACGCCAAAACTTTACGATTGATACAACAATGAACACTTTTAAAAACATTTCTTTAATTCTTGCTTTCTTATTGCCTCTAAGTTTCGTAGCTCAAAACGACTCTAAGTACGGTGAGACGGAAGATGAGCAGATTAGATGTAAAGAAGCTCTAAGCGTTTACAAGAGTTATAAAAAGCAGAAGAACTATGCTGAAGCCTATCAACAGTGGGAGAAGGCGTGTGCTGTTTGTCCTGAAAAAGTACAAGAATCTCTGTATTCTAATGGTGCTATCTTCATTAAGTCAGAAATAAAGGGAACAATAGCAGCTGGTGACATGGAACGTAAAGCTGTACTTGTGGATAGCTTAATGTGGGTTTACGATAAGAGGATGGAGCTTTTCCCAACTACGACGAAAAAGCCAAACAACAGATGTCATGTTTTAGGTCGTAAGGCTTCTGACTACTATCGTTACTTTAAAGATTCGCCAGAGATAGCAAACGACATGTTTAAGGAGACTATAGACTGCCTAAATGCTAACAGTTCCGCTTCTACGTTGAGCGGATACTATGTGACTTCGTTCTACACTATGAAAGCTGTAAACAAAGAGGATAAAGAGGCGGGAACTGCATTAAAAGTAAAGATGTTGACAGATTATCTTATGTTAATCGAGTACATCAATGAAGCTACTGCAAATGCAAAAGCAGCAGGCAACGACAAGACATTGAAGGGATATGAAAGAGCGAAAGCTAACATTGAAAAAACTTTTATAGCTATTGCAAAATGTGACGAGATGGTTCCTGTTCTGCAAGCCAGCATAGAAGCGAACCCTGAAGATTTTGAGCTAAAGAAAAAGGTATTGAGCCTACTCACAGGAAGAGAGTGCACAGAAAACGATTTATTCCTTCCTGTAGCAACGGCTGTCTATGAGATTGAACCTAGTGCTGAGGCAGCTTTTGCTATCGGAATGGGCTATGCAAAGCAAACGAAATTGAGTGAGAGTTTTAAGTATATGGAAGAGGCTGTTTCTCGTTGCGATAGTTGTTCTGAACAGCTTTACTATCTCTCTAAGACAGGCCAAATCGCTAGCGCTCTTAAGAAATCTACCACAGCAAAACGCTATGCTAGACAGATACTCGCTATCGATCCTGATAACGCAGAAGCTTATATGCTAATCGGTGATGCTATAGCGGGATCTTCAGGAGCATGTAATGACGGAGCTCTAGGGAAGCGTGCAGTTTACTGGGTAGCACACGACTACTATGCTCGCGCAAAAAGAATGGATCCTGAATTAACAGAAAAGGCTCAAACCAGAATGAATAAAATGTCCAAGCAGTTCCCCACTATTGACGAAGTATTTACTTTAGGGCTACAAGCTGGGCAATCATTTACTGTTAAGACTGTTGCTGGGTGTCCTTGTTCTGGCGAATCGACAACTATTAGGGTACGTTAATGAATCCTATAGCGGGATTATCTATACCTGTTTTAATATGTTACACCCTTTTGAGTGTGGGTTGTACTTCTGCAGATTCTAGTTTCGATTCTGTGGTAGAAAAGGAAGATGTCGCTACCCAAATAATTATTGGTGGTAAATTCTTATACTCCGAAAAAGGAGAATTAAGGAATGTCCTAGAGGCAGGGAAACTAGAAAGAACTGATGATAGCGATATTTGGGAAGTGAGCGATGGCTTTAAGCTTTTTATTGATGGTAATAATGAGGACTATAAAGCTATTCTAAGTGGGGGAAGAGGTGTTTATTACTCAAAAAAAAGTTATTTAATCGCTCGTGACGGAGTTCAACTAGTTAATATCGAAGGAGAGAAGTTGAATACTGAATATCTGGTTTGGTCTCATGACTCTGACAAAGTGTACACCGACAGACCCGTTAGGATAGAAACCAGCACCGGAATTCTACATGGGAAGGGACTTGAATCGGACAGTAAATTTGAAAATTACAAAATCCTTGACCCGACGGGGTCATTTGACTTACCTTAGAGAAATGGAGCCTAAAAGAGTTTTACAAGTTACGCGTGCTGCAGAAATGTTTTGGCTAGTTGCTTCAATATTTGCTACAGTCGGGACAGTTGTACTCATGTACACTGAAGGTATCGAATCTAACAAATTCCTTCCGCTTATCCCAGTATTATCCTGGCTTTGGTATTATGTAAGGCGAACATTTCGCAAGCGTTTAGAAAGTGCCGAAGACTCTCAACATCCTAATCATTAATACAAATACATGGACCCCGACCCCTCCATTTCTATTTTAATTATTCTGGCATCATTGGGAGCCTCTGCATTCTTTTCCGGAATGGAGATGGCTTTTGTGTCTGCTAACCGTCTGCAAGTTGAACTTGATTCGAAGCATGGCTGGCGTGGGAAATTAGTTGCTGAATTTTTTACGCGCCCTCAACTTTTTATAGCTGTAATGTTAGTCGGTAATAACCTGGCGCTCGTGATTTGTGGCATGGAGTCAGGGGCACTGATTAGCCGAGAATTGTTCTCTGCCTCGGATTGGCTTGCGGCTTCCTCTCCTCTTTTCGCACTCTCAATCCAAACCATTATTACCACTCTCGTGGTAATCGTCACCGCCGAATTTATCCCTAAATCTATCTTCCATAGAGACCCTGCGCTATGGCTTAAAATTCTAAGCGTACCGCTTTTCATGTTTCTCATTGTCTTTGCTATACCAGCCTGGGGCGTAATAGGGCTAAGTAATATCTTCTTGTTTCCATTTACAAAAGGCAGACTTGAGGGGGTGTCAAACGGATTCGGATCAACTGACTTAGACCATTTCTTGGAATCTGCAAGTGGCAAAATGGTGCCAGAACAAAACTTGGAGCACGAACTTTTCATGCTTCAAAATGCCCTGAAACTGAACCAGGTTCAAGCAAGAGATTGTCTTGTCCCTAGAAATGAAGTCGTGGCTGTTTCAAACGAAACCTCAATTGTTGATATACGAAAATTATTTACTTCAACTCAACTCTCTAAAATTGTCATCTATGAAGACGATATCGATAATATCATAGGGTATATACATGTTAAAGATCTATTCAGTCTGCCTTCGTCTTTAAGCGAAGTAATTCTCCCTACCTTTTTCATTCCAGAACCGATGGCTGGTGATGTAGTTCTTAAACAATTTATGAGAAGAAGAAGACATTTAGCTGTCGTTCTTGATGAATTTGGAGGGACGTCTGGAATTCTTACTATGGAGGACATTGTAGAAGAATTATTAGGCGAAATAGAGGACGAACACGATGTGGAAATCCTGACGGAACAGCAAATAAACGAAAATACTTGGCTCCTTTCTGCTAGACATGATGTACAAGATATAAACGAAAAGCTTGGTTTAAAACTTCCAGAAGAAGATGCTTACGAAACGCTGGGAGGCCTTATTTTACACGTGATAGCGAGCATCCCCAAAGTAGGCGACAAGGTCGAACTATTAAATTGTCACATAACAATTAAAGAGGTGGAAGCTACTAGAATAAACCTAGTTGAAGTAAGACTACTTAGAGTCGATTAAATTCCTTATCTTCGCGCACCTGATATAAAAACGTCTCTACTATGGCAATGATTGAAAATATTCGCAACCGACAAGGGTTGTTAATGGTGTTTCTCGGAATAGGTATGCTTGGTTTTTTAGTTCCATTTGACGCTGTTCTTGCGTTAATGGGCCAAGGAGTAACAAGCGAAGTTGGAAGTGTTAACGGTATTGGAATTACAGGTCAAGAATATCAAGTTGCTGTTCAACAGCGTAAAAGCTTAGGTTTTTCTGGTGACCAACTTCAAGAAGAAGTTTGGCAAGACATGACAGCTGCAATATTCATGGACGATCAATACTCCGATATTGGAATGACTGTTTCTGATAAAGAGTACCAAGAAATGCTATTTGGAGATATCGCTTCACAATACATGTCACGTGCTTTTTACAGTAATGGAGACAACAAGCGTACTTGGGTTCAGAATTTCCAAAACATGCTAACTACTCCGCAAGGAAAAGCTAGTTTTATGAATTACAAGAGAGTAATTTCTGCAAAGCGCATGAAGGAGAAGTTTGAGACTCTTGCGCAAGCGGGGGCTTACACTACCGAGTTAGAAGGCAGATATGACTACTTAAGTTCTGAGCGTAAAGCTGAGTTCCAGTATGTAGTTAAGCTTTTTAACACTATTGCTGACAGCACTGTGCAAGTGAGTGAACGCGATGTACAGGCTTACTTTGCAGAGCATAAAGAAGATAAACAGTACAAGCAAGCAGAAGGCCGTGACATTACTATTGTGAAGATTCCTGTTGGAGCTTCCGAGGGCGATATTGACGCAATTAATGCAGAACTTGAAGCACTCGCGACTGAGTGGAAAACTGTTGAGAACAAGATTGAGTTCGCTACTTCAAATAGCAACGGTGCTACTTCTATAAGTACACTACGTAAGTCAGCGGTTGAAACTGACATCAATGAATCAAGCTTCTTCGATGTTGAAGTAGGAACAATAGTAGGTCCATACCAAAAAGGTAACGTTCTAACTATCACTAACGTTATGGGTAGAACAATGGTTGCTGATACAGCTGCTAAGGTTAGACATATTCTTCTTCAAGCTAAAGACGTTAAGAACGCTGATGAAATGTCTGCTCTACACTCGAAAGCTGATAGTTTAGAAAGACTACTTCGCAATGGAGCTGATTTTACTGATTTAGCTGCTCGTTTCTCTGACGATCCTGGTTCTAAATCTAATGGTGGTGTATACGATTTCTTTCCACAAGGAAGAATGGTCAAGCCTTTCGACGATTTCAGCTTCAATAAAAGACTTGGATCTATCGGATCTGTAGAGACTAGCTATGGAGTTCACGTTATTGAGGTTCTGGATAGACGTAAGGAGGTAGAAGAAGTTGAAGTTGCTATGATTACTCGTAGTATGGACGCCTCTGATAAGACTAAGCGAGATTCATACGCTGATGCGAATGAGTTTGCAATCGAATCTTCAGATCGAGCTTCTCTAGAGGCGGCTGCAGGTGACGCTGGATACACATACAGTGAAGCTCTAAACATTGTTCGTGCTTCTAAATCACTTTCTGGTATGCGCAACGCATCTGAACTTGTTAACTGGGCATACAGTGCTGAAGTTGGAGAGATAAGCCAACCAATCCTTGCTGACAACAATTACGTTGTAGCTATCCTCAACGCTTCTAAAGAAAAGGGAACTCCTAAGTTCGAAGATGTAGAAGACAAAATGAGAGCTGGAGCTTTAAAAGTTGCACAAGGAGAGTACTATGCTGAATTAATGAACGCTGCCAACCTTGAAGATGCTGCTTCGGCTGCTGGGGTTACAGTAAAGACTGCTCTAAACGTTAACATGAAAACTTCTGTTGTCGCAGGTAGCGGTGCGTCTGCTGAACCTGAGGTTGCAGGTCTTGCATTCTCTATCCCGGCAGGTGAGATGTCTATGCCTATTATTGGAAACAATGGGGTTTGGGTTATAGCTCCTACCAGTGTTACAGAAGCGGCTGACAAGACTGAATTCTTGACTGAGCAGACGGATTTAGTTACTAAAGCTCGTAACGGATTGTCTCTTGCCATCTCTAATGCGATGCGCGAAGAATCTAACGTAGAAGATAACCGTAACTAGAACTTAGAGTTAAAGCTCTGCGTTATAGCTCGATTAGGCAACCGTCCCCATAACTGAGGAATCGGTAATTTGCTTGTAGGGCTGTGGTATAAACGTTTTCCCAGGGAGTTGCCATACACGCCGCGATTAGGCAGAGTAGAGTACTGCCCGGTTGATGGAAGTTTGTAACGAGCGCAATGATGGATCGAACTTTATAGCCTGGTCGAATCATAATCTGGGTTCGGAAATCCCATGTAGGATTGAGGGGGGCGTGCTTTAAAAGGTAGTGCATTGCGTCTTCGTAAGAGTCAAACGGTGTTGCACGGCAGGCTGATTTTTCGTTGTTGTACGGTGTCCACTGTCCGAGCACTTGAGGAAATTCTCCTGTTTCGTGGTGGACTACGGCCATCCAAAAAAGGCTCTCGAGTGTGCGAAGGGAAGTTGTGCCTGTGGCGACTCGGCGAGTAGTTGAGGCAAGATGATTTAATGTGTCCCGTGTAATTAAACACCGCTCAGCGTGCATAGTATGATCAGATAGGGAACCTTCTGATAGTGGTCTGAAGGTTCCAGCGCCTACGTGAAGAGTAAGGCGGCTTATAGGGAGACCCTGCTCGGTGAGTTTTTCGAGAAGGGTATCGTCGTAGTGGAGTCCTGCTGTGGGGGCGGCGACACTGCCGGGGAGTCGAGCGAAAACGGTTTGGTATTCAATGGAGTCAGAAGAGTCCGATTCCCTCTGCATGTAAGGCGGGAGTGGCATTTTACCCAATATATCTAGAACGTCACCGAAAGATGGCGCACCAGTCCAATTGAAGGTTAGATCGTAAGTACCTCCCTCGTTTCTGATGAGACCGGCAATTTTATCGGTGGGAGTTACTGTGAGTGAAAGACCGTCGAGGTTAAGAGATGCAGTTTCTGATTTCCATTTCATTACTCTACGAATCATGCATTTCCAAGAAGATGTCGTGCGGTTTGAGAGTGCTATTTCAGTTACTCCTACGAGAGGTTCGAGTAAGAATATTTCTAAGCGACCTCCAAAGGGTCTTACAAGGTAAAGTCTAGACTGGATAACCTTTGTATCGTTTACCCAAAGACTGTCACACTTCAAGTCTTTTAGGTAGCTAGGAAGATCCTCGAAAGTGCCGTGTTCTAGTTCGCCACACAAAGGAACGCGTAGAAGTTTTGCAGATCTTCTTGGAGAAACTGGGTGACTAGCAATTTTCTCATCTTTTAGGTTGTATTCAAATTCACTTGATAGCACGGAACAAAGGTATCCCGTCTTATCTTTCCGCCGCAATGGAAAGACATCTAGTTATAGGAGCTTCTGGACAGCTTGGAATAGAGTTGATTATCGGAATGCAAGCCAAGTATGGGGTTAACGCTGTGGTATCATCTGATATTCGTACATCCGAAGATGCGGATGTAAATCGTGGTGAGTTTATTTTGCTTGATGCAACAGATCAAAAAGCTGTTCGAAAGGTTTTGACTGACGGTGGATTTACGCATGTCTATCATTTGGTAGCGATGCTATCTGCAAAGGGAGAAGACAATCCTCTTGAGGGGTGGGAACTAAATATGAAGTCGCTTTTTAATGTCCTGGAGTGTGCTAAGGAGGGGTTGGTGGAAAAGGTTTTTTGGCCTAGTTCTATAGCTGTGTTTGGTCCAAATGCCCATAAACAGGCTACTGCACAAGACACTTGTTGTGACCCAACAACTGTGTATGGAGTTTCTAAAGTGGCGGGAGAATTATGGTGCAAGTACTACTTTGAGCATTATGGAGTGGATGTGAGGAGTTTGAGATACCCTGGATTAATAGGGCACAGATCTTTACCCGGGGGAGGGACTACGGATTATGCTGTGGAGGCTTTTCATAGAGCGCTTGAGGGAAAAGAGTTTGAGTGTTACCTTGATGAAAATGAGGCATTACCTATGATGCATATGGACGATGCGATAAGGGCGACGCTTGAATTAATGGAAGCGCCGATTGATTGTGTGAGAGTTAGAACTTCTTACAATCTTTCTGGATGTTCGTTTTCGCCATTTGAGTTGAATAATGAAATAAAGAAGACCATTCCTGAATTTAAAACCGTTTACAGTCCAGATATTAGACAACAAATTGCTTCGTCTTGGCCTGATAGCATAGATGACACAGATGCGAGAGCAGATTGGGGGTGGAAAGCTGTATATGATGTTGAAGGACTTGTGAAAGCTATGCTTGACGCTTTAAAACGATAAAATTAAATTCGTCAAACGCGCCTGTATGGTTTTTCTTTGTATTAAATATAGAAAATAAATGCAACCACTGCAGATTCAAAATAGCCTTACTCGAAAAAAAGAGTT
>DQRJ01000015.1 GCA_015663855.1 Flavobacteriales bacterium | reverse complement strand
AATTTAGTGGAGAAAGGTAGAGATTAGATAAAATAGATTACTCAGAATCTACTATTTCGGATGTGGAATGTCTAGAACTATAGAATGACCACCGATGGGATTACATTCTAATATAACTCGACCCGCCATGCGCTCAGCTTGCTCAAATACAGGAGACCACATTTGGTTAGTTGAAGATCCTGAAAACAGATTTTTTAGTTCCTGTGTGGCTTCATTTGGTGCTCCATCAAACATTACTCGTACTCCTGACCAATCATTCTTTATCGAAGCTGTTACGTGAGTTTCATGACCTTTTGAATGATTTGTAGGAAGCAATCGTCTTAATGTTACTGAGAGTAAAGTAAGTAAACCCTCAGGTGCTTCAGGTGCTTTAATGTCGTTGTCTAAGACCCATTCTACTGCTGTGCCTAGCTCCATTTCTAGTGAAGCTATTATGTCGTCAAAATCTAGGGAATTTGCATTAATACGACTTTCCCAATCTGGAGATGATTCTGCAAACTGAGCTTCTAATTGCTCAACAATTTCTTCTGTCGATTCAGAACTTAAAGTACCGATTTCCGCAAGGCTTTTGTTGCCAAACATCGCATGTAGCCGCATAGTGCGCAATCTCTCACGCCTTAAGGTTCTTTTCAGATCGTAGTTTCGGATAACAACAGCGATAAGTCCTAACGTGATAAGAGCAGCTGCGAATGGCCAGCCCCCAGGATTAGACGAATTTAAATTAGATTTGTTAGCCAGATCAAACGGGTCTAATTCTGGAAGTGGATGATTTTTAAATGACTTAGGTTCCCTTCCTAAACTACCCACTGTGATCATAGCTATTGCTATACTATCTGCCTTTTGAAGGTAGCGATAGGCTGATTTATCATCTCCTCTTGAAGCATCGAAACGGGCTCTATTTCTACAGGTTCTAGCGGTTAATTTGTCATTACCGTAATTTTCAGCAGCTCTTACGGCTTCATGATGAGCAATAAGAGCATCTAGAGGTTTACCGGCTAATTCTGCGGAAGTAGCGATACGCATTTGGCCTAATATCCATCCTTCTGGATTTAAAACTGGGTCAGAATTAATGAGCATAGATTTAGACCAGCTCAATGCCTCACCATATCGTTTCTCAGTGATTAAAAGTGTGTGGAGGTTCGCGTAAGCGGCTTCTATCTTGAGTCTATCAAGGCCTTTGCGAGCTGTCTCAAGATGTTCGATTCCGGCATCATTTACGCTTAAACCACTCAAAATACCTGACTGGACCCATAGTATGAGCCTATCATGGTTTATTGTTGCGGAAGAAAAATCAGGGGTAGATAACTCTCTTGCGGATGACCAGTTACCATTTAAAAAATGGATTCTAGATCGAAGTAGTTGGAATTTGGAATCCCATTTTTCACTAGGCTTTCTCGCTAGTTCAATATCTAAAAGATTGAAAGCTAGTGTTTCTTCACCTTGGCTTATCCATCCTTCAACAGTTTTGAAAACGAGCTCACTTCTTATGTCGCTTGCGCACATATAGCAGTTTTCTTCAACTGCTCGCCATGCGATAGCCGCTCTCTCGATGTTTCCCGCTTTTTGTTGGATGTACCCCTTTCCGGCCTCTGCTCTGGCTATATCACAAAGGTCGAGAGTAGTTTCTCCTACTGATCTATATAGGCTAAGAGCTGCAACAGGTTTTCCAGCTTCGACAAGACTATCAGCACGAGTTAGGAGCTTGTCGGTGTTATCGGATTTGGCATAAAAAGAACCAACCGAAAGCAGGAAAATTGATGATATAGAAAGAAGCCGTAAGATTTTACCAAACTACATAAACTCACCTCTCGCTTGAGCCTGAACTCATATGGTTATGCTCTACTCAGTGTAGACAACTGAGAGGACAGTTTCTCCGACTGCTTGCAATGTCCCTCTGTCGATTACGCTCATATTATCCGCGTGTGTGTGGTGGAATGGCCCGTACCCCATAGGTATTACGTTCATCCTGTAATCCACAATGTTCACGCTTGGTACCCCCCCGAATTCACTCACGAATAGGTTGTCATCCACTGTTGAGGGCGTTTCTCTGTTTCTGAATAAGTCTCCGTGTCCTAATTCTTTCGCCCTAGTCCAAACCTTCCTCACCACGTTCGGAGCATACCTCATCGAAGTTCCCTCTCTATTAAACGCCGCCCTTTTAGCTCCGACCATGTCGAGTAAAATCCCGAACCTCGCCCTATATCCATAACGGTGCGGTTGCTTCGCCCATGCTTGACTCCCTAAACACCAATCCAAATAGCTAGTACTAGTGGATGGAGTCCCCTCAGGGCTTCCGTAATCTTCTCCGTCGAAGAAGATAATATCGACTCCAATATCAGCAGGTCGTAGTGATAACTGCCTTGCAATTTCTAACAACACACCTACACCAGATCCACCATCGTTCGCTCCATCAATAGGTTCGTTGCTACGCACAGAATCCTTATCCGCAAATGGTCTAGTGTCCCAGTGAGCATACAGCATCACTCTCTTCTTCGCATCGGGATTAAATTGTCCGACGATATTAGATAAATTGAGGATTTTGCCATTGAACGCCTTTGATCTCACCTCCTGCACAATAACCTCAGCTCCAAATCTCCTTAGTTCGTTCGCTAGCCATACTCCGCATTTTTCGTGCTCTTCTGAATTAGGGACTCTTGGTCCGAAAGCCACTTGTTTTTCGATGAAATAATATGCCGAATCGCTTGAAAATTCGGGCGCAACGATCTTTTCCGTAACGACATCTATATCAACCGAATTCTTGCCCGACCCCCCGCTTTCATCACAACCCCACAGCGCAATAAACCCTGCTAAAACTCCTAAAATAACGACCCTATTCATGCGACCACGAGCTTCCTTCTTTTCCATCAGTCACCGTAACCCCAAGCTCGCTCAAAGTATTTCTAATTCGATCCGCTCCCGCGTAGTCTTTGTTCGACTTAGCATCAGTTCTTAACTCCACAAGTAAATCAAGGAGATCCGAAGCCAAATCTCCTTCGCCTCCTTTTCCATTTTCTTCCTGACTCTCTTTTGCAAGCCCCAATACATCTTCCATGAATCCCTTGTATAGAGTTTTCAAGCCCTCGATTTGGTCTTTACCTAAGTCAATCCTTCCGTCACTAGCAGAATTAATCCACTTCACGCCTTCGAAAAGATTCGCGATAAGTACTGGCGTATTGAAATCGTCGTTCATTGCAGCGAAGCACTTGTTCGACAATTCCGCCACATTAATATCTGCATTTTCGTTTGCTGTCGGCTTCAATACTTGCAACGCCTCAACTGCCTTTGTTAATTTGGAAAGCCCTTTTTCGGCCGCAATAAGAGCGTCGTTAGAAAAGTCAAGAGTACTGGCATAATGACCCATCAACATAAAGAAACGCACTGTCATAGGAGTGTAGCCCCTTTCTAAAAGCTTGTGATTCCCTGTAATTAACTCTTCGGGAGTGAAGCCGTTACCTTCTGATTTGGCCATCTTACGGCCGTTAACGGTCAGCATATTTCCGTGAATCCAGAAATTTACGGGACTTTCGCACTTGGTCGATGCCACATTCTGCGCGATTTCACATTCGTGATGGGGGAACTTAAGATCCATCCCACCTCCATGAATATCGAACTTCTCACCGAGATATTTACTACTCATAACAGAACACTCTAAATGCCAACCAGGAAACCCTATTCCCCACGGTGACGGCCATTGCATTAGATGAGTTTCATCAGCTTTTTTCCAAAGCGCGAAATCTAAGGGATCTCTTTTTTCACTTTGGCCATCTAAATCGCGAGTGTTACTCATAAGTTCATCAATCTTACGCCCAGAAAGTTCTCCGTATTTGTAATCTTCACTAAAAGTCCTCACGCTGAAATAAACGTTTCCATTCACTTCATAGGCATATCCATTCTCAATGATTTTCTCAATTGAAGAGATTTGTTCTATGATATGCCCCGTCGCAGTAGGCTCAATAGAAGGAGGGAGGATGTTGAACACACGCATCACATCGTGGAAGTCATTAGTGTACTTCTGTACAATCTCCATCGGCTCAACCTTTTGCAGTCTCGCCATCTTCCCAATTTTATCCTCTCCATCGTCAGAATCTCCTACAAGGTGCCCCACATCTGTGATGTTCCTCACATATCTCACTTTATATCCGATAAATTCGAGGTAGCGATAAATAATATCAAAAGAGAGAAAAGTTCTCACATTTCCTAAATGCACATTACTGTAAACAGTAGGTCCACAAACATACATCCCCACATGAGGTGGATTAAGTGCCTCAAACAACTCTTTTT
>DQRJ01000133.1 GCA_015663855.1 Flavobacteriales bacterium | reverse complement strand
GTATCAGTACCGTATACAGCAGTCACTTCAACGTTAGGTGAAGAAAAATCAGCGTATAAACGATAAGTATTTTGGCCTGTGCCCAAAGGGTCAGTAGCAAAAATATCATATGAAAGACCTGTTAACAATCCACCACCAAACGTACAAGATCCGTCGTCTTCAGTAGCAGCAGGGTCGTAGTTGTCGGCAGAAGTATTCGTACACCCAGCAACTGCAACGAATGGGAAAGAAATTGAAATTCCTTCAGAGTTACTTGTGTTTGAGTTTACATCGTCCCACTGGAAATTCATCGTCATGTTAACGACACCATCAGTAGTGATTTGAGCTATAAGAACTCTCCCATCAGCACCTGCAACAGCATCGGTTGAGACGCTGGGGATAAGGAAGAATGAACCTCCAACAAAAGTACTAAGGTTAAAACCACCACCTGCTTCAAATAAAGCGAAAGCGGCATCCATACCTACTTGTTGAATATCGCTGGTTCCGTTAGAATCAGCAGATCCGATAGTAAACCAACTGTCAAACTCTAAAGAAGGGAATGCTCCAAAGAATGCAGGGTTAATAGTGCTCCCAAGAGGGCCACCTACTGCGTCTTGATAGAAGGATGTGGTTACATCGACTATCATCGGTGATGTTTCAAGTGCGTAAACAGCAACTAATTCATCAGTAGGACTGTCGAATGTTGCATATACTCGATACACAGTACCGTATGGGGATTCAGCGTAAACCTCACTTTCGAGGCCTACAAAATTGGCTTGGGCAATGCCCGTAGTTAATGCTGCAAGAGCAAGTAGTAAATAACGTTTCATGTGTTATGGAAATTTCAGCTTCAGCGTAGGGAGTTTTGATTCAATAGTTTTTCGTCGAAACAACCCAAATTGGCGATTAATGATTCGAATACAAGACGCAAATTAAATAAAGAGGTTGCGTGCCACTAATAATAAATTAAATATTACGGTTAATACAGTTTAAATCCTCGAAGGCTTTCTTAAGGCGGTTTACAAAAGACACCTCTCCCGCACGTAACCAAACACGAGGGTCATAGTATTTTTTGTTAGGTTTTTCATCACCATCGGGGTTTCCTATTTGGAATTGCAAATAATCGGAATTACCCTCAACATAATTACGAACACCACTTAAAAATGACCATTGCATATCTGTATCAATGTTCATTTTAATGACACCATAACTAATTGCCTCACGTATCTCTTCTAGGGAAGACCCGCTACCACCGTGAAAAACAAAATCGACTGGACTATCTCCAAGGTTGTTTTGCTTAGCAATAAAAGTTTGACAATTTTTGAGAATTATGGGCCGTAGCTCAACGTTACCTGGTTTATAAACCCCATGAACATTTCCAAATGCAGCCGCTACTGTAAATTGATTACTCACCTCTGAGAGTTGATCGAAAGCATAAGAGATTTCCTCAGGTTGAGTGTAAAGTCTTGAGCTATCAATGTCAGTGTTATCTACACCGTCCTCTTCTCCACCGGTTACACCTAACTCAATCTCTAAAAACATCCCCATCGGAGCAATTCGTGCAAGATATTCTTTACAAGTCGCAACATTATCTTCAACAGGCTCTTCGCTAAGGTCAATCATATGGGAACTATACAAGGGACGCCCAGTTTCCTTAAAGTGCTTTTCACTCGCCGATATTAGGCCATCCATCCAAGGAAGAAGTTTTCTAGAGCAATGATCCGTATGAAGAATCACTGGCACTCCATAAGCTTCTGCTAAAACATTAATATGATGTGCACCGGCAATTGAGCCCAAAACAGCTTGTTTTTGCCCATCCATGCTTAAACCCTTACCAGCGTTAAAGACTGCTCCTCCGTTTGAAAACTGAATAATAACCGGAGAATTCACCTCTTTTGCAGTTTCCATTACTGCATTAATCGAATTTGATCCTATGACATTAACTGCAGGTAGGGCATACCCACGTGATTTAGCATCTGCAAAAACAGCGCGAACTTCATCGCCAAAAAGAACTCCTGAACGAAATCGTTTAGACATAGTTTTTATTTATCTACAATAATACTTATTCAACGCATCTTCACAGCTATTTATCTAGAGGAATCTAGCTTGTTGTCCATAACTTTTATAAATATAGGACAAACTATAGACAGCAAAATCATCCCCGGGTAACCCAATGGTAGCTGTGGAGAGCCTTCAGGGCTATTTAACGTTGGATAAGATTTGTTTGGTGCGAAGTGATGATCCGAATGTCTAGTGAGTTCGAACAGAATAATCCGCCCCATTATATGATTAGAATTCCATGAATGATGAACTTCAACCTTTTCAAATCTGTGGTCTGAAACTTTTTTCCTAACCAAACCATAATGTTCTATATAATTCGTAGCCTCAAGTAAGAATGCTCCGATTGAAGCAGCCGCTAACCAAGCACATCCTATAGTAATACCTAAAAAGTAAAAACACAACGCTAATGCAGTCCACTGTACAAGCTGCCAAACTAATACTTCATTATGAACACCTATAGTATTGTATCCTTTCCTCTTTAATCTTTTCGCTTCGATATTCCAAGCACTGATCCAACCGAAGATAAATGACTTGACAACAAAGGGGAAAAGCCATTGACCTCTTGTAGCACTTGCTGCATCTAATGGAGTAGCGACATTTCTATGATGTCCGAAATTATGTTCGACATAGAAGTGGGTGTACATAGATGTAGCAAGGAGAATCTTCGCTACGAATTGTGATTTTTTACTCGCTCTGTGTCCCAATTCGTGTGCTACATTTATTCCCGTTACGCCGCATAAAACCCCCATACTCGCAATTCGACCATAGAAAGTGGTTGCCGATAATTCGGGATTCGAAATTGTGAGTAAGAACCAAACTAACAAACCTAACTGCATAGGAAAGACAGCCCAAACTATAAAATCGTACACCCCATCGGATTCAACTTCCTTCAAAGCTGTAGGATCGAGGTTTCGGGAGTTTGAAGGAATGATTTGGTCTAAAATGGGCAGCACACCGAATGCGAATAACAAGCTCGACCAAGCGAATATCCCAGTGGACGACAAAGCAACCACTCCAGATGCAGGAATAGTCCAAGCCAGCATGTAATTCATTGAGCGCCACATATTGCGCAATTTACTGATTCTCTTGGAATTTCCTAACTAGTTCTTCAGGGGATTTGCCTAAATACTTCAAAGACACTTTAGCCAACTCGGCTTCATGTGATTTGGGATACAATTCTATAATCTTATTGTACAGCTTTTCTGACATCTCAAAATCCAACAATTCAGTCTCATATAGGTAAGCCGTAAGGAACGCACATAACACCTTGTTTTCATAAGTGGGGTAACCATCATGTATAGATTCAAAAAGCCGAATAGACTCGTGAATCTTGCCTGCACCCCTTAGAAGATCCGCTCGCCTCATTAGATACTCAGGCACGAGTGAATCCCCAGTGCATGCATTTGAAAAACTTGCATAAGTCCTCATTAATTCATTTGCTAAGTGTAGATCAAACTCATCCGTTTCTCCAGCTTTTGATTCTAACTCAACAATTTGCGATTTTAAACTGACGCAAAGGTTTTCTTCCTCAACGCCATTACTTTCTCCGCATCCAATCAGAATACAAGTAAATATTGAAAAAACAACTAACCTCATCTAATCTTCCCTTTAGGTAAGCGCATTCTATAGTCTACGGGAACTTTTCCTAAACCGATATCCCTCAATTTACCGTGTAACAATCGCCTTTTTTCAGTCGTAATATGATCTGTTATCATAATTCCGTCGAGGTGATCATATTCGTGCTGAACTATTCTAGCGGCAATTCCTTTTAAATGCTCTTCCACTAACTCCCAGTTCTCATCGAAGTATTCAATTTTAATCGAGTTTGGTCTAGAAACACCTTCACGAATGCCTGGAATTGATAAACAGCCTTCTTCCATTACCGATTGATCGCTTGATAGTTCGAAGATTACAGGGTTTATCATAACTCTCTTAAATCCATCACACTCCTTATCACCATCGTCTCCTTCGCTGAAAGGAGCTCCGTCTACTACAAACAAACGAAGCGACTCACCTACTTGAGGCGCCGCAAGCCCCACTCCTTCAGCATCATACATGGTTTCCCACATGTCTTCTATCAAGGAATTAAGCCCTGAATGATTCTTTTCTATCTCTACGGCTTCTGCCTTTAAAACAGGATCGCCAAAAGCAACTACAGGTTTTACCATATTACAAAGGTATCAATGCTACCTTTGTCTGATGCCTATTTTAGATTCTATTACAGAAGCAATTGAAGTTATTCGTACTGGAGGAGTAATTATCGTAGTTGATGATGAAGATCGAGAGAACGAAGGTGACTTTTTAACTGCAGCAAGAAACGTCACCCCAGAAGTAATAAACTTCATGGCGACTCATGGCCGCGGCTTGATTTGCGCCCCTTTAATTGAAAGCCGATGTGATGCTTTAGGACTAGACCTAATGGTTACATCGAACAATGCTGCATTTGAGACCCCTTTTACAGTTTCTGTTGACTTGCTAGGGCATGGGTGTACTACTGGCATATCCGCTAGTGATAGATCGAAAACCGTTAAGGCACTGATCGATACATCAACTAACCCTGACGACCTGGGGAAGCCTGGACACATTTTTCCTTTAAGAGCAAAAGCAGGAGGTGTTTTAAGAAGAAACGGACACACTGAAGCCGCTATAGATTTCTCAAGACTGGCGGGTTTTGAACCTGCTGGAGTAATTGTTGAGATTCTAAACGAGGATGGAACCATGGCTCGGCTACCTGAACTAAAGGAGCTAGCTACTAAACACGACATGAAGTTAGTGTCTATTGCAGACCTTATTGCTTATAGACTAGAACATGAAACTTTAATAGAACGAACCGCGGAAGTACAACTCAACACAGCTTTCGGTCCTTTCTCCGCAATCTCTTATAAACAATTGACTGACGAAGTTGAGCACCTTGCACTATACAAAGGGTCCTGGGACACAGAAACTCCTGTACCTGTTAGAGTACATGCATCTAGTATGATAGGTGATATCTTTCAAGTATCTGATCTCGGCAAAGGACCACAATTGCATGCTGCAATGGCGAAGATTGAAGAAATTGGATATGGAGTAATAGTCTTCATTAACAAACTACACCAAGGAGGAGGGTTTGCAGCGGAATTAAAAGCTTATTCTGAATACCATAAAGAGCAAAAAAGATCCGGTGTTTTTCACCCGTTTGACTCTAAAGATTATGGAATCGGTGCTCAAATAGTTAGAGATCTAGGAATAAGGAACATTAATTTACTTTCAGATACACCAAGAAAGAAAGGAGACATTGGTTATGGTTTGACCATTTCAACTCACACACCCATCACTATTAGAAAAGCGGCGCGTAAAGTTTAGTAAAGTATTTCACAATGAAAAAGCCCACCAAAAAGTGAGCTTTTTAAATATCATAAAGGAAGAAACGTTTATTTTTCTTCGCTCTTGTTCTTATCAAATTTACCGTACTTCTGACGGAATTTATCAATTCTACCGGCAGTATCAACGAATTGAGCCTTACCTGTGTAGAACGGGTGGGATTTTGAACTAACCTCTACTTTAATAAGCGGGTACTCATTTCCATCTTCCCACTTGATAGTTTCTTTCGTTTGAGTAGTCGAGCGGCTTAAGAAAGCGAACTCATTACTCATATCTTTAAAAACAACAGTGCGGTAGTCTTCTGGGTGGATTCCTTTTTTCATCTCTCAAAATTGGACGGCAAAGATACACACAACGGAAGTATTTACCTTCTAAATCATCGCTGAATTTAATTAAACATCGTTTTTTGATAAATATCCATAAATTCCACCCCCTCAATTAGGGGGTAGGCAACTTTTGTTATATCTTTGTACCGAATTTAAGTGAGTTTAGCATTATGCTAAGCATCAAGTGATAATTTGGTTAAGTTGGTCCCG
Source organism: Flavobacteriales bacterium (assembly GCA_015663855.1). Taxonomy (GTDB): domain Bacteria; phylum Bacteroidota; class Bacteroidia; order Flavobacteriales_D; family Sanyastnellaceae; genus UBA974. The sequence continues at coordinate 592 of DQRJ01000133.1, read as the reverse complement.
CATTGAAACGTCAGTGCGGGATTTTCTTTTTCATAAATTTCGCTTCCAGTTTTTTACATAAACCTCCTGTACTGTTATTGTTTTCTACAGTTTCGAGTTTATGTGTGTTGGTAAAACCACGCTTCACCATGTCTTACCTAGACGAAAACTCACGAATTTAGCAGAGTTCATAAAGACATGCTTACTAGCAACACTTCCATATTAATCGGCATATGGCTCGTTATTTTTAACGGGCTTGGCGGACCTGGCTTTGTTCATGAAGTCAATTCAGTCAGCACAACTTCAATAGGCCTCGAGACTCCTTATTCTATAAGAATTCAGACTGATGAAATCGTCGGCCTTACACAACTAGTATTTCAAATACCTACTGGATTGTCAGTATCAATAATAGATGATCAAAACGCACAAGTAACTTTCGGGGACAAGCATATATCTCTTCTTTGGAGTGATTTGAATACTGACGAAATATTTGTGAATTTGACCCTCTCACCTGAGACGGGTTTTACGGCGGGTGAAATAACTCCTACTATCACATACATAGATAATGGTGACCGAGTTGATGTAACTCTTGACAAAACTTCAATTGAGGTCT
>DQRJ01000074.1 GCA_015663855.1 Flavobacteriales bacterium | reverse complement strand
TTAGGAATAGACACGCTAGTAATTCACATCCTTCCTTCAGACCTTGATTACCCAGTTTATGAAATAAATCAAGTGAGAGGCGTGAATCCTCAGGGCGTTCTCGACAGCATAGGCACAGCCTGTGAACTGCGCGGAATAGTGCACGGCTGGAATGATTATCCCTCTGGCCTTCAGTTTACTTTGATCGACCCAACTAACGGAATCAATGTTTTCAGCCCTGTAAGTAATTTCGGGTATTCTGTAGTCGAGGGTGATAGCATTCGCGTTAGAGGCGTTATTGACCAGTACTTGGGCTTAGCCCAAATCCGAATTGATACTCTCCTCTTTGAAGGCAGCGGATTCCCGTCGGACACACCTCAATTTGTATTTGAGATGGACGAGGAAACAGAATCTAGAATCATCACTTTGAAATGTGCGGAGCTCGTTGACTCATCGGACTGGACGAATACCACTCCGGGCTTTGACGTGCGACTCTCGTTCGGTGCTCAGGAAATAATTATGCGAATCGACGCTAACACCGACCTTTTCGGCACCCCTGTGCCCATAGGCACTTTCGGGGTAACCGGAATAGGAGGTCAGCGCGATCCGAGTTCGCCCTTTGTTGACGGATACACGATCTCCCCACGAGGCCAGTTCGATTTAACGGACCCCGTCAATGCCGATTTCTCCGTAGTATCTCCGTGGGACGGTTCACAAGGCCCGATAGAAGTAACTAACCTCAGTACGGGAGCGAGTTCGTACCTGTGGTACATGGGCGACGGAGAGTCGTATAGTGACGAAACGCCGAGCCATTCATATACCGAGAGCGGGACGTTCTCAATTTCGCTCACGGCGTTTAGTACGGACGGGAATTGTAGCGACCAAACTACAGTTGATATCGTTTCGAACTGGGTGGGGATTGACGAAATTTCGAGACTACACCTAATGGCTTACCCTAACCCGACATCGGAAACGATTAATATCGCTTCGGAGATTCTTGTAATAGGGTGGGAGGTAATAGACTTTCAGGGAAGAGTAGTTCTAAGCGAAGGAGCTCTAAGCTCGAAAGCTTTCGAAATAAACACTACGCAATTGAGATCTGGAATCTATACTATTAACGTCAGCACCGAATTAGGCGTGGGAGCAATAAGGTTCGTTCGGAATTAACAAATGTTCCCGAAAGTAGAAAGAATCAATAGCAGATCGCTTACCGTTACCGTTCCGTCGCCGTTAGCATCGCCAGTACACGCTGGCACATCTACCCCCCCGTTTAGAAGGTCTTCCGCATCGCTTAATCCGTTGCCGTCAGTATCGTAAAGAAGAGGGTCTGTAATAAAAAGCGATAACTCAATAGCATCGGTGAGCCCGTCCCCGTCTGTATCTTGAAGAAGAGGATTTGTTCCGAGAATTTGAATCTCTTGCTCATCGGTTAAACCATCCAAATCCGTGTCTGAACAAGCGTCTCCAAAACCATCAGAGTTGAAATCGTTTTGATTCGTATTAGCAAAATCGGGACAATTATCTACAGAGTCATTCACCCCATCTCCATCAGTGTCTTGCTGAGTCGTACCGCCCGAAAGAGCGAGGTCGGCAATCACTATGAAGTGATCCGAAGCATCCAAATCATCACCCGCCAGAAGGCCGTACTGCGCTAACCTGGCAGCGGAAAGGTCAGAAGTTTGAAGGGTGAATTGACGCAAAACATCTACAACTCCATCAGATAGGATAATGTAATCGAGCTTACCCGGCATATATGAAGACCAATCACTTCTCCAAGTGTAGTCCATAAGCCTATCGGTTTGGCGTGCATCAAGCTGAAGCATATCGGTGCCATCCCAATCGGGCTGGAAATCCGCCCCAAACTGTCCATTATCTGAAATATTCCCCGTCTCCAGAGTATTTATGGGTCCGGCGAGGCCCACCATGTTTAAGTCGCCACCATAGATGATAGGCGAGCCTTGGGGGATGTCAATTATGCCGCCAGTAGTCATTGCGTCACGCTGAAAAGCCATGTATTCATCAGCCTGTTGTTGCCTAAGCGCATCACCACTACAACACTTCAAGTGAGAGCTGGTGAATAGCATAGGAACCCCCCAAACACTTTCAGTACTAATAACCCCCGGCAGTTGTCTATCAATGGCAGGATATGTAGAAGCTATAGGGAACCGACTAGCGATCATCAGATCGTAATCATCCTTTATCACATTCCAACTTGCTCCGTTAGGCAGCGGCATCCAGCCGTTTAACAATCCAGTAACGAACGTTGCGCTCACATCATCAACTTCAGAAAAACCTATTATATCAGGCTGAGTGGCGTTAAAAATCCTTTCCACAGAAGATTGGGCAGAAGGCTCGTCTAATCTGCGATTCACATTCCAAAAAGCGACGCGAATCTCCGTCCCAGGAGCCTTTTCAATAGCCGTAGTAACTATAGCCGGGCTGTAGCTTGTGAGAGTATGTGTTGCGCCTGCGCTTGGGACTTCAGCTCCGCCTGAAGACTCATACCAGATAAATTTCATCACTCCATCGTTAAGGTTTACAAGCGTCCTGTCAATAGCAATTTCAAATTGAGTCGCGCTATAAACTGGCGAAACATGGACGCCTACATCATTAATTCCTGGCCCAGACGAACCTCCGGAACTATCAAAAAGAGTTACAGCTCGAGTAGGGAAGTTTATCACCATTTCCGCCCCGAGACCTAAGCCCTGATAGTCACTACCTGTTCCGGCGTTGTTGTCGAAATCAATTACTAGTTGAATCGAATTCGGTAATGTCGTCTCATCGATAGCCACTTCATTTGTCGTCTTGATATAGAAGTAAACCCACTCGCTTGTGTGTGCTATCGCAACTTCATTTATGTTTCCCCCAGTATTTGAGGTCCAGGTTTGAACTCCCGCCCAATCTTCGAAATGATTGTCTAGGGTAATAGTGCTTTGGGCTAAAAAAACAGGATTTATAAGGCCGGTAATCAGCAAGAATAGGGTCGATTCGAAAAACTTCATCCTATTAAGTTACGAAGAAATCAGTGGCAATGCTATCTCCTATGAGCCATTTGTTTTCAGGTATTCGGAATGCAGTTTCTTCGCCCGCCTTAGTTTGAACAATGTCGCCAGCCTCGATTCTAGATTTCCACTCCTTAGGATTAAGCTTTGCCGGATTGTATCCCCACGTCTTTTCCAGCGCCTTGAAATCAACCCCCTTAGCTGTACGGAGCCCCGTCATTAACACCTCGTTACACCGATCCTTGTTTGATAGAGTTTCTTCTGTATCGGGAAGTTTTTTTGCTTCGATGGCGGATATGTAAAGCGGATTGTTTGAGATAACGGAATATCGAATATTTGATCGGAATCCATGAGCTCCAGCACCTAATCCGAGATAGGGCGCCCCAGACCAGTATGACGAGTTGTGCACCGCTCGACTTTTCACACCTTTCGCCCAATTGGAAACCTCGTAGTGATCGAACCCGGCCTTTCTCATTTCATCGCAGATGATGGCGTAATCTTTTTCTAACCTCTCATCGGGCATTTCAATTTCAACACCACTCTTAATTCGCGCACCTAAAACCGTTTTAGGTTCTATGGTTAAAGCATAACAACTGATATGATCTATGGGAAGAGATAGCGCCATTTCTACGGTCTTTTGCCAATCCCCATCAGACTCGGGCAATCCATAAATAAGGTCTAGGGAAATTCGATGGAATCCCGCTCTAGAAGCGAGTTCGACCGCACGAAAAGCCTCTTTTCCAGAGTGTTTTCGATTCATCCAACTTAATTGAGAATCATGAAATGACTGGACTCCTATACTAAGTCGGTTGAACCCCGCTGCTCGCCACCCCCTCAGCGACTCTTCGTTCACATCTTCGGGGTTCACTTCGATAGTAGATTCGATAAATTCTGACGAAAAGCCAGAGGACCCTCGAAACGCTCGATTAATACCCTCAACAATCAACTTTAAATCGTCCGAGCTTAATACAGAAGGCGTACCCCCACCGAAATAAAGCGTATCGAAAACCAAACCGTCCCACTCCCCACTTTCTTGCCTCAGCTCTATCTCTTTCAACAATGCTTTCACATAAGACTCCACCCTAGAAAGGGATGTAGAAAAGTGGAAGTCACAATAATGACAAGCGGTTCTGCAGAAGGGGACGTGAACGTAGATTCCAGACATGGGCGCAATGTCGGGGGGAACAGCGTTATCTTCGCACTATGGCAATGGAAATTCGTTGGGACGATAAAATAATTGAAATTTCTGAGGATGCTTCGAGTAATTGGGAGTGGACTCGCAAATCGGAGGGCGTCTTCCAAGTGAGAATAGATGGGAAAAACTACGAAGTTGAAGCCGTCGAAGGACCTGATGCATCGGGAAACATGATTGTTAGAGTAGAAGGAGTACAAAGGGAGGTTCAGGTTCTCGACGAAAGAGCCCTGCTTTTAGACAAAATGGGCATGTCCACAACAGACACCGAAGCAGATTTACATCTTTGCGCCCCTATGCCAGGCAAGGTCTTAAGCGTGCTAGTTGAGCCGGGACAGTCAGTAAAAGCGGGCGACTCCCTCCTTGTCTTAGAGGCAATGAAGATGGAAAACGTAATAAAAGCGGCCTTTAGCGCAACGATTGAAGATGTCCCCGCTAAGTCAGGAATGGCTGTTGAAAAGGGTGAGCTCTTAGTGGCGTTTGAGGCATAGTTGAAGCCTTAACTTTCGAATATGCGAAATATGCAAACGAATTCGTTTAGTAGTATGTACAAATTGACTTTCGTCGCATTTTTTGTGGCGCTTTTCCCGCACATCACTTTAGCCCAAACCTGTGATAACCCCACAGAAATTTGTGGCAATGAATCAGTTCCAATTTCCAGCTTTGAACTAGCGAGTTTTTCCGGTCTGGATATTGACAGCTGTCTTACAGGCAATAACGTAACAGTAGTTAGATTCCATACGACATATCTAAGCTCTAGCGAGGGGGTGACGATTTCCTTTTCGGGACTAGATTGTAATGGAATGACACTCGAAGCGATAGTCGTTGAGCCGAGCGCGCTAGACCCATGCAACACGATTTTATATAACGCGGTTTCGGAATGCGCATCTTCATCGGAAGATTTTGAAATAACCACCTCCAGCCTATTTGTAAACACGGACTATCTGGTGTTAATCTCAATAAACACGGGAATTGTTCCTCTCCCATGTGATCTAACAATCTACGCCTCAGGAGAGCCACTTTCTATTGAAGCGTGCTGTCCTGCGAACATTAGCTATCTTGAATCCGCAAGCCTGGATGTCTTAGGGGGGAATGGAGGATTAGGATATGTTTGGTCTCCAGCAGAATATGTGGACAACCCGTCAGCATACTCAGTAATAGTTACCCCTCCTTCAACCACCGTATTTGAAGTTATAGGGTTTGTGGAACAATGCGAATACTCCGATCAAGTTTTAATCGTTGTAGGAACAGATATAGATGTTCCTAACGCATTCTCGCCTAATGACGACGGGATAAATGATTACTGGAAAATAACAGGGCTTTCGTCCTATACCCGTTCAAGACTGACGCTTTATGATAGATGGGGCCAGGAGGTCTTTCGAAGTATAGCGTACCCGAATGCCTGGAACGGTAAGCGTAGGAGTACACAAGTTCCTGCAGGAACATATTATTACATTATTGAGTTGAACGAACCGGGGGTGGATCTTGATCCAATAACGGGTAATGTAGCGGTAATAAGATGAGATACTTGACACTCTTTATAAGCGCATTAGCTACGTTTTTTATAACGACATCTCTATTCGCGCAACAAATCCCATCTCGTTCGAACTACCTAATGACTCCTTTTCAGGATCACGTAGCTGCGGCAGGAAATAAGCAATGCTTAGATATGCGAATGGGTTTTCGCAATCAATGGGCCGGTTTTGAAGGCGCCCCAGCCTACTCTTTTGCTAGTCTTTCCGGTCGTTTAGGCCAAACAGAAAACAGCATTCACGGAGTTGGAGGCCGTATAGAAACAGACGAAGCAGGACCGTGGGGAACAACGTCGTTGTCGCTTGCTTACGCCTATAAGATCCAACTATCGTCAGGCGGGTGGCTAAGCTCAGGACTATCTGTAGGAGTTGTTCAACATAGACTTAGCACAGGAAGATTGGATTTTCCGGACGTAGAAGTCGCGAATGATCCAGCTGTAATAGGTGCGACACAATTTCTATTTCCCACCATAGACGCAGGTCTTTGGTATGAAGATGAACATAGCTTTATCGGAGTTACAATGATTAACGCGACAGCCGCGGAGCTCTCGAATATGACCTTGAGCACGAAGACGTCTCGACACGTAGTCGCAACAGGGGGAACATCTATAGAGCTTGATGGCAGGTTCGTGTTCAGGCCTTCAGCGCAAATGCGCGTGGTCCAGGGTCTTATTCCAGCCCTTGATGTTACTTGTAATGTCGTTTACGACGACCTTATTTCTTTAGGCGTGGGGTATAGAAACCAAACCGCCGTTATTGCACACCTCCAACTTGCGTTATTTGACTATATAAAAGTGGGGTATTCGTATGATTTCGGAATTTCTGACATTAGAATTGCTTCGGCGAGCTCTCATGAAATCACTATAGCATTAAGCGCGTGCGATAGGGGCAGCAAGAAAGCGGAACATTGTTCGGCTTACGATTAGGCATACTTAGCATAGAATACGAATGCAAGCAAGAGCGAAAAAACAAAGGTGGAAAAGATTCCTTCTAGCTGCAGCAGCAGTAATAGTTGGAGCGACACTTTGGTATGCTAGCTCGCTAACGAAAAGGGTAAGAATTGAGGAGAGGGCGAAGGTTGAGGTTTGGTCTGAGGCAATTATACAAAGGAGCCACTTAGTCGCATATACGGAGAATTTATTCAGCGAATTAGAGGCCGACGAGAGGAAGAAAGCGGACCGATTAGCCGACGCGTACAGGATAATCGACAACCCACCAAGCGGGATGGACCTAACCTTCGTGACAGACTATCTGTGGTCAAATAAAACTGTCCCTGTCTTAATCTATGACGATTCAGGAAGGAAGCTATACGACATCAACCTAGGCGCGAAAGTTTCTAATTTCGACAGCCTACGAGACGAAATGGCTTCCCGGTTCGAGCCGATTCGCTTTGAAGAGGTGGGGCATACCGTTTACTACGATGAAAGCGTTCGGCTAAAGGAATTAAAAGAAGCCATGGCCGAGCTCATCTCGTCCTTCGTTTCGGAGACCATCCTTAACAGCGCTTCTGTGCCGGTGATTATGACTGATTTCGAAAGAACGGAAGTCCTAAACTCCAGAGGGATCGCACAGAAAACGCTTGCCGACCCGGAGCTTTTACAGCTTAGATTATCGAAAATGGCCGATATAAACCCTCCGCTTGAGGTCGTTCTGCCAGGGGAAGGTCGGCGACTCATCTTCTTCGAGGACAGCTACGTTTTAACCCAAATGCAGTACTATCCGATTATTCAGCTCATACTTATCGCGGCCTTTTTAATGACGGCCTATCTTGTTTTTAGTAGTTCTAGAAGAGCAGAGCAGAACAGGGTTTGGGTAGGCATGGCTAAGGAAACGGCACACCAATTAGGCACACCTCTCAGCTCTTTAATGGCGTGGGTGGACCTTTTGAAGGAGAAAGATGGCGCGGATACGAGTATGCTTTTAGAAATGGAGAAGGATGTAAAGCGCCTTCATACCGTCACCGACAGGTTCAGCAAGATTGGCTCACAGCCTAAGCTTGAGCCAGAAGACTTAGGTCTTTCTATAACCCAAACCCTCGGGTATATGCGCCCTCGCATCAGTAAGAAAGTGGAACTAAACCTTTACGGAGCTGATACAAGCGAGCCTGTCATAGCGCTTTTCAACGCGTCGCTATTCAGCTGGGTGTTAGAAAACCTGCTGCGCAATGCGGTCGATGCTATGGAAGGCAAGGGTGTGATTAACGTCACTTTATCCCAAACAGGTGATAATGTAATCATCGACATACAAGATTCTGGAAAAGGAATTTCTCGCTCGGATATCAAAGACGTTTTTTCACCAGGCTTTACTACGAAAAAACGAGGATGGGGCTTAGGCCTCTCGCTTGTAAAACGTATCGTTGAAGAATACCATGGAGGAAAGATCACGCTTCACAAATCAGAAGTAGGAGTAGGAACAACCTTTCGCATAAAGCTCTCGGCCCAATAAACACAGAAAGTAGTGAACTCGCCTAAAAATAAAATTGCTGTCATAGGGACGGGGAGGTCAGGAACGAACTTCTTCGCGGCGGTTCTTCACGAGCTGGGAAAAGATGTGCTGCACGAAAAATTCGGGGCGGATGGTATCGCTTCGTGGTGCTTAGTCCCAGATTGTGACGATGCGGTTTATGGCCCAGGAGGGAACAAATTAGACAACACTTTCGCTATCGGACACCAAGTTCGAGACCCCTTAAAAGCGATAGGATCTCTTACCACTTTTAATAGAGCTAGCTGGAAATACATAACCGAAAACAGCCCTGCCATAGAGAAGATGCCCCGCAGAATTATGCATAGGGCGATGCGACATTGGCTAGATTGGAACGTTCGAGCAGGGGAGAAGTCGAGCTTTACATGGAGGCTTGAAGACTTAAAAAACGCCCCCCCAGAGATTCTAAACGAACTGGGTTGGGATGTAAGTCCCGAAGAATGGAGGGCGGCTTACGATAGAGCGCGTCACGGCGCAAACACGGGTTCGGCGCGAACTTCAAACGCTCTATTCAATCCGAAAGTAGGGCCCATCACTCAGTGGAGGCGATATAAGCACACGAATCGAAAGTCGCCCGTATCATGGGAGGAATTGAGATCAATTGACTTCGAGCTCGCGTCCGAAATAGAATCATATGCTGAGTCGTTAGGATACGAGCCAGCGGACTCTAAAAAAACGTAATCGTGAAGGTCTCTCTTTTAAGAAAAATAGTACCCGAGTGTATACGTGTGCCCGTGGTGATTTGGCTTAGAAAAAGAGGAATAACCACAAAAATACAAACCCTTTTATACCGCCGAGAAGCCAACGCTCTACGCCACAAATTCGCATCCAACGCCCCTCTCTCATCCGAGAAACTCTCCGAGATGAAGGTCCTAGTCGTGTGCGCCCACTACAACCACACACGCTTTCTCCCCGACTGTGTTTCCAGCCTCTTATCCCAAACCCATTCTAACTGGCAACTCCTCATTGTCGACGATAAATCAACCTCTCCAGACGCGACCAAAGTCATCACAGCCCTAACCGATCTCGATCCACGCATTCACGCGATCCACCTACTCGAAAATTCAGGGGCTTACATAGCTCGCAACACGGGAATTTCCGCTTCGCTCTTGCTCGACTCTTGCAAAGACTGGACCCACGTAACATTTATCGACCCTGACGATGTCGCAACACCCGGCTGGCTCAACCACGTCCTCTCCGTATTAGGCGGGCAGGAGGGCTCAGTTCGACCTTTCCTACAACGCTACGACATAGATCTTAAAACACCCCTCCACGCCTATTTCGGACATTGCCCATCGATTCACTCGCGATTTGCGTGGGAACGAGCGGGCGGCTTTTTATCGGTCCGCCGTTCTGGCGATTCCGAGATGACGGTCAGACTCTCCCACCTCGCGAAAGACGGCTTAACCACGGTCCTAAAAAGCTGGGATGTCGCCCAAAAATGTCGACACATCCCAGGAAGCGCGACCCACCAAGACCTTCGAGCCCGCAAGGTTTGGCTCGAGAAACGCAATAACGAACTCGCCTCTCTCCCCATATCCGAGATGAAAATCTCGACCCCCTCTATTTCGGCTTGGGAAAATTTCGGCGAATAGGTGTGATTACCCCTTCTCTACATTACTTTTGTCGTCCCCATTCGCCCGAATGGCGGAACTGGTAGACGCGCACGACTCAAACTCGTGTTCCGCAAGGAGTGTGGGTTCGATTCCCACTTCGGGTACAACAAAAGAAAAGAGTCGCCCCACCAGGCGGTTTTTTTCATCAAAAAAGCAGAATACAAAGCAAAGCGCCTGAGAGAGATCAACCTTTCAAGCGTACTTGATGAGTGGGCGGTACCCCCTTGCTAAGAGACAAAGCGAAGCCCTAAAAGATCTCACTAACAATCATT
>DQRJ01000032.1 GCA_015663855.1 Flavobacteriales bacterium | reverse complement strand
GTCATGAGTAGGTCGGGATTACAAGATAGAAGCGTAGTTTTCGGTGCTATCGTTGTTGTAATAGCTATTATTTTTATTGCTCGACTCACACATCTTCAACTCATTAGTTCTGACTGGTCAAACTATGCGGGACAGTTGACAGAGGAAAGGGAGACTTTAGATCCGATGAGGGGTCAGTTCTTAGATAGAAACGGTGAGCTTATTGTAACGAACATCGCTAGCTACGACTTGCTTATAACGCCTCGCAAAGCAAAAGATCTTGACACGACAGCTTTAGCAGTGTTATTGGGACTTGAGATCGAAGAACTCACTCGAAGGCTAGATAAAGCGGCTGCTTATTCTCGGTACGTGCCTTCTGTTTTAGAGAAACAACTTAGCGCGAGGGAGTATGCGAAAATCTCGAAGGGGTTAATGAAATTTCCAGGGATTCGATCTCGAACTAGGTCTATTCGTTCTAACGTGGCGGGAGTAGCTGGACACCTCCTGGGCGAATATCGAGAAGTTGACCGAAAGGATATGAAGGACGATGCCTTTTATCATTTGGGGGATTATAAAGGTAAGTCCGGGCTTGAAGCTAAATTCGAAAAGGATCTTCGAGGTCGAACAGGTGCTCGATTTCACATAGTGGATGTGAGAAATAACGTGCAGCAGACATTAAGTGAACTCGACACGATGCCGATACCGGGCGAGGATGTCACTCTGACTATAGATTTAGAATTGCAGAAGTACGCCGAGAAATTATTAAGAGGGAAGCGAGGAAGCGTAGTCGCTATTGAGCCAGAAACAGGTGAAATCCTAGCCATGGTTTCCTCTCCTTTCTATTCAGGAAATAGCTTGACGGGAAAGCGACGAGGTGCTGTTTATGATAGTCTTCGTAGACATTCGTGGAAACCACTTTACAATAGAGCGTTGAGGGGTACGTATAGGCCGGGTTCGATTTTTAAAATGGTTCAGGGCTTAATCGCTTTGGACGAAGGGGTCATTTCCACATCGACAGTTATCGAATGCAACCGTTCTATTATCGGTTGCCACGGTCCCCACTATGCAGACGACCTTACTAATGCAATTACACACTCATGTAATCCCTATTTCTACGAGGTAATGAGACGGGTAGTTCAAAGGGGAAGAAGTGAAAACAAACTTGAAGACGCCTCATTAGGACTGACGCATTGGAATACGAGGATAAAAGAATTTGGGTTTGGGACAAACCTCGGAGGACACATTCCCGGCACACGTGCGGGTTCTATCCCAAATTCTGAATATTACGATGGGATTTATGGGAAAAATCACTGGGGATATTCTACGATTTTTTCGATTTCAATTGGAGAAGGGGAACTTCTGACGACACCCCTTCAGATTGCAAATCTTGCTGCTATTATTGCGAATAGAGGATATTTTCTAGAGCCACATCCAGTAAGAGATGTCGGAGGTTTGGGTAAGCCGGAGGGTCTAGATTCGATACACTACATGAGTGTACCATCCCTATATTTCGACCCCGTAGTGAATGCTATGCAAAACGTAATAGAGGGTCAACACGGAACCGGCTCGCGCGCGAAAGTTGAGGGAATTACTATTTGCGGTAAGACCGGAACAGTCCAAAACGGTGACCTTGAAGATCATAGTGTTTTTATGGCATTTGCTCCTAGAGACAATCCCGAAATCGCTTTAAGCGTGTATGTAGAACATGCAGGTGCGGGGGGGGCTTGGGCCGCACCTATTGCAGGTTTGCTAATCGAAAAGTATCTCAACGACACCATTACTAACGTTGCTAGGGAGGAGCGTATTATAAATTTCCAGCATGAATAGTAGGAAATCTTCAATACTCAAAAACTTAGATTGGACGACCTTATCTATAGTAGCATTAATGATGTTTTTCGGATGGATAAATATCATTAGCGCAACTTCTAATGTTGAATTAGCCGAGTGGCTCGATTGGAGTGGCAAAGGCGGAAAGCAATTAATGTGGATCTTTATTTGTTCGGGTTTGGCATATCTCATCCTTAATATAGAAAGTGATTTCTTTATTAGAACGTCCGTTCTACAATACGTCCTCACGTTAATTCTCCTTGTTGCTGTACTTATTATCGGGAAGAAAATTGGCGGTGCTAGGTCTTGGTTTGCACTGGGAAGTTTCAGCCTACAGCCGAGTGAATTTGCGAAACCCACCACTGCATTAATACTCGCATGGTATCTATCTCGAGACTCCACAAAATGGAGGAGCCTCAAAGTCCGAGTTCTCTCCTTTCTCATTATCGGTCTCCCAGCCTTACTTATACTACTACAACCCGACGCCGGAACGGTTATCGTTTTCGCCGGCTTCATTTTCGTTTTCTATCGAGAGGGGCTTAGTGGTAACGTTCTCATCGTAGGATTCGCGAGTCTCCTCATAGCAATTACGACCATACTGATAGGAGTCACTTCCGTTCACTACCCCTACATAGGGCAAGAATCCGGTATAGGAATTTTCTGGATCTTGTGGGTGATTGTAGGGACTGGAGCAATTTATCTTTTCCGGGAGCTTACCGTTCCTAGAAAGAGACCATACCTAACTCGCTGGGGAATTGCGAGTGTTGTTTTCGGATTATTCATTTCTATAGGGCTTCATATGGGAATGGAGAATGTCCTTAAGTCACACCAAAGAGAACGGATTCATGTCCTCTTCGGCATTGACGTAAACAATCCAGACGCCGACTATAATATTAGACACGCTAAGGCGGCTATCGGGAGTGGAGGATTCACCGGGAAAGGTTGGATGCATGGACCTATGACTGCATACAGCTTCGTGCCTGAACAAGAAACCGACTTTATTTTCTGTACCGTAGGCGAAGAGTGGGGCTTCTTAGGTAGTTCGATTGTAGTTCTTCTGTTCACATTCCTCATCCTGCGCATAATTTTTATCGGAGAGCGGCAAAGATCCAAATTCACTCGAATTTACGCGTATGGAGTCGCGAGCATTCTGTTCATGCATTTGCTTGTAAACATAGGAATGGTGCTCGGACTTGCCCCGGTCATCGGAATTCCACTCCCCTTTTTCAGTTACGGAGGTTCATCATTGCTGGGATTCACTTTCTTAATTGCTGTGCTTCTCAAGCTTGATAGTGAACGATTTAGCATATTGAGGTAGGTTTTAATAGGCCAAAAACTTCTATTCGTCGAACTTTTTCGGTAATTCATTTTGATTTTCGAAATAATTGTATCATATTTGTATTATGCTTACTGCACTAAATACATGTTGCTGTTGTTGTCCACCAAAAGGAGGCAACCCTGACATGTGTGCGTGATAGCTAATTAAAATATAGACACGTAACCTTAAGGAGCCTCTGAACGTATCAGAGGCTCCTTTTTTATGCAATAAAATGACAGCTCCAGTATTAGACCCACGATTACAAGCTCTTGAGGAACTCAGGTGGCACGTAGGAAACAGCCCATTGCACGCAATGTTGAGGCTCTCGCCTAAACCTGGCGTAGAGATTCATGCGAAATTGGAATGGCAACAATTCGGCGGAAGTGTAAAAGCTAGACCGGCATTCAACATTATTCACAATGCAGTAGTTTCAGGTGCATTAAAAGGAAAACGACTACTCGATGCTTCATCTGGAAATACTGGAATAGCATATGCGATATTTGCTGCTGCTGCCGGAATTCCTATTACACTATGTGTCCCTGAAAATGCATCTAAGGAAAGGAAGCACATTCTTCGCGCGTTAGGCGTTGATCTTCGTTTGACTAGCCCGTTCGAAGGAACAGACGGAGCTCAAGCTGAGGCAAGAGAACTTGTACGCAAGGATCCTAACAAATTTTGTTACGTTGATCAATACGGAAACGAAGCTAATTGGAAGGCACATTATTATGGGACGGGGCTTGAGGTTTGGCATGAAACTGCTGGAAGAATAACACACTTCATCGC
>DQRJ01000039.1 GCA_015663855.1 Flavobacteriales bacterium | reverse complement strand
GGGGGTATGGCGCAGCTGGCTAGCGCACTTGCATGGCATGCAAGGGGTCCGGGGTTCGAATCCCCGTATCTCCACGAAGTTAAACAACAGTAAATCACAACGCAGTTGTGGAAGCAAAGGAGTAAATCGAAAGCGAAGCTTGCTTCAGCTTTCAGGTTACGGATTTGCGGGCACTCTCGCAGAGAGTTTACTGTAGTTTAACTGAGTTAATCGGGGATCACCTCGCGCCAGCGAGGTAATCCTTCTCCTTTAAAGCTCGTGAAGACGAACTTTTTTGGCCTCGTAGTACAATGGATAGTGCGTGGGTTTCCGGTGCCCAAAATCCAGGTTCGATTCCTGGCGAGGCTACGAACTGACTGATAACAACACAGAAATCAGTCGAGCACACAACGTGTGCAGCATAACGATCGAGTAGGAGACAGAAGCTTGCTTCATGTCTCAATGCTCGGAGTGATGCGAAGAGCGAAGCTCTCGGGTGATTTCATTTCTAATATCAGTTCCCTGTGAGTGCCAGACTTGAACACCTAGCCGAGTGAAGCGAGCGCGACGGTATTCCTGGCGAGGCTACTAAAGTTATCTCTAAAGATAACTTTTTGACCTACCTCAAGTTAAGACCAGCTTTTCATTATCTGAAAAATTAGCGAAATAAGATAGATACCTCCTAAACAATGAAGAAGAAGATAGTCATTTTGAGAATTTGATTTTAAATTTTCCTTTTGAATTACTTTTCCAATAGCGATAAGTATTCCCAGTGAAATTAGTACTTGAGCAAAATCAGCAAGCGAATGATTAAGGTCTAAACCATCTCTAACTATAACAAACGAAAATTCTATCAGGGCTGAAATCAATGTCAGGGCAGCAACCATCATCATTTGAGAGCTCAAACTAGGTGCGGTTTGTTTCAGTTGCTTTCCTCTTATAAAAAGCAATACGGGTATAGATGCCATTAAAAAGAGGATAAGGAAACTTAATAAATCAATAGAAGGCCAATGCATTATTTTAAATAAAGCAAGCATCATGGAAAGTCCAAACATTGCTGGTATTACAGCAGTAATTGATTTACGCATACGCTGAGCCCCTTCGAAAAAAGTGAGTGAAATACCTGTCATAGAAATTACAAGGAGCACACTTGCACACGGCCAATGCATGATTTTAAAAAGTACGCTAAGTGCAAAAGCATTAAGAAATACGGGGAAAATAATGTGTTGTATCCAAAGTTGAGACTTTCGATTACGAATGGCATACATTACTGAAAGAATGGATATGCCACATAGCGAGACAGAAAGCGTAGGACCCGCACCAGGCCAGTGCATCAACTTAAAAAAGAATCCAATAAACAGAATTGTACCAACAAGTACATTTAATATATTTCTAAGCATAAGAAGTTTGTTTATAATCTATGTAAGTCGTCAGCACATGTGGCGTGAAGGGGGGCGCCTTGAGCTTTTGGACATTCAAGCTTAGCTGTTAGCCTCGGCATATCCTCAACTTTAAGTGGCGGGGTTACTAAGCTTCTTAAGACTCCTTTTATAATCGGCCTGATTATTCACAAGGGTGTAAATAAGCTTTGCGACGATTATCACAGTACCAATCACTCCCGCCGCAATTACCACAATTATCTGTCCAAAGTCAACTGCCACCCATGGTGTAGAACTGCTACTACTCCCTGAAGAGGAGCCGTTTGCCATCAGAACTAAACCAATACCGCCAAGTAATACTGCCCCACCTGTAGCAGCAGAAACAAGTGCTTTTTTATTCTTTTTTCTAAGCTCAGTTTTCAATTCCCACTTCTTCTTTTCAATATTATCTGTTGTAGTTGAGTCAGATAATTCTACTATACTTATACCAAAGTCGTATGGCTGATTTGCACTAACACCAGCAGTAGAAAATGAAACGGCAGATATAATAGCTAAGACAGTAATAAATATTTTCATAATAATTTGATTTAAGACTTCTAATGTACTTCAAAGCACTTTCTTATCTGTTGATTTTTTCACGTTTAAATTTGATCAACGGCTCTAAATCCCCTTCAAAATCGGCTTCTGGAATTATTGAAAAAAGGAAGCTTTTTCACCTGAGTTTTAGCGAAGAACGGTTGCTTTAGACAAAAAATGCCTGCTTTTTGGCAGATTCGAAGTCATCAGCTACTAAATTAGACTATTAAACTTTTGCGAAATGAAACGATTATTCACCCTGGCTATGGTGGCCATTCCTATGCTTCTTGTTGCCCAGCAGCCAACAGTAACTGATATTTTTCCCGATCGGGAGATAATAAATGCCGATCCAAATACGAGCATTGAGCTAACGTTTGATGTCGATATTGACATGGTGACCGTCAACATGGCAACATTTCAGATCATGGGAAGATGGTCTGGGCCTAGTGCTGGAACAAGAGAGATTGTGGACGGAAACACGATCAAATTCACCCCCGACGAACCTTTTTTCGCTGGAGAAATGGTGATGGTAAATACGACGAAATACATTGCTGCAACAGGAGGAGGATTTGTTGAGCATGGTTACGCCTTCAATTTCTGGATTCGCACCTTGCCTGGCGGCATGGATCTACTTCTGGTAGATGTGATAGAAATGAGGCTTGAAAATGAAGGTTTCATACAGTGTTACGGTGCATATGCCGGAGATATTAACGACGATGGATATTCAGATTTGACGGTTGTGAATGAGGATGCTGAAGACTTGCGGATTTTGCTCAACGATAGCACGGGCTTTTTTGGTGATTTCACGCTTATCGATCTACCTGGATCGAACAAACCTTCTCCAATCCATGCTGCTGATTTTAACCACGACGGATATATAGACGTGGCGGTTGGAAGCACACAAGGTCCGGAATTGAGCATATTGATGGGAGACGGAACAGGTTTATTTGGACCAGAGACCGTTTATCAGTCTTCGGGTGGGGTTAGAGGATTGACACTTCTCGATATGAATTGTGACGGTTGGGCAGATATAGTGACTGCGAACAGGCTCGGGGATAACGTTGGCTTCTTTATGAATGAGCAGGATGGCACTTTTGCTGATCCCTATTTCATGGAAGCAGAGTCGAACAAAGAGACAGCGGCAGCTACTGCGGATATGAATGAAGATGGTATTATGGACGTTGTAATTGGTTCGTATACGGGTAGCGAAATCATAGTATTGCTCAATGACGGAGAAGGGAACTTTACCATAGCATCTTCGGTAACGGTCAACTCAAATCCATGGATGATAGGTGTAGGTGACGTAAATGGCGATGGTCATGTGGATGTGGTTTCCGCGAATGCGGGAGGCAGCAATATGTCGGTTGTTATGGGCAATGGCCTTGGGCAATTGGGTGCTCCTTCTTACTTCTCCACGGGATCTTTCCCACTAGCAATAGACCTGGGAGATTTGGATGGCGATGGTGATCTCGATATGATATCGAGCAATTACTCGGGTGTGGACTATTCTCTATATGAAAACGACGGCACGGGAAACTTTATAAATCCGATCACCTACCAGGCGCAAGGTGCGGGCAGCTGTGCTATTTTTCACGACAGGAATAACGATGGTGTTATGGACATCACGGGAATCGATGAGATTGCGGATTTGGTGATTTTGTGGGAAAACAGTTTGGTGATCGAAGTTGGGGATGTGGACAAAAAGCTTCCTATACGGGCATTTCCGAATCCATGTGAGGACGTGGTTTATTTGGTTGGTGTTGCTGGTAATTCGCTGGTAAGGGTGTATGATGTTTCTGGCAGGTTGCTTCTGGAAGAGACAATGAACAATGGCCAAATTGACCTAAGCTCTATCGAAGAGAGGGGAATGTTGGTGTTGTCTGTGGGTGTCGAAAATCACATCGAGCACCTTCAGGTGATTAAGAGGTAAGGCTTTCTCTCCTGTTGAGTTTTTCGCGTTGAAGTTTGATCAACTTTTCTAATTCCTCCTCAAACGTATCGGATTTTCCGCCCCGTTTCTCCACCAATTCATTTTATCAATAATCTTGAATGAATTCGGGTTTCCATTTGGAACAAAAAGTCTAATTGTGGATGATCTTAAATTTTACTCTGTATCACCTTCAAATGAAAATCTATATATCCCTCTTCTTTATGGGCAAGTTCATTAAAAATTTCTTTGTGTAATTTTGGTAATGCATGAAATGGAACCCCTGGATAAGCATGATGCTCAGCATGATAAGGCATGTTCCACATTAGAAGTTTAATGAAGCTGTTTGTTTTAATGCTTCTAGTTTTTTCTAAAACAGTCCCTTTGTGAGGCAGGCCACTGTGCTCCATAATCAAATAGCTGGCAAGTAGACAATGTGAAACAGCTTGGCCGATAAAAAGACCCCAGAAGCCAGGATAAAAAAGTATAGCCATTGTAGCAATACCGGCATGCACGCAAAGGGTGACAGCACTTTCAAAAGCGATTTGATTTTTTACTGCATTACGTATAAAAGGAAACCAGCGCTTGCGTATAATATCAGGCATTCCTAGAGCGCCAAAGAATAACATCATAAGCTTAAACATCAATAGAGAAAACCCCGAAATCCAACCCATATAAGCTGGCAGAGTAGCAACGATTGAAGGCAATGGTTTGGCGCCGAGAGAAATTTCCGGATCTTTACCTGGTTCGTGGGTATGTCTGTGATGTGTGAAATGTAATTCTCTAAAGGCAGTAGGGGCATATAAATGTCCTACACCACATACAAATGCTGCGATTCTGTTTAATCTCATTGATTTAAATGCTGTATTATGGATAGTTTCATGTTGGCATGCAAAAAGACTGCATCCCATTATTCCAAATCCAAATAAAGCCAATGCAAATTTCCACCAACTTTGTTCCCAACAGAGAACTACCATAGTAGCGGTTGCCAAAAACAGAGTAAACATAATCAAAAAGCGAATCGATGCAGGATGATTTCTCTTTGGTAGAAGCTGATGCATCTTTTCTTTGTTTAGCTTGTTGCTCTTGTAAAACTCTTGTTCCATGTTTGTTAACACCCCGCTAAAGCTCAAAGGTGTTTATCTGCTAATATAATGTTCTAGCACTATTTCACGAATTATTATTCACAGCGTTTTCTCTCCTGTTGAGTTTTTCGCGTTGGTGTTTGATCAACTTTTCTAATTCCTCTTAGCTCTACAATCGGCTTAATCAGTTTACTACGATCCTTTCACTTTGCATTGATGCCTTGCCGTTCGATTTTGTGTGAGCGACTATAGTGTAGAGGCCTGAGCAAGGTGGGGAGATGTGAGTGGTTTGGTCTTTGAAAAGGGAGTGAATGCGGAGCAGGCGACCGTTAGAATCGAATATGTGGATGGTGCAATTTTCAAGACCTTTGATTTCAATATCCTGGGAAGAATGAATTGAATTCCCCGTGAGAGTAAATATGTTGGGGGTGGAGGTATCGATGAGGAGTTCGTCGATGGAGATGGTGGTGCCGCAGAATTGGCTGAGGAAAGACCAAATCACGGCTGAGCTATTGATGTCCATATTTCCCCAAGCGCCGAACCAATCGTGCTCGCCTTCGTTGACTCGGTAGAGCCAAGCTTGGTATCCGTCATAGCCGTCGAAATGTTTGATGAGATCTACTGTGCTGCCGTCGTTAGTGTCGAGGTCGGGAAGGGTCGTGGTAGAGCTTGACTCGCAGTTGTTAGAGTCGGCCCAGTGTTGAACGACTGCTTCGACTCCCGGAGTGCCCACCCATGGGTTATTAGGGTTCGGGGAAGTAGCGTAATAACTAACGTCGTCATCGTTAGTTCCGTGAAGATGTACTACTGGGACGAGGGTAGGGGCGCAGTTTGCGTAATCATACCCACTCATCGTTCCCCCCACAGATCCTATCCCTCGAAATACATCGGAAGATTCACAAGCCAGGGTATAGCTCATATACCCTCCATTCGAATAACCGCAACTATAGGTACAGTCTTCACTAAACCCATGACTTGCTTGTAAATATTCGGCAAGTTCTGTTAGGAATAGTACGTCATTAACATCGGAAGTCCCCGTGAGGTTTGCATTCCAATGGTTTATTCCGAAGTTATCTGGTAGCCCCTGAGGATAGCATACGGCAAACCCTTCAGCTTCTGCAATTTGGTTCATGCCACAGAAAACGCTCATGCCCATGGCATCCCCATAATATCCATGCAAAACGAACATTAAAGGTGAGTTAGGAGCGAGGTTTTCTGGGGTGTATAAAAAATAAGTGCGCTCGTTGTCCTCAGATGTATAGAACATTTCAGTAGTGAAACAAGATCCGTCATCAATAGTCGCTCCGATAATGAAGTTTTCTGATGTAGGGTTAGTACAGCCGGGTAATTCCCATGTACAGTTTTCAGGGGAGGAGTTGATTTCAAAGGTTTGGTATTCCAAATAATTTTGATCCATACTCAAGTAAATTGTCGAGTCAGGCAGCTCTATGCTGATGCTGCCACCATTCCAGCCATCACCCCAAGAGTCTAACATTATGATAGCATAACATCCCGGCTCAAGGCATAAAGTGTCATTCGTGAGAGTGTAGTCACTGGTCCCCTGAAATGACGCTACCTCAGAATCAATATTTACAATCGGACCGATGATTGACCATGACATTTCATCACCCCATTCGCCTGTATTAGAGGAGATAAGCACAGAGATTGATTCGCACTGCGCGTGCGAAGTCTGAGTGAATAATAAAAATACTGTTGAAAGGGCTATTGTTAAGAATGATACTGCTGAGGGGGATTTCATGCTGGCTTTATTTAATCAGCAAGATAGACGAATTATCAATTATTAATATCATACTGGCCTGATGCGGTTTCGTATTGCTCGAAAATTTGCATGTATTGGCCTCCTAGAATTGAAGTCGCTATACCAGCTGAGTAGTTAAGTAATCCCCCCGCAACAGTAGATCTGTTTCCTTCTGAAATATTTAGATGTCCACCCGAAATAGTGCTGAGATCTCCGGATGTTTCATTATCTAAACCACCAAGAATCGTTGTGAACTCACCGGTTGCAAGGTTGACTTGGCCTCCTAAAACGCTCGAAGATAATGATAGTATAGTGTTGTTTCTACCAGCAACTATTCCACCAATTGAGGTATAAGTGTGACCTGGCCCGATAACGAAATTATGCGAACCTGTATGAATGTCTTGAGCATGAAGCCCACCATCTCCATCGGTATAACCTCCCTCTTTTTCATTATATCCAACAATAATATTTCCCAAACCATTTACCTCCCCATACGTACTTCCAGTTCCGTTACTCACAAAGAAGTTTGCTCCCACGATTTTTACGCTGTGCTCTACGGTGTCAACCTCTAAATATGATAGGAGGGGGGTGAGCTGGTCTATTGCGTCTTGTTGATCGGCAATTATTTGTAATAGGTCGCCGAAAAATTGTGTTAGGGGCATACCTCCTAACTCATCAATCGTAATTTCTTCAGGTATGTAGTTTTGCCCGTATGCAATGAAAAAAGGAAGTAAATCTGCAATTCCGATAACATCATTGCCTTGAAATTCGGGATTGTAAGGATATGTTAGTGAAATCGAAAAATCATCTGGAATATCGGTTTGTGATGAAACATTGATTATCATAGAGAAAACTAATGCTAGAAATAGCAATCTCATCTTGAAAAAGTTAGTTAAGCTGTCCATAGTAATAATTTGAGTTATTCCCAAGGTACAACTTTTTATGTTCTATTCCAATATGCTATACAATCCCTATAATTATTCAAACAAAAAAAAGCCCCACCAATACGGCAGGGCTTTCTTTATTATTTCGGGATGTTTTCCCCGATATTTTTCGTTTAGTGAGCTTTACTCAATGTTTCCCCATTGGATGAGGAAGTCCATTAGATCACTGATTTGGACTTCACCATCACCATTGAAGTCAGGGCAAACACTGTAGTTACATGCCCCATTATCATAGCTGGCAAGCCTGTCATAGTTGTAAGCTATTGGGTCTGTACAGCCGGCAAACACACAAACTCCAGTGTCCACGCTCGCGCTAGGGTTGAAGTTGATGGCTCCAGGGTAAGTACACCCTACGACCCCACAAACGTTCTCCTCAGGCATTCCTGCGGTGCTTTCAATCCAAGCCATTATATCCGCATCGTCGTAAGCCGCGACTTCACAGCTTTCAACAATCCAATCCATTCCGCCCCACTCAGGGCCGGTTTGGCTGTAGGCCTGGAGGAAGGTGGTTAGGTCAGAAATCTGAACTGATCCATCTCCGTCGAAGTCGGCAGAAATAGGAGCGTGGCTACAATCACTTGTTGAGTTAGCAACTGGGTTGTAGTTCGCGTAATCGGAGTCGTCACAGCCTGAGAAGATACAAGTGCCATCGTCTTTCGAAGCATTAGCATTGTAGTTGTCAGCTGTTGGGTACACACATCCTAGGCAGCCATATGAACAAGACCCGTTCTCAGCGTTCGCAGATGGTTCGAAGTTGCAAGCGCAAGTATCGGTACATCCTTGTACCGTACCGTCACCCGCACAATCAAACCCTACAAGTGGGAATGTACATGATCCAGAAAGAGACGCATCCGGGTTGTAGTCACAAGCATTCTCGCTCATACATCCTGAGCAAGTGTCGAATTCACAACTTCCATCATTGCTGTTAGCTGCTGCGTCGAAATTACAAGCTTCGTGAATCGTACATCCTTCGAATAAGCAAACCGCTCCCCCTTGAGTTGCCTCTGGGTTGAAGTTGTCCGCGCTAGCATCCATACATCCTACACATGAGCTGAAGTCGTAGCAAGCTCCGTCGATTGTCGCTTCAGGGTCGTAGTCGCAAGCCACTGGGTTTCTGCAACCTAAGCAACTGAGGTACTCGCATGATCCGTCGTTGTATTGTACTGCCTCGTCGTAGTTGCAG
The DNA here is from genome assembly GCA_015663855.1 of Flavobacteriales bacterium. GTDB lineage: Bacteria > Bacteroidota > Bacteroidia > Flavobacteriales_D > Sanyastnellaceae > UBA974. The sequence continues at coordinate 1,166 of DQRJ01000039.1, read as the reverse complement.
GCTCCTGATGAGTTACATCCTAATGCCAAACAGCTAACAAACTCACACGGACCCTCACTACCATAGTTACAAGCCTGTGCTTGTGTACACATATCCGATGGCGGCATTCCACTACACGGTCCGAAGTCACAAGATCCCGGTATGTAGAAGTTCGCACCCGGATCGTAGTTACAAGCGAATGGTAAAATACATCCACCCACTAATGCAGGCTGACAAGTTCCATTGTCGTCCGTCGCTTGAGGGTTGTAGTTACTCGCAGTAGGATCGGTACATCCAGGAATCTCATTTTCGTCACAGATTCCGTCAGCATCCCAATCGTTATTACAATCTCCAGCGCAATCCACGAAGATGTTCAGTGGGTACTGACATAGTGAAAGGTCAGAAATCATAGCCCCTGCGTCGTAGTTACATGCGGACATGTCCATACATCCTACGCAACTTGCGAAATCACAGTCTCCTATAATTAGATAGTCTGCTGTCGGATCGTAGTTACATGCGGACGGGATAGTACACCCACCTGTTAAACATGAACCATCGTCATCAGTTGCATATGGGTTGAAGTTTGGATTACCTAATTCAGTACATCCACCTACCTCGAACTCGTCACAAACACCATCGCCATCAGCATCGTTTAAACAAACGCCATCACATCCGTAACCGAAGCTTGCAAAGACACAAGTTCCGTTATCAATTGTAGATGTTGCATCATAGTTACAAGCGTTACTATTCGTACAGCCTGCACATGAAGTGAAGTCACAAAATCCTACGATTTGGTATTCAGCACTTACATCATAGTTACAAGCAGATGGGAAAGTACAACCACCAGTTATACAAGAACCATCATCAAATGCTGCTGTCGGATCATAGTTAGGATTCGTAGGATCCGTACATCCATACTCATCTGTATCACATATGTTATTGCCGTTTACGTCAGCAACACATGTTCCACCACATACACCGATCACATCGTCAATGTTTCCATCACAATCACAGTCACCTGCAGGAATGTCAGCACATCCACATTCGTAGATAGCACCTGGTCCGTTACATACGCCACACTCATCTAGAGCACCTACACAAGGATCAACGTCATCACATATTCCGTCAGCATCTGCGTCAGCTGTACAATCTCCACCACATACGCCTAGAGCGTCTAGCTGGTTTCC
>DQRJ01000018.1 GCA_015663855.1 Flavobacteriales bacterium | reverse complement strand
GCAGCAGCACCAGGTGCATACCAAGCAGAAGTTCCAAGGAGGTTCACAATCTCACCACCACCTTTCTTAGTGCGGTTAACGATAGCCTCTAATTTATCATCAGAAATCATCTCAGTAACAGGGATACCACCCACAGTTGTGTAACGCGGAAGAGGTACCATTGTATCACCGTGACCACCCATCAATACCGCTTGTATATCTTTAGGACTCACGTTCAATTCCTCAGCAAGGAAAGCACGGTAACGAGCTGTATCGAGGATACCTGCCATTCCGATAACCTTAGTAGAATCAACTCCAGCGGTTAAATATGCGCAGTAAGTCATTACGTCTAATGGGTTTGAAACGATAACTAGTATCGCATCAGGACTGTGAACCATGATCTGCTCAGTCACAGACTTTACGATTCCAGCGTTAGTAGCGATTAAATCGTCTCTGCTCATCCCTGGCTTACGAGGAAGCCCAGAAGTGATAACAACAACGTCAGACCCTGCAGTCTTATCATAGTCGTTTGTTGAACCAACAGTACGAGTGTCGTACAAATTAATTGGAGAGGTTTCCCATATATCGAGGGCCTTGCCTTCAGCAAAACCTTCTTTAATATCGAGTAATACTACTTCGTTGCATACTTCGCGTGTAGCGAGAACATTTGCACAAGTGGCGCCTACATTACCAGCACCGACAACAGTTACTTTCATAAGAAGTTATTTAGGTTGAGAGTGCAAAAGTACAGCGCGGGGGACGCCTGAGAAAAGAAAAGAGCACCTACTTTTGTTGTATTGAAAGAAAAACTTAAATAATAGGTCTATGAACGTGCCTTCAACACTCAAATCACTAGTTTCCATAGCTTTTATATGGGGGATTTCATTAAATCAAAATATCGCACAGGCTCAACCGACAAGCTTGCCGACAGCAGAATCGGTTTGGCCTGCAGGTAAGGCGGGAGTTGATTACAACTTGTCTGACGAAGCGGGGGAAAAGGATGGAGTTTGGGTTCGAGTTTATGGGGAAGGCGAGAGTAAGGGTGAACTTTATTACACGGGGACTTTCAACCATGGCACTCCTGAAGGCATTTTTCTGTATTTCTATGAGTCGGGTAAACTGATGTCTAAAATTGAGCACCCTTTTCATGATTCTTCTGCAAACACTTTAGATCAAACCTCAGCCATTCACTACCGCGAGAACTCGTCAGTTCAAGCGTCAGGGTTTTATATTTCCACCGAAGGTGAGGAAAACCCTGTACGCGAGGGAAGTTGGGGATTCTATGACGAGGGGTCTAAACAACGAAAGATGGAAACATACGCAGCAGGTAAACTTGATGGTCCATACTGGATTAAGACCGCAAAGGGACAGCTTGTCGAAAAAGGAGAGTACGCCTCTGGCGTTCTTAATGGAGTAAAAGTAACCTACTACGACAATGAAGTAGTAAGACAACAGATGAATTATCTCAACGGAGAACTCGAAGGCGAATTCAAAGTAAATCACAGCACGGGGTACCCTAAGATCGAAGGAAGTTATTTCGAAGGGCACGAGACGGGAGCCTGGAAGACCTATTCAGACAAAGGAATTATCGAACTCATAATTCACTACGAATTCGGCAAACGGGTTAAGGAAATACGTATGAATGGCACATTCGAAGAGACCTTTCCTGACGGAAGATCGCAAAGTGAATACACCTACAGGAATAAAATGAAGGATGGACCTTTTAGGGTTTGGTATGACTTAGGCGAATACGTAATCGAGGGATTTACAGATGCTGAAACGGGAGAGCAATTGCAACGACAAGTCCTCAAAGGGACGCAAGTTTCGAGCGAGGGGGAATACGTGGAGGGTAAATTAGACGGACCCGTTTACTACTACGACGAAAAAGGAAAGCTCGTAAAGACAGAAAATTACCGGGCGGGCGAACTTCAGTAGCCGTTTTCGACAATTTCAGTAGCCGTACTTGGTTTTCCAGAGCGACTTGAGATGATTTCTCATAGATTGCTCACGGGGGTTAGATCCGGGATTGTATATCTGTTTTCCTTCGAGACCTTCGGGCATACATTCCTGTTCGCTAAATCCCGAGGGAGAATCATGGTCGTAAGAATACCCCTCTCCATATCCGAGTTTCGACATAAGTGAAGTCGGAGCGTTTCGTAAATGAAGTGGAACTGCGAGGTCGCCAGTTTCTTGAACTATGGTTTGGGCTTGTTTTATCGCCATGTACGAAGCGTTGCTTTTAGCGCTTGTAGCGAGATAAACTACGCATTGAGATAACAAAATACGAGATTCGGGCATTCCTATACGCTCGACGGCCTGGAACGTAGAAGTTGCGAGGACTAGAGCTGTAGGGTTTGCATTCCCAATATCTTCCGAAGCTGAGATTAAAAGGCGTCGAGCAATAAACTTCGCATCTTCTCCACCTTCTATCATACGTGCGAGATAGTAAACGGCGGCATTAGGATCGCTTGCTCGAATACTTTTAATAAACGCACTAATAATATCGTAATGAGCCTCTCCCCCTTTATCATAACCCGCCGCTGTCGATCCTATTAGATCTTTAACCGCCTTATTAGTCACATTTACGGGACCGTCTGGAATGCTTTGGACTAACATTTCAAGTACATTCAACATCCTACGGGCATCTCCTCCACTCGCCCTCATCAAAGCGTCTTGCTCGACTATCGTTATCTCGCGAGTTGATAGCATTGCGTCTTCTTCAATAGCTAGAGTAATCAAGGATTCCAATTCTTCTAGGCTTAAATGCTCAAGAACGTAAATCTGACATCTCGACCTCAAAGCCGGTATCACCTCAAAGGATGGATTCTCCGTAGTAGCACCTATTAACGTCACCCACCCCTGCTCTACTGCGCCTAATAAGCTATCCTGTTGTGACTTCGAAAATCTGTGAATCTCATCGATAAATAAAATCGATCTTCCAGAAAACATACCTCCACTTTTCGCACGGGCGATCACCTCCCTAACTTCTTTCACTCCACTATTAATCGCAGACAATTGATGAAATGGAAGCCCCACTTTCTCAGCTAAAATTCGAGCTAAAGTCGTCTTCCCCACTCCTGGAGGCCCCCACAGAATCATTGAAGGCAATGTACCTGCTTCGGCAGCTTTGCGTAGAACGGCGTCGGGTCCCACGAGATGTGTTTGGCCTAAATAATTCTCAAGCGTTCGTGGACGCATCCGCTCCGCAAGCGGCATACTCTCACCAGTCATATTTATATTCCCACGATTCACTTTCCGAATTTACGCTCAAATCGCCTCGGCTGTAACACCATCCCTTCAGGCCTTGTATGTTTCCATCTTTTATGAGACCAAAGCCAATCACTCGGCGCCATCCCCACCTCTTCTTCCAGCTCCCCTAAACATCTATCCACAACTTCACCTTGCTCAAGCCCCTTAACATCCTCAACAACTAACCTGAAGTCAACCTTATATCTTCCTCTCCCCACTCGCCTAACAGATCCATAAACTACAGCAGCATCATATCTATGAGCCCACTGCTCTACCCCGAAGTAAACCGCAGTTTCCACACCTAAGAAAGTAGTCCACCAAGCCCTTTCAGGTTTTTGCGGACTTTGATCGAAACCAAAACCCACCGCTACAGGTTCGCCTCCATTGGCAACATGCTCATCCATCCACTTCTTACACTCCACAATTTCAGTCATCACAAGCCCCATTCTCTCCCTGGAATCTCTCATAGCTTCATCGATAACCGGATCATTCAATTTTTTATATATAGCCATCGTTTTATGAGCAATTCGCCTCGAAAATGTCATCGCGTACATTTCCCAGTTCGCCATATGAGCCCCTGCTAGTATAACATTTTTCCCTTTTGCATGAAGCTCGTTCATCAATTCCAAACCCTTCTCATCATATACAACTCTGTCTATCACTGACCTTTTGCTTGCTGTAAACAGCTTCATCGATTCAACCGTGATATCACAAAAATTTCGATAAAACCCGCTCTCAAACTTCTTCCCCTCCTCCCCGTATACTTTCTCTAAATTACCCCTCACAATCTTTCCTCTATACCCTTCTAAAATTGACATCATCCCGGAAAAACACCTCGACTCCATATGAATTAGCCACCAAGGTTGCATACCGAAACCCTTCATAATCCCCAACAATAGTTTCGAACTAAACCTACCCATCAGTTGCTTCCTTTTTCAGATTTTCAATCACACACCCATCCCATCCCACAAAAACTCCCTCAGGAAGTTCTGCCTGTAAGTCTTCATGCTTTCCAATTAAGTGACTTAAATGCGTTAAATAGGTCGCCTCAGGTTTTACTCTCTCGACAACCTCCAGCACCTCATCAAGTGAAAAATGACTCTGATGCCACTCTTTCCTTAACGCGCTGATTACCAAAACCTTAACCCCGTCAAGCTTTTCATAAGTAGAATCCGGAATAAAATTCACATCCGTCACATAAGCAAAATCCCCCACCCTGAATCCGTACACATCCATATTATAATGCTTCACCGGCAATAAAGTCCACTCAACCCCTTTGATAATAAACCCATTAGACTCTTCTTTTGATCCAAGTGAGTTAATATTCACTTGTGGCAATCCACCTTCTTTTGTATCACCGAATGCGTAGAAGAAGTCGCGTCTTAATGCTTTTTCTACATCCTTATTAGCCCAAACCTCCATTGCTCTGTTATGGATTTGGTTAAAAGCCCTCACATCATCCATTCCCGCCAAGTGATCCTTGTGCTCATGCGTATATACAATAGCATCAAGAGAGCACACATCCTCCCGCAGCATTTGAACCCTAAAGTCTGGACCTGTGTCTACAACAACAGATACATCACGTACTTCAATTAAAATAGAAGTTCTCAAGCGGTTGTCTCTAACATCACCTGACGTACAAACATCACATTTACAACCAATTACAGGAACTCCTTGAGAGGTTCCTGTACCTAATAGAGTGATTTTAACATACTCTAACCCTAAATCATATCGGTTTATGGTATTCACCCTGCAAAGGTATCCTTACCTTTGCTATTGTGGACTTAGAACGCGTCATATTATCTGCCAAACAAAAAGCACTAAGAATTAACCTAAATCAGGATCTCTATGGTACTTTCGCTGAGGTGGGAGCCGGACAAGAGGTTGTTAGACAATTCTTTAGGGCAGGAGGAGCATCAGGTACTATTGCGAAAGCTATTAGCGCTTACGACAAAGATTTCTCGGACGCCATTTATGGTGAAGAGAAAAAAGGCAGATACGTCTGCCAATTAAGACTCGAAAAGATGCTCAAACACGAGTATCAACTTATTGAGGAACGTCTTAAACGTGAAAATCACCCAACGAAAAAGTACTTTGCCTTTGCAAATACAGTTGCTACTATTAATTTTCATAAGACTAGTCAAGGACATGGGTGGTTTGGTGTAAAATTTCAAACAGAAGCTGGAAGACCTGCGTCTGAGGTCTTTCTTCATGCCCGTCTACACGAAACTGATGCTCTAATGCAGCAGGTGACGACGGGAATTCTCGGCACTAACCTCATTTATGGTTGTTTCTTTTTCTACAAGCACCCTAAAGAGCTACTAAAATCACTCTACGACAACCTAGATAGAAGCCAGCTAGAAATCGATATGATCCAAATGAACGGACCCGATTTCGCAAACGTGGACAACAGACTTCTTTCTCTTCAGCTTGTAAAACACGGAATGACAGATGCTGTCATATTCTCTCCTGATGGACATAATCTACAAGCTGCTGACGTACTGTACAAAAAGAACATATTAGCCATACGTGGTAGTTTCCGACCGGTAACTAAGGTAAACATTGATATGATTGCTAAGGGGTTAAAAAGATTCAAAGAAGAACCGAAAGTCGATCCTGAAAACATTCAAGTACTTTTCGAGATCACTCTCAATAACCTTAAATCGCAAGGTGATATTGACGAGCAAGATTTCCTTGACAGAGCAGACATCCTTTGTTCAATAGGCCAAACCGTGCTTATCTCCAACTACCAAAAATATTATAAGCTCATC
>DQRJ01000109.1 GCA_015663855.1 Flavobacteriales bacterium | reverse complement strand
TCACGGATTGTAGCGTCTTGTAGAAGATTATCCTCAAGATATTCAATGAAGTTGTCTGTGTCCATTACTGTGAAAGCATGCTTAGAGAAGTACTCAGCGATAAAAGAATCGAATTCAGAACGCCCTACAGTTTCCTCTATCATACGAAGGAAGAGATATCCTTTATCGTATGCAATAGCCGTCATTCCATCGTCGGGATTACGCCCTTGAAGGTGGAGTCTTAGGTGAGTGTCGTTAGGATTGAGGTCCATGATCACGCTAACCTCGTTAACAAGTCCTCTGTAACTTAGACTTGCAAGCATCTCGCTTATGTCGCGACCGTATACAGACTCCATGATTCGTTGCTCAAAGTAGACTGTGAATCCTTCATTAAGCCAAAAGTCGTCCCATGTAGAATTCGTAACCAGATTACCACTCCAGCTATGAGCTAATTCATGTGCTACAAGACTTACTAAGCTTCTATCGCCGGCTATGATTGTGGGTGTAGCGAAAGTGAGTCTAGGGTTTTCCATTCCGCCAAAAGGGAAAGCTGCTGGAAGTACTAATAAGTCGTAGCGCTCCCAGGCGTATTTTCCATAAAGACTTTCTGCAGCGACAAGTAGATCCTCCATCTCGGCGAATTCATACTCTGCAGCATCAATTAAATCTGGAGTAGCGTACACTCCGGTATGTTCTCCTACAGATCTGAATTCTACGTCACCTACAGCAAGAGCAAGCAGGTAGGAGGGGATAGGTTGGTCCATAACGAAATCGTAATGACCATCATCCGTTTTTGTTGTCGGATTTACGGCACTCATTAGAGCCATAAGTCCTTTGGGAACATCAACAGAAGCGTTGTATGTAAATCTTATTCCAGGGCTATCCTGACATGGGATCCAAGTTCTTGCAAGTATGGCTTGACTTTGTGTAAATAGGAATGGGTTTTCTCCCTCAACCCACAGGAAAGCGTCAGCCCCTGGTTGAGTCTTATATGAAATGCTTACTTTCTTTGCATCAGGAGTTATTGAGATTTTAAGTGGAGAACCGATAAATTCTTGTTCTTCCCCTATAGTAAAAGTTGACTTAACACCATCAACTGTAATGCTTTCGATGTCTAATTCTCTAATGTCGAAAATGATTTCATCTGCAGTGTTAGAAGTATTGATGTCATATGACGCAGTAGCAGAAATAATTCGGCTATCAAAGTCTACAATGGCACTCCAATCAAGATGTTTAACTACAGCTACCTCTGGCTTGCTGTAACTATGATGGTCGGTGGCTCTTTTCATTTTTAGAATTGCTTGAGATCTTGGAGAAGTTTCATGCGTAGATGTACAGCTTGAAAAAAGGGTTATAGTAATTGCGAAAAAAGCAACGGCTAAATTTTTAAAATTCAGATTCATGATTTGGGAGTAAGATTGTTAAGTGCTCTTCCGAAAAGTACGAAAGCAATTGTTCCTATTGCGGTTTTTACAAGTAGACCGGGCATTAAAACGTCTATAGCTGCGGAATAACTAAAAGATGATGTGGTAAGTGCATCTTGCCAACCTAGACCGAGAATAAGGATTAAGGTTTGGGATAAGAAGAGGATAATAGCTCCAGTTATGAAAATGTGTTTATTTAGTGCTTCATTTTTAGAGGCCAAATCAGCCGCCACACCGCAAAACAATGCCGCAATAGAGAACGCAATAAGGAAGCCTCCAGTAGGGCCTGTGAAATGCTCCCAGCCGGATGCCCCGCCTGAGAAAACTGGTGCGCCTAAACCGCCTATTATCAAGTAGCTTATAACGGAAATCAGACCGACTCTGGCCCCGAAAAGCAGTGCAAACTCTACCACTAACAGAGATTGCAGAGTGATGGGTAGGCCGTTTACTAAATCTAATTGGAATGACCCTAGAAATGTAATTGCACTCAGTGATATCGCAATTAGTATTAGGTCGTCTATAATCTGACTTCCTGAAATATTTATTTTTGATCGAAACATTCGAAATTTTTATTCGCTAATAAATTGAACTTTTTTTAACCCCTTAAACTCAACTAAATTGTTTTCGCGATCTGTATCAGCCTGAAGTAAGTTCGGGTCAAGTTCGACATTTACAACTCGTCTACCGTTTGTGGGTATTGAAATACTGTAGTTAGGATTCGTCCATGGCCAGTCTTCTCCAAGCATTTCACCTTCCATTAACTCGCGATTTCCTCTCATAATTACAAGCGGTATATGATATTCAGAGGTAGATCCATCTTTGTACGTAACTCGTAAATCTTGTGGCATAGGCATTGTTCCGACCCTCTCAAGCGACACGTTAAGCATGTCTGAGTTTTTAATGTGATCGACTCCGCTGATTTTGTAATCAATCGTGTGAGTGGTGTTTACGAAGTAATCGAAATACCAGTCTAACTCTATCCCAGAAGCTTTTTCCATGATTCTTTTGAAGTCAGTGGGCCCAGGGTGCTTGAAGGACCAAACCTTGAAATACTCCTTCATCGCTTCATTACGCATCTCATCACCTATAATAGCTCCGAGTTGCTCTACGAGGACTTCCCCTTTTGAATAAGCTGCTACTCCATAAGCTCTATTTGTGGTGTAGTGATCGGCATGCGTACTCAGTGCCTCCTCGTTTCCACTTAAAGCTTGCTTGATATATCCGTAGTAAGCATAAGCGTGATTTCCGCCAGCTCGGGGTTTTGTCATCTCAGAAGGTGAGATAACGGCCAAACATTCGGATTCAATCCACGAAGTAAACCCTTCATCCATCCATTCATATAACGCCTCGTTAGTTGCTACAACAGCTTGAAACCAAGAGTGCGCCATTTCGTGGATTGTAACCCCGACTAGACTTGGTAGAGATCTGTTCGCAGTAACTAAGGTCATCATAGGGTATTCCATTCCTCCATCTCCACCTTGAGCCACAGTATATTGTGGGTAAGGGTAACGCCCTACGAAATCGTTTAAGAACCTCATCCCCTGTACGGCAAATCTTGGCAGTTCGGTCCATTGGTCATTATAGTCACTATTAGGAGTTCGAACGAAATTCATCGTGAGGTTCTCATCTACTTCGATACTTTCCGTAATGAAATTCTTATCCGCCACCCATGCAAAATCAATAACTTTCTCAGCGTTAAAATGCCAAACCCCAGTTTCTACAGATTCTTCAATGGTAGAGGTCATCGTACCCGTCGCAGCAACTTGGTAGCCAGGAGGCAGGTGTATAGTTACATCGTAGTTCCCCCAAATGCCATGGAACTCTCTTCCGATATAAGGATGTGAATGCCAGCCCTCGTGGTCGTATTCACAAAACTTCGGATACCACTGAGTCATGCTTAACTCTATCCCTTCTTTGTTCATCCATCCAGAACGTCGGATTTGACGAGGGACTTGAGCGTTCCATTTCATCGTGAAAACTCCGTGTTTCCCAGCCTTGATTGTGTCAGGAAGCTCAGCGACAATAATGGTTTCCTCAATCGTTACTTTACAAGGAACCCCGTTCAAAGAAAGTTCAATGTCTTTTATCCAACCCTGCTCATCTAAAGGAAGAGACTCTATTCGAGACCCTACTCTTGAGTCCGGATCAGAAATAGTACGTGATCTCACGTCCATCATTGAGCCCGGCTGAAATGCATTGAAGAAAGCATAAAGGAACACCTTATCTAAATCATCAGGACTGTTATTGTAGTATCTAACTTCCATTTCACCCGCGTATTGGTGAAGTTCAGTGTTTACATTAACATCCATTTTGTAATTCACTTTTTGCTGCCATCCGGGGTATTGACAAAACAGTGTAGATGTTAACCAGAAAGCACTGAGAATGGTGAAAAGATATTTCATTTGATGTAAATATTCGAGTCGATTTTATAAATCATCACCCTCTTTAACGGATTGTGAGGATTTAAATAATGCATTAATCTATCCAGCCTTCCAGGACTGAATTGAGCGACGTAAGATAGTGATGGATAGTGTTCTTTAAAACCATTGATTAAATCACCTAAATGACTATCTCCTACAAAAACTAAGTAGTTAGGGGTGCTTTCACTCAAGCTATTAATGTGTCTGTCCCGTTGTTCAGCTATATCAGTTGACGAATCTGCAATGGTATATGGGTCCCATGATCCCAAATATAGTCTTGGGGCGAGAGCATGGCCGTCTGCGGTGATATATAGGAAGCTATGGACATCATCCATTTGGTTTAAAGCATACATCGCCTTCATTTCACTCGTGTTTTTAGATGAAATAGTTAGGCCTGCGAGTAATGTGATGTTAATTATCAAGGCCAAACCTATTGAGCCCTTCTCGATTAACCTTGCGCCCTTCGTCTTTAATAACTCACTCGATTCCCTTATAGCGAACCAACCTATAGTCCCACCGATTAATATATAGGGTAGGGCTGGGAGTATGAATCGTTCTTGCTTGTTCGGGAAAGCAGAATGAAATATCAAAAATGCAAGTGAGGGGAGGACGATAAGTGCGTGTTTACGCCAGTTTCGGAAGTATCCTATTACAATGGCTATCGAGATGGGTGGGACAAAAAGAACTAAGACGAGCCCTAGATATTGAAGGGGAGATCCTTGAGGGTAGTTCCCGGATTCTGTAAGATTGTATTCGATGTAAGCTCGTAGTTGAGCAAATGGTTCTCCCCAAAGCCATAAATCAGTGGGTATTTGGGTTAAAGAGAACACGAAAAGTGCAGAACCTCCTAAAATCAAGGAGTTCCTCAGTGAGGTGATTTTATTTCTGTTAGAATTATCTATAAAGAATGCTATGACAATTCCTAGCCCCATGACTCCAACTTGATATCTTAGACCCGTTGCTAGACCGAGAAATGCGCCAGAAATAAGGAGGGAACGTATATTTAATGGTTTGGTGTGCTTAAGTAAGAACCATGTTGATGCTAGGAGAGGAGGGATGCATGCCGCTTCTACCAGCTGATGTACACTGACTATGGGCATCCAGAATAGTGCTGCCATTGCTAGCCCTACCCAGCCTGCAGCTCTTTTGCCCCCTAAAATATTTGCAATTTTGTATGATAGATAAACTGAAATTAAGCTTATCAGTCCATGGATTAGACGCAAGATTAGCATTAAAGTCATCGGATCAGAAATCCCTAACGACTTAATGGCTGAGAAATACAAATAGTGGAGGCTTGAATACGCGAGGTTTGTATAATGTGGCTCAGGAATACGACCTAACGATTCTTGAGACCAAGGCATCCAGTTATTATAGTCTTTTCCATCTGACCAACTAGCGGCAGCTTCAACTACCCAAAAGTGATCATCGTGCATCAGATAACCCTCTGACATAAAGGATGCAACTATGCGTAAAAAACAAGCAAGAAGAAGTATTGAAATAAGAGGTCGGCGGGCAATGGCTTTTGTCAGCATAGATATGTCAACGTAGATCAGATTTAATAGCGAGCATTTTCATGACTACAACGGCAGCTTCGGTGCCTTTGTTGCCATGCTCACCTCCAGATCTTGCAGCGGCTTGTTCTGCAGTGTTGTCGGTCAAGACACAGAAAGCTACGGGCTTGCCTGTCTTTAGGTTTACATCTTTTATACCTTGAGAAACGGCTTCGCACACATAGTCGAAATGCGAAGTTTCACCTCTAATAACGCTCCCGATTGCTATAACGGCATCTGTGTGTTCGAGTAGCATTTGGGATGCTAAAGGAAGCTCGAAGCTTCCCGGAACGTAAATTACTTTTATGTTTTCCTCCTTAACCCCACAGTTACGAAGTACCTCAAGAGCCCCTTCGAGCATACCGTTCGTGTACTCAGAATTCCACTCAGAAACGGCAATGCCCACGATGTAGTGGGCACCGTCTGGCAAATCCTTAGGATTGTATGCGCTTAAATTTTTACCGGCCGTAGCCATGGTTATCGAGTTTGTCGATTTATAGAGATGCGCCCAAAGCAACAGCAGGACTGAACATGCGGCTGTTAGGGTGATCGTTTTCTATATGAGTAAGAACAGATTTCGCCTCATCGATTCTGCCAAGCTCAATAAGAGTAATAGCTTGCTTATAGTGATAGCTAGGTGCCAAAACTTTTCCAGCAAGTCCAGCATCAGCAGCGTCAGCAGCCTTTGAGAAGTATACAGCTGCGTTAGTGTAATCCTCAAGTTCTGCATAGCAATCTCCCATTCCTGCTAGAGCCATAGGTCCTATCACGTTGTCATCGAAGTCGACGTTGTCGAATGCCAGGATAGCTTCAGCATAAAGTCCAGCGTCACGGTTAGTTACACCTATTTGGTAAGCCGCGCGACTTGCAGCGTCTGTTCCAGGATGGTCAGCCATTACCTCTTCAAGTCCTGCTGCAAAACCATCTCCATATTGAGCTAAATCTAGTGAGTCAATAGAGAAATAGTATTCTGCTTGGAAAATTGCTTCTTCCGCGGCTAACTCAGCAGGAAGCTGAACTAATGTACGGTAGCCCATAAATGCAATAATAATAACAGCTACCCCACCTAAAATTAGAGTGAGTTGATTTCTGTTCTTATCTACAAATTGCTCAGTCTTTGTGTACACCTCATCAACGTTGATGATATTATCGTCTTTTGCTTTATTCTTAGCCATAGTAATTTTGATTCCTTATTAATAGGATTGAGGATGCAAAAATAAGAAATTCGCACTATGCAATTGAACTCTCTTCATATGATTCATTTTAAGAACCATTTAGGTGGTGATTTATGTTTCGGAAATCAAGTTAATTGTCTGCTTGGGGACAATGGTTCTGGCAAGACAAATGTCCTGGATGCCCTGCATTACCTGTGTTTTTGCAAAAGTCATTTTAATCCTGTAGATGCGCAAAACATAACGCACGGAGAATCGTTCATGCTAGTAAAAGGAGTTTTTTCTCGGCTCGGAGAGGAGGAAATCGTGAGTTGCGGAGTAAAAAGAGGTCAGAAAAAGGTGTTTAAAAGGAACGAAAAGACGTATTCTCGACTTTTAGAACACATCGGACGATTTCCTGCGGTCATTATTACTCCTGATGATTCTGAAATAGTTCAGGGAGGGAGCGAAGTGAGGCGTAAATGGTTAGATGGCGTAATCTCGCAATATGATCGAACTTATCTTGAGAAGCTTATAGATTACAATAAAGCGATACTTCAAAGGAATAATCTTTTTAAGTATTTCACCGAAAATAGAATGTGGGAGCCCTCGATGATAGAGCCTTGGGATGCCCGGATAGCCCCGAATGCTATTTATATAGCTAAGGCGAGAGTGGAATTTATTAAGGAGTTTACGCCTGTATTCGATGAAGTTTATGCAGAAATAAGTGGTGGGAAGGAAATAGTGAGCTTGGATTATTCTACAAAGGTGAGAGGCGAGGAAAATGATTTTCTTCAATTGTTAATTCAGTCACGTGATGAGGATAGGAGGCTTAGGCGGACGACGTGTGGAACTCATAAAGATGATTTGGTCTTTAAAATTGGTGGACATCCCTTAAAGAAATTCGGAAGTCAGGGCCAGCAAAAAACTTTCCTTGTAGCACTTAGGCTTGCTCAACTCACTTTTTTAGAAAAGGCAACGGGAGTTAAGCCCATCCTTCTTCTGGATGATATTTTCGATAAAATCGATGATAAAAGGGTGCAGGCCTTGATGAAAATGGTGACTGATGGTTCTTTCGGACAAATCTTTATTACCGACACTCATCTAGGTCGAATTCCCGAAATGTTCAAATCTATTGGAGCGGATGTTCGTGTTTTCGAGATAAATAACGGCGAAGTGAATACCTTGCAGTCATGATGAAGAAAGATAGCATGAAGTCTCTTAAGGAGGTGATTGACAAAGTCTTGAAGATTAACAATATGCACTCTAAACTCGATGAGGTAGAGGTGGTGCTTGCGTGGAAAGAAGTTTTCGGAGATGTAATTCATAAAAAAACTAAGCATCTAATGTTGCAACACGACGGGACTCTACTTGTTACATTACTTAGTGGTCCGTTGAAAGAAGAATTTAATCACGAGAAAGAGAAAATCGTAAAAATGCTCAATGAACATCTTAAAAGAGATGTAGTGATGAGAGTAAGGATTCGTTAAATTTGCATATGGATAAAAGGCTCGCATTTATTTTGAGTTCGGTAGTGTTATTGATTTCTGCTGCCATATTGCGTCCAAGCTATTTACACACCGAGGCGAATCCTTATCACAGCCGTATTTTCATATCTGCTTACGGTGGCTTGCCCGATACTTTGAACAGTCTGTTTTCCGGTAGTGGTAAATGCGCTGGGTGCCATAGCACGGATCCGAATTTCTTCGCTTCTCTTGTAGGTCAAACCTTCCCCGCGATCCCTATGCCTGACGCAAGGGATGTAAATCCTACGGATATGTGGAGGAGTACGATTATGGCGAATTCTGCAAAAGATCCGTTTTGGAGAGCTAAAGTTTCTCATGAAGTTGCGATAAATCCAGGACATCAGGCATCTATTGAGGACAAGTGTACTTCTTGTCACGCACCTCTTGGAAATTTCGCCGCTGCTCACGACGGGATAGATCTGTATTCAATGGAGATGCTGATTGCTGACTCTTTAGCTCTTGACGGAGTGAGCTGTGTAGCATGTCACCAACAATCATTAGATAGCTCCGGGATTTCTTTTAGTGGCCAATTAAAATTCGACTCAGCTGTAATCTACGGACCGTACGGGATGGGGAAGGACGACCCTCCGCTCTACACCTTACCTATGGAGACCTATTCTAACTACGTTCCCATGCACGGCGACCACATCGTCGAGTCAATAATATGCGCAGATTGTCATACGCTCATCACTCATAGTGTTGATTTGGAAGGAAATTTCACCGGCGAGATGTACGTCGAACAAGCTACGTATCACGAATGGCTCAACTCTGCATTTTCGGGGCAAGGTCTAGACGTGCCTGACGAATATAATGGCATCTCCGGCACATGCCAAACCTGCCACATGCCTCGCATTACCGAGCCCGTTATTATTTCATCTGGTTATGCATTCCTCGAGCCAAGGACTCCTTATGGACTCCATACTTTAGTAGGGGCGAATACTGCTATGTTAGAGATTATGCGTGACAACATCGTAGATCTCGGACTTACGGCTACCGTAGATCATTTCGATAGCACTATTGTTCGCACTCGAAGTTTACTCGAAAGCTCTTTGGAAATAGAATTTGTAGGCGGTGGTGGCGGTTATTTTTCTTGGTGGGAGTCTATATCAGCTGAAGGTTATGGAATTGATGTGAAGCTCCATAATAAAGTGGGGCATAAATTTCCGTCGGGATACCCTTCGAGAAGATTGTTTGTTGAGCTATACGTGGTATTGAGTGAGAGTGGAGACACCCTTTTTCATAGTGGGAAGATGGATTCATCTGGGGCAAGAATTATAGGCACTGACGACGATGGATTATCTGATTATGAGCGTCACCACGATTTGATTTATGATGAGTCTCAAGTCCAAATCTATGAGCTCGTTGCCGCCAACGTTAATTATGATCCCACAAACGTCCTCGAACAAGCTTATGTAACGGTAAAGGATAACAGGCTAGTACCCAAAGGATTCAGTATGAATCACAGCGCTTACGATACAACTAGAGTAGAAGGCGAAGTGCTTTTTGATGATGATTTTAATAAAAGTTTGGGCTGGTCAGGGGAGGTGATAGCAGAAGGTACAGGTACAGATATTATTACATACGCATTTATTGATCCAGACTTTAATCTTCCAAACCCTGTGATGTCTAGTGAATATGGAATAGTTACGGTTAATGTTTGGTACCAAAGCATGCCACCAAGGTGGGTGGAGTCGATGTTTGATTACGACACTCAGGCAATTGCAGACTTCGAGGAGCTTTACAATACTCACGGATCGGCTGCTGTGCTAGTTGCAACGAACACTACTTTTATATCAGGTCTAAGTGACGTTGACGAACTTGACGAAGGTCCAGTTTTATACTTAAGCCCTAATCCTGCTAGGGAAGGGGAGACAAAGCTTGTTTGGGCTAATTTATCGGAATGCTCCGATTACGAATTATTCAATTCCTCGGGAGCCTTGATTTACAGAGACGCCATAAATGGACAAGAGGGCTCAGAAATGATTCGCCTACCGAATGCGAAGGGTGTTTACATCGTCCGAGTAGATTACGGGACGGGAGTTAAATCTCTACGAGTTGTGAGAGACTAGGAATGACTTACTAGAGAAAGTCGTTAGCTAGGTTCGCAAGGTCAGAACGCTCGCCTTTTTCTAAAGTAATGTGGCAGTAAAGATCTTTTCCTTTGAGTCGGTCGATTACGTATGTCAGTCCATTAGATTGTTCGTCTAAGTATGGAGTGTCGATTTGGCGAACATCACCGGTTAGGATAATTTTCGTGTTTTCACCTGCTCGGGTGATTATTGTCTTCACTTCGTGTGGAGTCAGGTTTTGGGCTTCATCTACAATGAAAACGACGTTAGAAAGCGAACGTCCACGGATATAAGCCAGAGGGCAGATCTGAATCTTGCCTTGCTCGCGCATCTCCTCAATCGCTCTGAATTTCCTTTCATGCTGGCCGAACTGATTCTTTATGTAGTTGAGGTTATCCCAAAGCGGTTGCATATACGGATTCACTTTCTCCTCAGCGTCGCCAGGAAGAAACCCTAGGTCTTTGTTTGAAAGGGCAACTATAGGTCGGGCGAGAATGATTTGGTCGTATTGATTGCGCTGCTCTAGTGCTCCTGCAAGCGCTAATAAGGTTTTTCCAGTCCCAGCTACTCCGCAAATAGTAACTAAGTTAATATCAGGGTTCTGGATGGCGTGAAGAGCGAAAGCTTGTTCAGCATTCCTGGGCTTTACACCATATGCATAACCTTTGTCTACTCGCTCAATAATTTTCTTCGACTCGTTAAAATATCCAAGAGCAGAAGACGAACAGTTCTTCATAATGTAGAAGTGGTTGTTCGATCTAGAATCTCCTAAAGACGATATCTTCTTTGTCGACCCAGCAACATACATCTTACGAATAACAGAGGCGTCCATCCCGTCAAGGGTGGTTTTCCCGGTATAAGCGAATCTCATATCCTTCACCTTTCCGGTTTTGTAGTCTTCGGCGGGTAGATTTAGCGCCTTCGCTTTCAACCGAAGATTTATATCCTTAGAAACGAGTACAACGCTCGAGGTCT
>DQRJ01000050.1 GCA_015663855.1 Flavobacteriales bacterium | reverse complement strand
TTGTGGAGTAGAGGTTACAGAGAAAAAAGTCCGTAGAGAAAGAATGGGCCACATATCACTTGTGGTTCCAGTCGCTCACATTTGGTATTTCAAAAGCTTACCAAATAAAATCGGATATCTTCTAGGTCTCCCTTCTAAGAGATTAGACCAGATTATTTATTACGAGCGTTATGCCGTAATCAATCCAGGAATTGCAAAGAATGCAGAAGGAGAAGACTTAAAGGTTAATGACTTCTTAACTGAGGATGAGTATTTCGATATTCTAGATACTCTACCTAAGGAGAATCAATACCTAGACGATAAGGATCCTAATAAATTCCTTGCTAAGATGGGAGCGGAGGCCGTTCATGACCTTCTCGCTAACCTTGATTTAGATGAGCTTTCATTTAAGTTGCGTCACTCAGCGGACACAGAGACTTCTCAACAACGTAAGAGTGAGGCACTTAAGCGTCTCCAAGTTGTAGAGAATATGAGAGATTCTCACAAGAGAATTGAAAATCGTCCTGAGTGGATGATCGTGAAAGTTGTTCCGGTGATTCCACCAGAGCTTCGTCCTCTCGTTCCACTTGATGGAGGTCGTTTTGCGACTTCAGATTTGAATGATTTATACCGTAGAGTTATTATTCGCAACAATCGTCTGAAGCGATTAGTAGAAATTAAAGCTCCTGAGGTAATCTTACGTAACGAGAAGCGTATGCTTCAAGAAGCTGTAGATAGTCTGTTTGATAATAGTCGCAAGTCAAGTGCTGTTAAGACTGAAAGTAATCGTCCTTTAAAATCTTTGAGCGACAGCTTAAAGGGTAAGCAAGGTCGTTTCCGTCAGAACTTACTTGGTAAGCGTGTAGATTATTCTGCTCGTTCTGTAATCGTCGTAGGACCTAAGCTTAAAATGCACGAGTGTGGTATGCCTAAGCATATGGCAGCCGAGCTTTATAAGCCGTTCATCATCCGTAAGATGCTTGAGCGTGGAATCGTTAAGACAGTAAAGTCTGCTAAAAAGATAGTTGACGCGAAGGAAGCGATTGTTTGGGATATACTTGAAAACGTGATGAAAGGGCACCCAGTGCTACTCAACCGTGCTCCAACTCTTCACAGACTTGGTATTCAGGCCTTCCAACCGAAACTCATTGAAGGAAAAGCTCTGCAGCTTCACCCACTTGCTTGTACTGCGTTTAACGCCGATTTCGATGGTGACCAAATGGCGGTTCATCTACCACTTGGACATGCAGCTGTACTTGAGGCACAACTACTGATGTTGGCTTCTCATAACATTTTGAACCCAGCAAACGGAGCTCCGATTACTGTACCTTCTCAGGATATGGTATTAGGTCTTTACTATATCACAAAGGAGCGCAAGAGCACTACAGAGTGGCCAGTAAAAGGTGAGGGAACAGTTTGTTATTCACCTGAAGAGGTGAGCATTATGTATCAAGAAGGAAAGCTTGATCTACATGCTGCTATTAAAATGCGTTTTGTTGACGTTAATGGTGATGCATCTATCATAGACACTACTTGTGGCCGTGTTCTCTTTAACGAGCATGTTCCGATTGAAGTGGGTTATATCAATGAGCTACTTACGAAAAAATCATTACGTGATATTATCGCAAAAGTTCTTGAAATTGTAGGTGTTGCTAGAACATCTGAATTCCTGGATGATATTAAGGAACTAGGTTTTTACATGGCCTTTAAAGGTGGTCTGTCATTCAACTTGAATGATGTAATTATTCCGCCAGAGAAGGAGAAGCTTGTTGCTAAAGCTACCGCTGAGGTTGCTGATGTTATGGGTAACTACAACATGGGTCTGATCACAAACAATGAACGTTACAACCAGATTATTGATATCTGGACACATACGAACTCACGATTGACGAATATCCTTATGGATAGACTTGAGACAGATAAGCAAGGATTCAACTCTATTTACATGATGATGCACTCAGGTGCTCGTGGATCTAAAGAGCAAATTCGTCAGCTGTCTGGTATGCGTGGTCTTATGGCTAAGCCTCAAAAGTCTTCTGCAACAGGTGGACAAGACATCATTGAGAATCCAATTCTGTCTAACTTTAAAGAGGGTCTATCGATTCTGGAGTACTTCATTTCTACTCACGGTGCTCGTAAAGGTCTTGCGGATACAGCTCTTAAGACTGCGGATGCGGGTTATCTAACCCGTCGTCTTGTAGATGTTGCTCAAGACGTTATTGTAAAAATCGAAGATTGTGGAACACTACGTGGTGTTATGGTAGGGCCTCTACGCAAAAATGATGAACTTGTTGATGGTATTGCTGATAGAATAGATGGTCGTGTTCCAGCGATTGAAGTTCGTCATCCTGAAACTGATGAGATACTTGTTGACGAAGGCGAAGAAATCACTCCCAAAATTGCTCGTATAATTGAAGAGGCTGGAATAGATGAAGTAGAAGTGAGATCTGTTCTTACTTGTGAATCCCCTAGCGGTATTTGTGCTAAGTGTTACGGACGTAACCTTGCAACTGCTAGAATGGTTCAAAAAGGTGAGGCGGTAGGAGTTATAGCCGCTCAATCAATCGGTGAGCCGGGTACACAGCTTACTCTACGTACATTCCACGTGGGTGGTACGGCGTCAAAGATCTCAGATGAGAACGAACTACTCACTAAATTCGAAGGAGTTGCAGAGATTGAGGATTTACGAACAGTTGATCGTAAAAATGCAGATGGCGAAAAGGAAACAGTTATCGTTTCTAGATCTAGTGAATTTAAGGTAGTCGACCCTACGACAGGCGTAGCTTATTCTTCAACGATTCTTCCATATGGATCTTTACTTTTCGTAAAGTCAGGAGATAAGATTAAGAAGAATACTTCTGTATGTAAATGGGATCCATACAATAGTGCTATTATCAGTGAAGCTGTAGGTACTATTAAATTTGAGCACATCGAAGAAGGAATGACCTTTAGAGAGGAGCTTGATGAGCAAACTGGTTTCCGTGAGGTTGTTATTACTGAGACTAAGGACAAGAAGAAGAACCCAGCAATCCTCATCGTTGACAAGACAGGAGAGGCGCTGAGAACTTATTCTCTACCGGTAGGAGCTCACATCATGGTTAAGGAAGGAGATAAATCTTCTTTAGGCCAAATCCTTTGTAAAATCCCTCGTGTTGCTGGTAAGTCTGGTGATATTACTGGAGGTTTACCTCGTGTGACCGAGTTGTTTGAAGCGCGTAACCCATCTAACCCGGCGGTTGTGTCTGAGGTTGATGGAATTGTTTCATACGGTAAGATTAAGCGTGGTAACCGTGAGGTGATCGTTGAGTCTCGTGTTGGAGACAAGTACAAGTACATGGTTCCGTTATCAAAGCATATCCTAGTACAGGATAACGACTTTGTGAGAGCTGGAAGTGCACTTTCTGATGGTGCTATTACTCCGAAGGACATCTTGAACATTAAAGGCCCTACGGCTGTTCAAGAGTACATCGTTAATGAAATCCAAGACGTATACCGTCTACAGGGTGTGAAAATTAACGACAAGCACTTCGAGGTAATCGTTCGTCAGATGATGAAGAAAGTGGTCATTGAAGATTCAGGAGATACTAAATTCTTAGAGAAGCAAAACGCTGAAAAGGCTGATTTCTTAGTTGAGAATAATAGAATCTTTGGAATGGTTGTAGTGACAAATGCTGGAGATAGTGAAGGCCTAAAGGAAGGCCAAATGGTTACGGCTCGTAGTCTACGCGATGAGAACGGATCTCTAAAACGTCGTGACATGACTCTCGTTGAGTCACGCGATGCTATTCCTGCAACGTCACGCCCATTATTACAAGGTATCACTCGTGCATCTCTACAGACTAAGTCGTTCATTTCTGCTGCATCTTTCCAAGAGACTACTAAAGTCTTGAACGAGGCTGCTGTAAGTGGAAAACAGGATCACTTATTAGGTCTGAAAGAGAATGTAATCGTAGGTCACTTGATTCCTGCTGGAACGGGTTCTAGAGCATTCCAAGACTTAATTGTCGGATCTCAAGACGATTACGATGCTGCATTAATTGCATCTAGCGCTACGGTTGAAGAAACAGAGGTAGTTGCCGAAGAGGCTACTGAGTCAGCTTCTTAACAGAAGTACTCAAAGTATATATATTAAAAAAGGGCTTCCCAGTTGGGAGGCCCTTTTTAGTAACTATTGAAATAGAAGTAAAGTCTTATGAGGTTAAAAATAGATCAAAAATCAACCCTGATCTATCGCTCGTGCGGCAGCCTCTGCTGGATCTTCAGCCGATTTCTTGTTTGGCTTGACGCCACAGTATCCGAAGAGGCATTTTTCTTTAATAATTTGGTCTACAAAAGTGGGAACAAGAGACTCCCAATTCTCCTCTCCATTTTTTATCATTCTGAATGCCTCAGTCGAGAAAATGGAAAGCACTTCTTCATCGTAATCTTCAATGTCTACGATCTTCTTATTGAAAGTTAAGTAGTCGTATAAAGCTTTCAAGCGGGGATGAATAGGAGTGTTTTTAGAAGTCCAAAGCAGTTGAGATTCAACATCCTTCCA
>DQRJ01000077.1 GCA_015663855.1 Flavobacteriales bacterium | reverse complement strand
ATAATCGAAAAAAGATTATCCTTTTAGATGTTATCTTCGCCGAACCATGCAAGTAACTAGAACAAGATATCTTTTCAGTTGGTTTTTATATGCCATGCTATTTTCGACTCCTTTACTATCTCAAGGAACCGTGAAAGGATTTATTCATTCCGAATCTACTGGAGAGGCAGTTATGTTTGCGAGTGTTTCGTTAGAAGGAACTAAATATGGAGT
The DNA here is from genome assembly GCA_015663855.1 of Flavobacteriales bacterium. Taxonomy (GTDB): domain Bacteria; phylum Bacteroidota; class Bacteroidia; order Flavobacteriales_D; family Sanyastnellaceae; genus UBA974. The sequence continues at coordinate 24,138 of DQRJ01000077.1, read as the reverse complement.
AATCACAGATGTGTCGGGATTCTATAGTTTGAGTAAGGTTCCAGAAGGGGAATATTATTTGGTAGTGTCTAGTATCGAGTACAAGAATGTTAAAGAAAAGATTCAGGTAGTTAACGGTAAGATGTTGACTAAAAGTTACTTACTTGAAGCGGGAGTGGTTCAACTTGATGGTGCCGAAGTGTCCGCGGATAGGGAGGAGCAACGCAATAGCGTTCGGATGTCAGTTGAGACGATAAGGCCAGCAGACATTAAACATATACCTAGTTTCGGTGGGCAAGCTGACCTCGTTCAGGTCCTTCAAGTTCTTCCAGGATTCGTCTCAACAGGCGATCAAGGAGGCCAATTATATATTCGTGGAGGCTCTCCGATTCAGAACAAAGTTTTGCTCGATGGAATGATTATATACAACGCCTTCCATAGTATAGGTCTATTCTCCGTGTTCGACTCGGACGCTTTAGCTAACGCAGACATTTATACGGGAGCTTTCTCAGCAAAATACGGAGGAAGAATTTCGTCTGTAATGGACATTAAAACGAAGGATGGAAATATGCGAGAGCAGAAGGTTATTATTGGGGCAAGTCCTTTCGGAGCGAAAATCATGCTTGAAGGTCCTCTTAAGAAAATGACTAATAGAGCTGGAGGGATAAGTTACTTGGTATCTATGAAACACAGCTACCTCGAGAAGACCTCTCAATTCCTGTACCCTTACATAGACGGAGGGAAGTTGCCCTTCGGGTTTACCGATACGTATGGTAAAATCACCTTTGGAGGAGCTGGTTCGAAGCTTAGTTTATTCGGTTTCGGGTTTTCTGATCACGCCAGTGTCCTCGATGATTCAACGGGTGTTTCGTTTGCCGATTATGGCTGGAAAAACGTTGGCGGAGGAGGAAACTTCACCATCGTGCCTCCCGGCTCAGCGGTACTTGTTAAGGGTCATTTTGCCATGAGTAGTTATGGTATAGGGCTTCAGGAAGGAGCGTTGAGCGATAGGTATAGCAACGTTAACGGTTTTAATTTCGGCTTAGACTTTAAATATGTACTCGGAGATGATAATGTTGAGTATGGGCTAGAAGTGGTGGGGCTTGAAACTGATTTCAGTACTTTTAATTCTCTTAATGTTATAGTGGAGCAGACGGAAAACACCACGGAGTTTGGTGGCTACATTGATTATACAATTAGTAGAGGGAAGTTAATTGTGCAGCCAAGCATGAGAATGCAGTACTACAGTTCTTTAGCTAAGTTTCGTCCTGAACCACGTTTCGGGCTAAAGTATAAATACAATGAGAGGCTTAGATTAAAGCTGGCGGCGGGTATGTATTCTCAGAATATAATCAGTGCGAATTCGGATCGTGATGTGGTGAATCTGTTCTATGGATTCCTTTCTGGCCCTGAGAATTTGCAGTCTGAATTTGTAGCCCCTTCAGGCCAATCCTCAAGTGTTACTCACTCCCTTCAAACAGCGAACCACGTAGTTGCTGGATTTGAGTATGATTTAACGGAGAACTTAAATCTCAATGTAGAAGGGTATCTCAAGCAGTTCACTCAATTAACGAATACGAACCGCCAGAAATTATTTCCGGATGACGCAGATCACAACGATGTTCCGGAAGTACTGCGTTTGGATTACATCATAGAATCGGGATTTGCCCAAGGTGTAGATATGGTGCTCAAATACGAGCTGAAGCATACCTACCTGTGGTTTGTTTACGGTCTAGGGAATGTGGATAGATGGGATGGTAGCAGATGGTATGATCCTGTTTTCGATAGACGTCACAACATGAACCTTGTGGCCTCTCAAGATTTCGGTAAGAATCAAGCATGGCAAGCGAGTGCGCGTTGGGCTTTAGGGTCTGGTCTGCCATTCACGCAGAGTCAGGGTTACTACCAGTCTCCAAATGTATCAGGTGGCATCTCTTCAGACTATATCACGCAAAATGCTGGCGATATCACTATCTACTATGCTGGATTAAACGAGGGGCGTTTACCGTCATATCACCGCTTAGACGTGAGTGTTAAGAGGACTTTCAAGGGAGTAGGAGGAGGAGATTTGGACTTCACCGCTGGGATAACAAATGTGTACAGCCGAGAAAATGTGTTCTATATTAATAGAATTACAGGCCAAAGGAAAAATCAACTTCCTTTCCTTCCTTCAGTCTCGATTGACTGGAAGTTTTAAGTAGTATTCAAAAGAACTGTTGCTGCGGCGCGAGCCTCTTCAGAGACCTGTGAACCACTGAGCATAGTGGCGATTGATTCGGTTCGTTTTTTACCGTCAAGATATTCGGCCTTCGTTATAGCCTCATTATCCGTAGTAGTTTTGCTGACTTCTAAGTGGAATTTACCGCTTGCTGCTACTTGTGCCAAATGAGTGACTGAGAATACCTGTTGCTTTTTCGACATCGACATCATGGTTTGTGCCATTCTTGTCGCGACATCTCCTGAAACGCCGGTGTCTATTTCGTCAAGCACTATCGTGGGAACGTTTGTTTTTGTTGCAAGAGCAGCCTTAAAGGCTAGCATAACTCGACTGCGTTCTCCTCCAGAGGCCACTTGTGACATCGCTTGAGGTGGAGATCCTGGATTCGCCGAAAACAACAGTTCTACATCTTCTATTCCCAGTAGGTCAGGGGTGGAGAGAGGAGTGAATTGCCAAGACATCTCCACATTCGGGAGTTTAAGCGGTGCGAGTTTCTCGTGCACAAGCTCTATAAGCCCAGCACCAGACTTTCCCCTGACTGACATCAGTGTCTCGCCAGATTTTTGCATAGCACCGAATCGTCTACCCAACTCATCTTTCGCCTCTTCTAGGTCCTTCTCCAATCCATCACATTGATCAATACTCCTCTGTAAATCTACCTCTACCTGAGCTAAAGCCTTTGCATCACTCGAATTGTGCTTATGAAGTGCCTTCGAAAGCGCCTCCATTTTATCTTCTACTAGAGCTAATCTATTAGGATCATGAGTTATGCCTTCGGCCAAACTACTAGCTTCTTGAGCAATATCTCTCACCTCAATAGTTACACTCCTCAATCTTTCTAAGAGTGCTCCGGCACCTTTATTAAACCTCTCGATTTCCTCAAGTTCTCTTATCGCAAGCTCTATTCCTCCTACGACATCAGAATTAGCGCCTCCACCATCTAATAGTTCGAAAGTAGCATGAAGGCCTTTAGCTAGTTCAGTAGCGTGAATTAGTTCGTTATACTCATATTCGAGTTCTTCTTGATCAAGCGACTCTAATCCTAATTGCGACAGTTCCTCAAGTTGATACTGCAAATAATCTCTATCTCCTTGTGGTTTGCTCGCCTCTTTTTCTAGATCTCTCAACGTCTCAACGGCAGTCCGCCACCCAGCAAAGGCGGCCCGATACCTATCTCGCTCCTCCAAATGTTTCCCGAAATCGTCCAATATATCGAGGCGTTTATCTCTATCCAACAAAGCCCTCGTTTCATCCTGACCATGGAGATCCACTAACCTGAGTCCGACCTCTCGAAGTACGCTCAAATTCACGAGCGAATCATTAACGAAAGCTCTCGACCTTCCACTAGCACTAACCTCCCTACGAATAATAATATTCCCTCCGTAATTCCGCTCTCCGCCTTCATTACGCTCCCCACTTTCGTTTTCGTCCGAGCTCAACCCCATCCCCAAACCATAGTCGCCCAATACCTTGTTCACTGTATCCGAAATGAATGTCGCCTCCACAACACATAGGTCTGTCCCGTGTCTAACGCTCGACGCGCTACTACGTTCTCCTAGCGCTAATCCTAGCGCTCCAAGTAATATCGACTTTCCCGACCCCGTTTCTCCCGTAACGACAGTTAACCCCTCATTAAAATCGAGAGTGAGTTCGCTTATCAGTGCGAAGTTTCTAATCTGAAGCTTTACTAACACGTAATAGAGATTTACATTAACGCATCGTCGTACTTGGCGATATTTCCAGGATCCATCTGTTTTAAGATGGGAAGGAGACGCACTCGCTCAGCCTCTGGAGCGGGCTTGAAGAGTTTAATGATTTCATCATTTTTCGCAAGAAAGAACAATTGGATGTTATAAGATCCTGGTCGTATTCTATTCGTCGATCTCATTTCAATAATTGCATCGGCGATGTTGAGCCGTGCTGTTTCGACATCGTCAAAAAGTAAATCGACACCCTTTCGGTGGTAATTATACATGCACAAACGAAGGGGTCTGAAAGTCTGGCTTAACATGTTTTCGACAAGCCAGTAACGATTTTGCTTTCCTTGGCTCGCTTTCCAGCCTTTCCCGCCTGAATTTTGAGCGTTAGCAACGATAGTTTGGGCTTTAAGGAAAAACTCAGATCCAGTCTCAAGGCCGAAGCTATCATAGTCCGCACCTATAATCATGTAGGCGTAATACGCTAAAATAGAACTGAGGTTATCCCTGTGCTGGCCAGGGTTAAATAGTAGTGAAGTTCCGTCGACCCACTCGAATTCAAGGTCGCCATCAACGATGAAGAAAATAGGAGTGTTGTAGTCAGAATTGTGAACGGGGCGATTGCTTTGGATTTGGACTGAGCCTCTGAATCTAGTGTTACTCACGGCTTCAGTGATAGTGATTTGCATTGTGCATTCTATCAACTCTTCAAAAGCAAATGTATCATTAGTCCAACGACGGCCATTCATAAATTCTCTAATCCCGTCTTCTAAACTTTCGAAGACACTCGCTTCAACATTTGCAATCTGAGGAGCCATTACCTTAACGGTGCAGTTGAGTTCTTGCGCTTGAGTTGTGATAGTGGTCACAGTCATCACTAGGCAAGAGATCACAGAAACAGCGAATGTCTTTAATGTAATACGAGGTAGTCTAAAGGTCATTTTTCAAGAAATCAACAAGGTTGAGAGCATATCAATAAGGTCGTGAGCGACTTCTCGCTTACTCTTTAACTCAAAAATACGCGTTTCAGTATGTATGTTCACCTTTTGTAGGACAGTAACTTTGTTTGTATCGTGGCTGAATCCAGCACCTTCGTCTGCTAGGGTGTTCATTACTATGAAATCGAGGTTCTTTCTTTCAAGTTTTCCCTCAGCACTTTTCAAACTTTCCTCCACAGAATCGGTTTCAAGCGCGAAACCCATCAACACTTGTGAAGCACTTTTTCTGACGCCCATTTCTAACAATATGTCGGGCGTGTTCTCCAGCATAATCTCATCTGTCAGGTCGCCTCGGTGTAGTTTAGAGCTTGCTGGATTTACGGGCCTCATGTCTGCAACTGCTGCGCACGCTATCCCTGCGTCCATTTCAGGCCAAACCTCCATCGTTACCTCGTACATCTCCTTAGCCGTCATAACATCTATGCGTTTACTCACTCTTGGAGGAGTATCAAGCTTCACTGGTCCTGCGATAAGTGTAACGCTTGCACCTAGGTTAGCTAGTCTTGCAGCAAGTTCGAACCCCATCTTTCCAGTAGATCGATTGCCCAAATATCTTACTGCGTCGATGGGCTCTTCGGTAGGTCCTGCAGTAACGACCACTTTTTTACCCGCGAGTGGCATCCCTATCTTAAAAAAATCCTCCACGAAATCTGCAATCGCCTCAGGTTCTTCCATTCGTCCTTTCCCCTCAAGCCCACTCGCTAAAGCCCCCGAAGCAGGTTCGATAACGCTCACACCTCTTTCCCCCAAAGTCTTCAGATTAACTAACGTTGCTTCATTCGTGAACATATCTAAGTCCATTGCAGGAGCAACCATAACGGGACACCTCGCACTAAGAAAAACTGCCTGAAGCAAGTTCGAACACGTTCCATTTGCGAACGCCGACAACGTCGCTGCGGTACAAGGGGCTGTTAAAAACAAGTCTCCCCATAACCCTAGCTCTACGTGATTTGTCCACTCTCCCGAATCTTTATTCTCAGTAAAGTCTGAATGTACTGGTTTCCCTGTCAATGTAGAAAGAGTCAATGGCGTTATGAACTCTATCGCGCTCGGAGTCATTACGATTCTTACTTCGGCACCCCGTTTAATTAACTCTCTCGCTAAAAAAGCGGACTTGTAAGCTGCGATACTCCCAGTAATGCCAAGTAGCACACGACGCCCCAGAAGCGTTAAGTTTTCGTTCTGAGGTTCCGGAGTTCCGGTCATAGCAATTAATTAAATGGTGAAGCCGAATATTTGGCCTTCAATTCCGTCCTTTACTCAGCAGATTTTACATCTTCAGCTTTCACCTCTTCAGCTTTCACCTCTTCAGCTTTCACCTCTTCAGCTTTCACCTCTGTAGCCTTCTCTTCTGCATTAGCTTTCGCCTTAGCTTCCTCAGCCTTAGAAATAGCTGTCTCTGCAGCAGGAGCATCTTTTGTCTCGTCTTCAGTCGATTCGAAAGTTTCCTCTATTTCTTTATGACGGTAGTAAATCATATCTTCTTCGAGTTCCTTAATAGCAATGCTGTGTGGCTTAGCTAGGCGCTCGTAAAATTTAGAAATCTCAATCTGTTCACGGTTCTCGAATACCTCTTCTAGAGTGTCGTTAGGAATAACGAATTCCTCCATTTTAGCTGCAAGTTCATGCTTTAGATCTTGAGAAAGCTGATTGCTGCGCTTAGAAAGCACGACGATTGTTTCGAATAGGTTTCCTGTTCCTATCTTTTCGATTTCGTTTGTGTTACGGGTTACCGTAGATTTTTCAGCTTTGACGTTCTTAAAGTTCATTGTGCTAGTTTTCTTCAGATTCGAGTGTTTCCACGGCTTTCACGCAATGTTCGTATATACGCTGTGCTTCAGGTAAGTATGAACTGTCCGGAAATCGGGATGCAAAGGTATGAAAAGCAAGCGCAGCATCGTTAAAACGTTCAAGTTTCCTTCGATTCGTGCTTTGCACCGCATATTGATAGTAACTATCTAGTATTAAAAACTGCAAATCTACGCGAAATGGTGAGTCCGGAAAATCCTTTAGCGCGTTCTTCATTGCTATAGTAGCACTTTTGAATTGCCCCGTTTTATGGTAGATAGCGGCTGATTCGAAGGATTTTCTTTCGAGCTTAGAACGCAAGTTGTCGACCATGGTTTGGCTACTATCTCGAAGTGCGGAAGCGGGGTATCTATCCATGAACAATTGTAGTTCTTGGATGGCTGAACGGGTCTCGGTTTGGTCTAATGACCAATTAGGGGACAAATTATAGCTGCAAATGGCCGCTTTAAACTCAACTTCCTCAACTAAATCACTATTAGGGAACGTTTTCGCGTAATTAGTGAAATAGTAACGGGCAAGGTAGAAGTCATTAACACAATAATGAGTCTGCGCATACTTATATTGAACCTGTTGCGCCCTCTGAGTGCCACGAGTAAGACCCACTAATTCCTCTAGAAGAGGCAGTGCTTTGACACAATATCCAGAATCAAGTGCCGCTTGAGCGTATTCCCACTTTAGTTCAGCGTCAGTGCTCTTAAGAACTTTACTATACTCAGTACAGCTATTGAGACCTATAATTAGGGTTAGAACAGATAAGAACAGTAAAAATGGAGTTTTAAACATAGTGAACATTATTCGTGGCGAAGTTAGTTAGTCCATATTGTAAACTTTACATCGAATGAAGTAATTTTGCGCATTGAACTAAAAAAACCTTTCGTTTGGATATTTTTGATCGCATTCGCAACGACCGTGGACCTCTAGGGCAACACGCTCGTGAAAGCCACGGCTATTTTACCTTCCCGAAGTTAGAAGGAGAGATTTCAAATCATATGACTTTCAGAGGAAAGGATGTATTGGTTTGGTCGATTAATAACTACCTCGGTTTATCTAACCACCCAGAAGTGCGTAAGGCTGATGCTGATTCTGCAGCTAAGTGGGGCATGGGTTACCCTATGGGTGCTCGTATGATGTCAGGCCAAACCTCAGAGCACGAGGCTCTCGAAAACGAGCTCTCTGAATTCATGCAGAAGGAAGATTCTTTCTTACTCAATTTTGGATACCAAGGATGTCAATCGGCAATCGAAGCTCTTGTCAATCGTCACGATGTAATCGTATATGATTCAGAGTCTCATGCTTGTATGGTCGATGGAGTTCGTTTGCACCAAGGAAAGCGTTTCGTTTTCAAGCATAACGATATGGAGAGCTTTAAGAAGCAACTAGATCGAGCTCGAAAGCTTACGGACGTTAGTGGAGGCGGAATTCTTGTCGTAACCGAAGGTGTTTTCGGAATGGCAGGCGATCAAGGTAAACTCGCTGAAATTTGTGAGTTCAAGAAAGAGTTCAGTTTCCGTTTATTCGTCGATGACGCTCACGGGTTCGGAACAGTAGGTGATCACGGTAGAGGAGCGGGTGACGCTCAGGGCTGCCACGATGAAATAGATGTTTACTTCGGAACCTTCGCTAAGGCGATGGCTACTATCGGAGCTTTCGTTTCTGGAGATGAAGACGTAATCGACTTCCTACGTTACAATATGCGCTCTCAGACTTTCGCGAAATCTCTTCCTATGCCTATCGTAGTGGGAGCTCGTAAGCGTCTTGAAATGCTTAAGAACTCTACGGAGCTCAAGGATAACCTTTGGAAAATCGCTACCTCTCTTCAACAAGGTTTGAAGGCTGAAGGGTTCAACCTAGGGGTGACTAATTCATGTGTAACTCCAGTTTTCCTTCAAGGAGGCCTCGGTGAAGCAACGAACCTAACGGTAGATCTTCGTGAAAACCACGGAATTTTCTGCTCGATCGTAGTGTATCCAGTTGTTCCAAAGGATACAATCATGCTTCGCCTAATCCCGACAGCTGTACATACTTTAGAAGATGTTGATTACACAATCAAAACCTTCTCTAAGGTTAAGGCCAAACTAGAAGCTGGAGAATACAAGAGCGAGAAGATCGCTTCTTGGAATTAATATAACACGTCGCTTTCGGCGATTAGTAAGATGCGCGTTTTTATAGAACTTGCCTACGACGGAACTAACTATCACGGTTGGCAACGACAGCCCGTTTCTATAACAGTCCAGCAAGTTCTTGAAGAAGCTCTCACGCGAATGTGCGGATCTACGTGTCAAGTACTAGGGTGCGGGCGTACCGATGCCGAAGTGCACGCGTCGTATTTCGTAGCGCACGCGGACTTGCCCGATTTCTCGGAAGAAAACTCGCCCAAACCTCGATTCGATTCGTTATCTCAACTCGCGTTTAAGCTAAACGGGATGCTGGGTTCGGATGTCGCGATTTACTCGATTACGGAGGTGGGAGATAAAGCACATGCGAGATTTGACGCTCTGGAACGCTCCTACACATACCTGATTCATAATCAGAAAGACCCGTTCTTAGTAGGGAGGTCAGCGAGGATTTTCGGAGACTTAGATATCGAAGCGATGCGTAATTCGGCTCGCCATTTGATCTTTCAAGGAGATTTTGCTTCGTTCTGCAAAACGGGAAGTGATGTAAAGACGACAATCTGCGATGTGCGTCGACTCGAAATCATTGAGGAGAGTAGTTCTAAATTACGCTTCGAAATATCGGCTGACCGTTATTTACGTAACATGGTAAGGGCGATAATAGGAACTCTACTCGAAGTCGGGAAGGGGAAGATGACAGAACAAGAGTTCATCGCCGTAATCGCGTCGTGTAATAGGTCGGAGGCCGGTCGTTCTGCCCCAGGATGCGGACTTTATCTTTCCCGAGTCGAGTATCCACAGGAAGTGTTCGTTTCTAAGTTGCTTTAGAGACACGTCCAACTTTAGACGAGGTGACAGCGTCACCCCGTTATAAAAGGTGCAGCCCTTTCAAAATAAAAAATCTAGCATAAAACTTACTTAATATCTTTACAGGATGAAAAACACCCTCGGTCTGATCCTCGCAGAGGTAAAGAACTATCAGAAACGCTTCGTTTTTACTGGAGTCCTGATTATGGTTCTGTCCTCGATTGTTTGGGTTAGGCCTGCCTTGATTAGGCACGCTGTAGATGTGGAAATAGCGAATGGTGATTACCAGGGTATGGTTAATGTGTTCTCACTCATAGTGTTAGTGTTGCTTTTCGAAGCGCTTCTAAAATATAGAGTTACATATTTGGCAAATTGGGTGGCTCAAAGTGTTTCTTTGGACTTAAGGACTAAGCTTTTCAAGCATATTATGTCATTCAGACTTAAGTTTTTTGATAGGACGCCAGTTGGGAAGCTTGTCACACGACTTATTAGTGATATTGATGGGATTGCGAATGTGTTTTCGAATGGGCTCCTTAATGCTATTGGCGATTTGTTGACTTTAACGGTCGTGTTAATAGCAATGTTCATCATCAACCCGTCTTTAACCCTTATTGTAATTCTGCCTATTCCGGTTTTATTATTCGCCACACGGATTTTCCAAAAGCATATTAAAAAAATCGTTTGCGGACGTAAGGAATCAGGTGTCGAATATGAATGAATTTGTTCAGGAACATGTGACGGGAATGCATATAGTCCAAGCCTTTAGTCGCGAAAGCGAGGAGGCAGAGAGGTTTGAAGAATTGAACTGTTTGCATAGAGATGCAAATGTTAGTTCAATTAAAGCCTTTAGTATATTTTTCCCTGTAGTTGAAATGCTGAGTGCCACAAGTGTTGCTCTTCTTTTATGGCTGGGAGTAGGTGGTGTAGTTAGTGGTGAAATTACTCTTGGAGAAGTGCTTCAGTTCGTTCTCTATGTGTTTATGCTGTATCGTCCGATTCGACAGCTTGCAGATAGATTTAACGTATTGCAATTGGGGATCATCAATGCTGATAGAGTTTTTAAGCTCATGAATTCTGATGAAACCTTAAAGGATACAGGTACTCGTGAGGATGTTGAATTTGCGGGGAAGATAGAGTTCAGGGATGTTTGGTTTGCTTATAATGATGAGAATTGGGTGTTAAAGGGGCTATCTTTTACTGTTGAGCCTGGCTCGACCGTGGCTTTTGTCGGTTCAACGGGAGCTGGGAAGAGCACGATTATTAATCTCTTATCTAGGTTTTACGATTTCCAAAAAGGAAGCATTTTAATTGACGGAGTGGATATTCGAGATATTAAGCTTTCGTATTTAAGGGAGAACGTCGGTGTAGTTCAGCAGGAAGTGTTTTTAATGTCTGACACTCTTAGGGCGAACGTTACTTTGCACGACGACGACGTTTCTGATAAAATGATTTGGGATGCCGCTGAGAGAGTAGGAGCAGCCGATTTTATCAGAAAATACGACGACGGACTCGATCTAAACGTGCGGGAGAGGGGCGCGATGCTGTCCGTAGGACAACGACAACTCATCGCATTTATGCGGGCCTACGTAGCTAGTCCGAGTATACTAATTCTAGACGAAGCGACTTCGTCCATTGATTCGGAATCGGAGCAAATGATCCAAAAAGCTACGGCTTCTATCTCGGAGGGTAGGACTGCACTTATCGTTGCGCATAGATTTAGCACAATCCGAGACGCAGATAAAATTTTCGTAATAGATTCCGGGCTCGTTGTTGAGTTCGGTACGCACGATGAATTAATCGCCCTGAACGGGGTTTACCACTCCTCCTTCTTTCTGTAGCCCGTCGCCTGAACATCGGCAACACGATCTCCGTTTTGGTTTAAAATAATCGCATCAACATTAACTATTCTATGCTTCAGAGTGGTTACAGTCGCTTCGGCGACAAGTCTGTCCCCAATTTTTACTGGTGCCAAATGGCGAATTGAGGTGTTCAAACTCACAGCGTGCCTTCCATGTGCATTTGCCGCAAAGGCAATAGCGCTATCGGCAAGCGCGAAAGTGATGGACCCGTGAACAATACCAAACCCATTAGCCATTTCTTCTCTCGCCACCATCTCTACCCTACAAAAGCCAGGGCTGCTTTCGAGAACCTCCGCTTTAAGCCATGCAGTCATTCTATCATCGGCGAGCATTTTTTGAACGATGGGATGAATATTTTTCATTAGATACATTTAAAGTGCTCGAAGGGTTCGAGGCATTCGTTGCATTTGAAAGAGGCTTTACAGGCGGTAGACCCGAATGGACTCACGAGTTTTGTGTTCTTGCTCTTGCAAAGAGGGCAGGGGATAATCTTTCCGTCTCCAGTTAGGAAAGCTCTGTCGTGGCTTGACCCTTGAGGAGGCGCGATTCCGTTAACCTCCATTTTATTTCTCGCTTCTTCGCCTATCCAGTCTGTAGTCCAAGCTGGGCTTAAAGCTATTCTGATTTCTGCTTCGGGGTCTATTACTCGGGCCGCCGTAAGCACGTCCTCAGAAATGACTTCTGTAGCGGGGCAGCCTGAATAGGTGGGGGTGATTACACAAACTACGTGATCGTTTTCGAAAAACACATCACGAAGTATACCCATATCCTCAATGCTCAGAAAAGGTAATTCCGGATCCATAACATCCTTCATTTGGCGCTTGACTTTTTTTACAAGCTCGGCGCCATTTTTATTAGAGATTGTGAGATCAGTCATCTAAGAGTGTTTTTACCAAGAGGTGCCGGGGTAGGTTCGAGGGAGTACTTGCATTTCTGCGAGCATAAAACTGAGTTGCTCAGTGTGAATTCCTGTCCTTCCTCCAGTTTGCATGAAGCAGTCTTCTGGGCGGGTCAGGGTTGCTTCGCCGAGAACGTTATCGATTTCTTCGTCCCATTTTTTCTTTAGGTCGTCGAGATTAGGGAGGAATCCCGATTCTACTCCGGCGCGATCTATTTCGTCCGAAATAAACATCTCCCCAGTGAACTTCCAGAGGTCGTCGAGCGATTTCTGAACGCGATCGTGACTTTCCGTAGTTCCGTCACCTAGGCGAATTACCCATTTACTACTGTGATCGGCATGATATCGGATCTCCTTTACAGCCTTTGCCGCAATCGCTGCTGCTTCAGAGTTAAATGTCTGTTGAGCTAGATGCTCGGCACGTAAAAGAGCGAATTTATCGAAAAGAAACTGTCTAACTATTGTATCTCCGAAATTTCCATTCGGTTGCTCTACGAGAAGTAGGTTTTGGAATTCTCTATCCGTTCTCAAAAAAGTAAGTTCATCATCGGTCTTTACTCCATCCTCGAAAAGTGAACCGGCGAGGGATAGATAAGATTGGGTTTGGCCTATTAAATCGAGAGAAATATTAGTGAGAGCAATGTCTTCCTCAAGGGCAGGGGCGTGGCCACACCACTCTGCGAGGCGCTGACCGAGGATAAGCGCATCATCACCTAAACGCAATAAAGCACTCTTTAACTGTGAGTTATTCATTTGATTACATATGGTTTACCTCGTCGGGTAAAACGTAAAAAGTGGGGTGTCTGTATATCTTATCATTAGCTGGATCGTAGAGAGCTTCAGAGTCCTCAGGTGCGCTTGCTGTAATTGCATCAGATGGGATAACCCAAATACTAACCCCCTCTTGACGGCGCGTATATACGTCGCGAGCATTACCGATAGCCATTTCTGCATCTGCTGCGTGAAGACTTCCGACGTGCTTATGTCCCAAACCCTGACGGCTTCGGATAAACACTTCCCATAAAGGCCAATTGTTCTTTTTATCGCTCATTATTAAGGTCTTTTTCGTCTTTTACTTTTTAGATTTCTTCTCTGCGTATGCAGAAGCGGCCTCTCTCACCCATGCGCCGTCATCGTGAGCTTTGTTGCGAGCTTCAAGACGTTCTTTATTACAAGGACCATTCCCCGAAAGAACATTGTTGAATTCTTCCCAATCTATTTCACCGAAATCGTAATGCCCTGTTTCATTGTTCCATTTCAAGTCTGAATCAGGAATTTTCAGTCCTATTAGCTCAGCTTGAGGAACCGTCATGTCGACCATTCTCTGGCGTAACTCATCGTTAGAGAAGCGCTTAATATTCCATTTCATATTCTGCGAACTATGAGTGCTATGCTTATCGCTTGGACCAAACATCATAAGCGACGGCCACCACCATCGGTTTAGGGAGTCTTGTGCCATTGCTTTTTGGTCTTCAGTGCCTTTCATGAGCTCCATCATAATGGAGTAACCCTGCCTCTGGTGGAAGCTTTCCTCCCGGCATACACGAGTCATCGCACGGGCGTAAGGACCGTAGCTACACCTGCAAAGCGGTACCTGATTCATAATTGCAGCACCGTCCACGAGCCAACCGATTGCCCCCATATCCGCCCACGTTAAAGTGGGGTAGTTGAAAATGCTGCTATACCTAGCTTTTCCGCTTAGCAAATCGGCAATTAAATCAGCCCTGTCAACACCAAGAGTCTCAGCAGCAGAATACAAATACAGCCCATGCCCAGCCTCGTCCTGCACTTTCGCAAGTAAAATCGCCTTTCTCTGCAAGCTAGGAGCTCTCGTAATCCAGTTGCTTTCGGGCAGCATTCCCACAACTTCTGAGTGAGCATGTTGGGAGATTTGCCGTATCAAAGTCTTACGATAACCATCTGGCATCCAGTCTTTTGGCTCAATTTTCTTATCCTCAGCTACATAAGCGTCAAACTCCTCTCTTAACTTTTCATGAGTGGCATTCATGCTTCAAAGATACTGCCCTTAGCTTTTTTTTATCTGATTTATACCAAATCATTCACTCGTAATCCCCGCCTCTCTAATTACCTTCGCGCCATGTCTAAATTTCAAACCCTTCGAGTTACTGAAATTCGCCGTGAAACAGCTGATTCGGTTTCGCTATTACTTGAGCCAGTTTCTGGCGATGTATTTAATTTCGTAGCTGGACAGTATTTAACTCTACGCACTAAGATTGATGGCGAGTACGTTCGTAGAAGTTACTCGATTTGTTCTAGTCCCCGTAATGAGGGGTTGCGTGTCGCAATCAAAGAAGTTCCAGTAGGGACGTTTAGCACTTTCGCAAATCGCAAACTTCAAGTCGGGGATACTCTAGAGTCAATGCCGCCTGAAGGACGATTCACAGTAGATACACGTTCGGAAACGAGCAACCATTTGGCATTCGCTGCTGGATCAGGGATTACTCCCATTCTCAGCATCGTCAAAGAGGTGCTAACATCTAGTGACACCGCGACTTTTACTTTATTCTATGTAAATAAAAACACTCAGAGCATTATGTTCAAGGACGAGCTTGCCGATCTAAAGGATGTTCATCTCGAGCGTTTTCAAATCTTCAACCTTCTTACTCGCGAACCAGTAGACGTCGAACTTTTCTCAGGTCGCTTAGATTCCGCTCGCCTAACTCGAATCTTCGAATCCGTGATAGACCCATCTAACTTCGATGTCGCATACTTATGTGGACCCGAACCTATGATTATGGACTGCAAGTCATCTCTTTCGAACTTCGGCATGTCCGAAGACAACATCAAATTCGAGCTCTTCACTAGTTCTGCCCCCGCTTCAGCTTCCGTCACTTCTTCCACCTCAACTTCGACACCTTCCGAAGATAAAGTGGACGTAGCGATAAGACTGGACGGCGTAACTACGACCGTTTCTGTAAAACGTGATGGAAAATCTATACTCTCTGCCGCACTAGACGCAGGCCTCGATGTTCCATTCTCTTGCCAGGGCGGAGTATGCTGCACGTGCCGTTGTAAAATGACATCAGGCGCGGCATCTATGGAGATCAATTTCGCTCTAGAACCCGACGAAGTTGAGAACGGCTACGTTCTAGCATGCCAAAGCCACCCCGTAGGCGACGGTCCTTTCGTTATGGACTTCGATAAGCCCTAAGGTAACATCACCTCCAGTTCTTCCAGGATATTCTCCATCTCGAGGTTTTTCGCTATGATAATGCCCTCTGGGTTGATGAGGAAATTCTGAGGAATAGCCATAACTGCGTAGTTAGCTGGTGCTCCTCCGCCTTCCCATCCGTCTAACGCACTCATGTGAGGCCAAACTAATTGATCTTCCTCAACTGCTGCTTCCCACTTTTCTCTTTTTGAGTCTAACGAAAGTCCTAGAATAGTGAAGTTACGAGACTCAAAAGCGGTTTGGACTTTTACAAGTGTCTCATTTGAAGCACGACACGGTCCGCACCACGAAGCCCAGAAATCTAACAAAACATACTGACCTCGAAAGTCGCTCAGAGCTAAAGTGTCACCTAAAACGATGCTTGGTAACACCACTTCGGGTGCCTCTTTCCCGTACGAAACGTTCTCGATTGTAGAGAAGATGTTTTCAGCGTGTCGGAAGTAATCCCCGGCTTTCACTGCTGGCGTAAAGCCGTCCAGAATCATTCTCATTGAGTCTAGAGAAATATTGTTTATTTGAAATTGATAATAGGCAGTGAAAGCGGCGAAGTCGAAGTCGTTTTCTTCGATCATAATCCTCATCCCCGCGTGTGGGTCGAAAATCGAGTCGAAGTTGTTAGAATGAAACAAGCTGTCTTCGCGACCCGCCGAAATAATCGCAGAATCTAATTTCCCTATTTCTCCTCTAATAGAAATATCGGTGTTCTCAACGAACAAATAAACCTTCCCCACAGTGTCGTTTAGTGTAATTGTGTGGAGATACGGTGAGTTAACTGATCCAGAGAAGTTGAAATGCCCGTCAATGATGGCAGTTGAGTCGACTTCAATAACTTTATTGTCGGATAAGTCGCGTTTTAACAACATCGCCTGACCATCCTCGATTCCAGAAATGTCTCCTTCGATACTGTATCGTGCTTCTGGGGTGGTAGATAATTCTCGAGAGTCATTTGAGCAAGAGCCAAAACTAGATACGGCAAATAAAAGAATCGCAGCTTTAAGTAGTTTATGGCGTTTAAGTAGCTTAAGTGTTGTTTTCATATTGTAAATGTAATGTATCGAATTAATTGGTCTATACTTTTTAACGAGGTGACAGCGTCACCTCGTTAAAAGTTGTACGCCATTCGCAAATTAAAATTCTAAGCTCTTTCGGAGAGTTCAAGCCAACGCATTTCCGACTCATCTAATTCCTCGCTTACTTTTCCTAGATCTTCTCCTAACCTAATAAGATCTTCATGGACATTGCAAGACTCGAGTTCAGTTGACATCTTGTCTCGCATTTTTTCGAGCTCTGCAATGCGTGGCCCCAGCTGTTCAAATTCGAATTTCTCTTTGAAAGAAAGTCTCTCTGAATAATCTCCTTTTACAGTCGCTGAAATTGTGACAGCTTTTTTCGCATTAGAAATAGCGAGAGCTTCGGCCTCAAGTTTCTCTTTACGGTTTAGCCTGTATTGGGTGTAGTTGCCTGGGTAGTCACGTATTCCTTTTGAGTGTGCGCCTGTGCTATCTTTCTCTCCTACAGCCCAAACATGTTCTACTATTTTATCCATAAAATACCTATCGTGAGAAACTACAAGTAGGCAGCCTGTAAAGCTGAGTAGGAATTCTTCGAGTACTGCGAGTGTGAAAATGTCTAAATCGTTTGTGGGCTCGTCAAGAATAAGGAAGTTAGGGTTCTTCATTAGCACGCGTAAAAGGTGAAGGCGTTTACGTTCTCCTCCGCTCAGCACTTTTATATACTGGTAATGCATATGCTTAGGGAAGAGGAAGCGTTCGAGGAGCTGGGCAGCGGTGAGTTTGGCACCACCTTTAAGAGGAATGAAATCAGCAATTTCGCGAACAGCATCAATCACTTTCCATTCTTCGCTGAAGTTGCCTCCTAGCTGGTGGTAATGACCGAAAACTACGGTGTCTCCCACTACAACTTTGCCCGAATTAGGATCTTGATTTCCTAGAATCATGTTGAGGAGGGAGGTTTTTCCCGATCCGTTATGACCTACGATTCCTATCCTTTCTCCACGTTTAAAATGATGAGTAATGCCTTCGAAGAGCACTCTGTCTCCATACGCACAACTTATTTTATGAAGTTCCACAATTTTTCCGCCCAGTCGTTCAGGTATAACCGAAATATGCATCGGATCTTCCTGCAATCTTATCGAGGCCTCTTTCTTTATTTCGTAGAAGCGATCTATTCTGCTTTTACTTTTTCCTGTTCTAGCTGACGGAGTAGACCTCATCCAAGCTAGCTCACGAGTCATGACCTTTTTCGCACGATCTTTCGATGCTTGGGCGTTATTTCGTCTTTCATCTCGTTTCTCCAAATAGTACGAGAAGTTGCCTTTGTATGAATAGAGGTTGTAATTTTCGAGTTCTAGAATTCTATCACAAACGTTTTCTAAAAAGTACCTGTCGTGAGTTATCATGAAGATAGTAGAGTTCGTAGAGCTAAGTCGCTTTTCGAGCCATGCAATCATATCAAGATCGAGGTGGTTTGTCGGCTCGTCTAGAAAAAGTAATTCGGGAGCTTCGAGTAGTACCGCGGCAAGGGCGGCACGACGTTTCTCCCCACCACTTAAAGTCCCCACTTTTCGAGAAAGATCGTGGATGTTAAGTTTGCCAAGTATTTCTCGAGCTCGAGCTTCGTAATTCCAAGCTTCCGTTCTGTCCATTGCATCAGAAGCTTCCTGAAATTTAGGACCTTCGGCACCTCTTTCGAGTTCTTTTTCATAATTGCGTAAAGCAATAACGGCTGGGTTGTCACCTATATATAAGGTGTCCAGCAAGGTGGATTCGGGGTCGAGGTCGGCTTCTTGCCTAAGGAATCCCCATCTTACTCCCCCCATAAATGCAACTCTGCCTGCGTCGGCAGGCTCCAAATCGCATAAAGCTCGCATCAAAGTACTTTTTCCAGTACCGTTTCTTGCGACGAGCGCAACTCTTTGGCCTCGCCCGATGCCGAACGTTAAGTCTTCGAAAAGCACCCGCTCTCCATATCTTTTTGAAAGCCCATCTACCGATAATACGTTCTGTTCAGCCATTTGCGCAAGGTAGTTATAACTCAGCAGTTATGCTTAAGGTGTCAGTAAATACTGATAAAAAAATGAAAGTTAACAATCCGATGTTAGAAAAAGCAGCATGGAGTGTTTCTAGCGCATTGAATAATAATCGGATATTGCGACCGAACCCTAAAACCTAGTTTTATGAAAAATTTATTTACTTTTTGTGTTTGTGCATTATTTGCATTTACAGTTTCTGCTCAATCAGAGCAGGCAGCGGGGTCTTATTACCTTGGAACGGGTGATGCGACTTCATTAGTTAACATCTTCTCTTCATTAAGTGAAGTTACTATTTCACCGACTATCGGTTACGCCGTAATTGATGACTTAGTTGTGTCTGGCTCTATCAATGGGCTAACAGATGCTTTGATGCTTGATTTAGATGTTCGTTACTACTGGAATGGTGTGTTTTTTCAAGCTGGAGCATCTGATCTAGCTGGAGAACCTAGCATCGCTTTAGGAGCTGGTAAGTACTTCACTTTAGGAGTACTTAGCGATAGACTTTATGTTGATCCACAGATTGAGTACAATTTTGATACTGGATTTAGCACAACAATAGGATTGGGAGCACGCTTCTAAACTTATTAATCATACTAAAAAAGAAAGGCCACCATTTTGTGGTCTTTTTTTTTGCTTCTTACTTTGTGAATGCAGTTATTACATGAATAAATAAAATAAAATCATGAGGGCATCTAAATCAATACTTACATCTTTTTCTTTACTGTCGTTAGTGTTTTTATTAGCAGGCTGCTCGAGCTCAACGATGATTCAGTCAATTCCGTCAGGCGCAAAGGTCTATCTTGATAGTGAATATGCAGGGACTACGCCTTACTTAATGGAAGATATGAAGATCAGCTGGACGAGTACTCGAGTGGAGTTGAAGGAAGAGGGGTATGAAAATTTCGTTGTTCGCATCACAAAAGATGAGGAGGTGAATGTGGGGGCAATTATCGGCGGTTTATTTTTTTTAGTACCATTTGCGTGGGTGATGGACTATAAGCCGACTCATACCTATGAACTGAAGGAGCTTTCTAATCAGGAATGAGAGACAAAAAAAGAGATCACAGAGATCACTAAATGCCTGCCCCAATAAATATTTCGGAATCCTTTCAGTTTTTTTGTAAACCTTGGGATGAATTAAGCCGAGATGAGCTTCATGCTCTAATACGATTGCGTATCGATGTTTTCGTCGTGGAACAGAATTGCCCATATCCGGATTTAGATGGAAAGGACTTGAGATCTCATCACGTGTATGCGATTAAAAGGGGTGACGATATCGCATCGGGCACGTCGGCTTCGGCCACAATTAGAATCTGCGCGCCTGGAGTTAGCTATGACGACCCGAGTTTAGGTAGAGTCGTTACTAGCACAACTTGTAGAGGGCAAGGATTAGGAATTTCGATCATGAATCTCGCAATTGCCGAGTGCAATAAACTATATCCAGGCCATGGAATTAGAATTTCCGCCCAATGTTACCTAGAAAAGTTCTATTCCGACCTTGGCTTCGTTAGTACGGGCGAGACCTACCTAGAGGATGATATTCCTCACATTCAAATGTTTCGAGCGATATAAAGATCTATATAGCGCCTGAAATGGCGTCTTCGCTAGCAGTATTCCCTGTTTTTACCGGTCCGGGACCTGCCATTACAGCGGCTTTTACGAAAGAAATAAACAGCGGGTGAGGGGCGAGGACGGTTGAGGCGTACTCTGGATGGAACTGAGAGGCGATGAAATATCTGTGAGAAGGTATTTCAACGATTTCTACGAGTCCGCTAACGGGATTTATACCCGAGGCTTTCATACCGGCCTCTTCGAATTGATTACGGAAAGCTTCGTTAAACTCGTAACGATGTCTATGACGTTCTTCAATTGAGTCCACACCATATATTTCGCGAGCAATCGAGCCTTCTTTAAGTTCGCAAGTGTAAGCTCCGAGTCGCATAGTTCCGCCCATATCGGTTATAGACTTCTGTTCTGCCATTAAATCGATAACGGGGTACGGAGTGTATTCTTTAATCTCGGTAGAGTGGGCGTCAGTAAGACCGACCTTATTACGTGCGAACTCTATTACTGCGCACTGCATTCCGAGGCAAATACCGAAGAACGGTACGTCGTTAGTACGTGCATACTCAATAGCTTCGAGTTTTCCGTCGATACCTCTCGACCCGAAACCGGGAGCGACTAGAATCCCATCGAGTTTCCCGAGCATCTCATCTACGTTTTTCCTAGAAATTTGCTCGGAGTGTATCCAATGAATTTCAACCCTAGTTTTAAGGTTCGCCCCAGCATGTGCTAGAGCTTCGGAAATACTTTTATAGCTATCTTTAAGTTCGACGTATTTTCCAACAAGACCGATATGAACGGTTTGGTCTGGATTTTTAAAACGGTAGAGGAATTCTTTCCACTCACCTAAATCTGGAGTGTCATCGGGAGAAGCTTCCAACCCTAATTTCTTGAGAACCACCTCGTCTAGGTGCTCGTCTTGCATAAGGAGAGGCACATCGTAAATTGTGTCAGCATCGATGGATTCTATAACAGACTCAAGAGAGACGTTGCAGAATTTCGCGATTTTCGTGCGAATCGCAGAGTTTAGATGGTGCTCAGTTCTACAAACTAAAATATCTGGCTGAACTCCCAATTCTAGAAGTTGCTTAACCGAGTGTTGGGTAGGCTTTGTCTTTAGCTCACCTGCTGCGGCGAGGTAAGGAATTAATGTTAGGTGTATGACTAGAGTGTCATCTGGACTTTCCCATTTCATCTGTCGAAGGGCCTCCACATAAGGTAGAGATTCGATATCTCCTACGGTACCACCGATTTCGGTTATTATGAAGTCGAATTCGCTTTCCGATCCGAGAATCTGAACACAGCGCTTGATTTCGTCTGTGATGTGAGGAATGATTTGGACTGTTTTACCCAAATACTCTCCACGACGCTCCTTATTTATTACAGACTGGTAAATTCTACCCGTAGTAATATTGTTCGCCTGAGTAGTACAAACGTTGAGGAATCTCTCGTAATGGCCCAAATCCAGGTCCGTTTCCGCCCCATCAACTGTGACGTAACACTCGCCATGCTCGTACGGATTCAATGTGCCCGGATCTACGTTTATATACGGATCCAACTTCTGTATCGTAACGCGATATCCTCGAGCTTGCAAAAGCTTAGCAAGAGAGGCAGAAACAATTCCCTTTCCTAAACTTGAGCTCACGCCACCAGTCACGAAAATATAGCGGCTATTTCTACCGCTAGCAAGAGTTTCAGAAGAAGAAGGAGTTATAAGAGGCATGTTCCCGAATTCGATGTTTGAATACGGGGTTCAAAGGTAGAAGAATATCTTGTATAAATCTAGACTTTGATGAAATTTAGTTTTATTGTACATTGTCTATTATATAACTTATTAGCCGTGCGGTATTTTACACCAGTTTTCCTCTCGATTTCTTTCTCGCTCTTTTTCTCGTTGAATTCTTTAGCCCAATCTTACAGTCTCGAAGTAGAAACCTATCAAGTCCATTCTGAGACTAGTTTTTATGACATTGCTGGAATGACGACTTATAGACTTTACTTAACTCAATTGTGCCCTACTGACTTCGTTAGCGCTATTTATGGCAACGATGTATCCCCTTTTGAAATTTCAGCTCCCGAGGGATTGTTTAATCACCTTTTCAACCCAGGTTGGGGGGCGTTCTCGCCAGCGTTTGTATTTATATTCCCTTCTCTTTTATTTGACTCATTTGCTACTATAGGTCATGAATCAGTTTTCAGTTCTTCTGGTGGCAATAACTCGCCTGCTGACGTCTCTCTTCTTGAAGATCCTGCCCAACCCATTTCTCCGATATTTATCGAAGATGGTTCAACAGGAGCAATAGCAAATACTTTAATTGGATTTGCTTACTATAATCTAAATGGCAACCCTTATGGCTATCCGAATGATGATGGTCGAGTTATGATAATGCAGCTTACAACTTCAGGCCCCATAAGCGGTCTTATAAATGCACAGATTTTCCCTAATGGAGTAGGAGCTAACTCTGTTTTAGTTCACTATGCTTTCGATGGACCTGGCATTTACCCCGCTGAATGGAATTGCGATAACGATTTAGATGGTGACGGAGTTTGTGACGAAGATGAAACGCTAGGTTGCACATATCCATCAGCAGAAAACTTCTCACATTGCGCAAGTGAAGACGATGGGACTTGTGTTTTCTCACAAGCCGTTGAATGCGGTCCTGGTACTCAGTTTGATGAAGAAACAGGAGCATGCCTTGTAACACTTCCAGGTGATTCTAACTTCGATAACTGTGTAGATTTAGAAGATCTTTTAGAATTGTTAGTGTTGTATGGACTATGTTTCCCGCCGCAATGAAGGATCTCACAAAAACTGAGTTAATACTTAAGATATACAATAGATTGCATATGCGGCCTGTGACTATAAAGTCGCTTAAGGTTTGGCTTGAAAGCACTGATATAGATTGTTCAGAGAGAAGTTTATATAGGTACCTGAATGACCTCACCCGCAATGTTTCTCAGCTGGGGGAGGAGATAGAGGTGACTTACGGGGAGAATAACCAAAAAACCTGGAAACTGATTCACTTTAAAATTGGTGAGACGCTGGACGAAAGAGACATCAACTCCCTATACATGTTCTTTTGCTTCGCGCCCGATGCTTTGAAACGCCCTCGGACCAGGTCTTTCGAGAAGTTCGAGAAAATTTTATACACTCAGATTAGCAAAAATGACCTCACGGCAAACGTTAATTCCACACTGTCCCATTTACATAACACTAATTTCCAGCAGTGTGATTATGATGATGAATCTCAAATTTTGCTGGATAATTTCATTACAATTATTGAAAATAAAAACCAAATAGAGATTACCGATTTTCAATATGACGTCACAAGTGTCACTGCCTCGGAAGTTCTAAATACGCCATTAAACCCAGTTAAAATAATCTTCCACAGAGGCGCGATTCACATATGTTTTTGTTGTGGATCGGCATCCGATTTGATCGTTCTCGCTCTTGAACAAATTGTTAAAATTAAAATCCTAGACTCTCACTTCGCGAGTGGAGATGTCGACCTGAGATTTAATGGTATTCTCCGTAATAGGTTCGGCATATCTACAAATATCGACGATCAGATACACGACATCGAACTTGAGTTTTCTGAAGAGACGGGCAATTTCGTTTCAATGCATTTTTGGCATCATTCCCAAAAATTAACTAAACTTCCTTCCGGCAATTACTTAATGAATATGAGATGCGGAATAAATCGTGAGTTAGTAGGCTGGATTATGATGTGGATGTCTAATGTTGT
This sequence comes from Flavobacteriales bacterium, assembly GCA_015663855.1. Lineage (GTDB taxonomy): Bacteria > Bacteroidota > Bacteroidia > Flavobacteriales_D > Sanyastnellaceae > UBA974. The sequence continues at coordinate 205 of DQRJ01000077.1, read as the reverse complement.
CGTTATGCAGCCTCCAGTTTTACGCACCATTGTGCAGCGAAAACTCACCAATTCTCTACAAAATTACTCGGATAATGTTAAATTAGTTTCAAATAACACATTTCTTCAGGGTGATTGACAGTAGTTGTCATCACAAACGTTTTCTTTGTCCCTGTATTCGCTGTTGAATGCATACGGGACCATTTATGAGCCAAGCTGTCACTCT
>DQRJ01000036.1 GCA_015663855.1 Flavobacteriales bacterium | reverse complement strand
ATCTTTTTGCAAACCTTTGATGGTCGGAATAATGATTTGGTTTAAAGTCTTTTCATGAAATTCAGCATCAACAAAAGGGACAGGGCTAATCGCTCCCATTCCTCCAGTGTTAGGTCCTGTATCACCTTCGCCTACTCGCTTATAATCCTTAGCAGAAGGTAGAATTCTGTATGCAGAACCGTCAGTTACGACAAACGAACTAACCTCGATTCCGTCCATGAATTGCTCTATTACAACCCTAGATCCAGCTTCCCCGAAAGCGGCATTTTCCAAAATATCCTCAAGCGTAGCTTCAGCTTCTTCTCGGTCTTCCGTTATTATTACGCCTTTACCGGCGGCAAGTCCGTCAACCTTCAATACGTAAGGTGGGGTTCTTTTGTCAAGATATTTCTTGGCCTCTTTTAATTCGCCTTTTGAAAAAGTTGAATAATCAGCTGTAGGGATATTATGCCTTACCATAAACGCTTTTGCAAAATCCTTAGACCCTTCAAGCATTGCTCCAGCTTTCGGAGGACCTACCACGACAAGATCTTTGTGTTTATCTGACGCTTGGAAGTGGTCAACGATGCCCGCAACCAGAGGAGCTTCGGGGCCGACGATCAGCATATTGATATCATTTCGGCGGATATATCTGTCGACGGCATTAAAATCCATAGGATCTAATGCCACATTTGTAGCTATCTGATCTGTTCCAGCATTGCCTGGAGCAACGTAAAGCTTTGATAATAAAGAACTTTGAGAGAGTTTCCACGCTATTGCATGCTCTCTGCCACCTGATCCGAGAAGTAAGACATTCATATTTGACAAAGCTAACTTGCCTAAGGACTTACAGCAACCTACTTTTTCCACACATTACACACAGTTACTACTAACTTAGCTTCATGATATCAGCGGTAATAATCACATTAAATGAAGAGCGAATAATTGCTAGATGTCTTCGCGCCTTAGAAGGTGTTGTCGATGAAATTATTGTGGTAGATTCTCATTCTTCTGATCGAACTGTTGAGATTTGTAAACAGATGGGTGCTAAAGTGATTTTACATACATTCGAAGGCTATAGAACCCAAAAGAATTTTGCTTGTGATAGCGCAAAATATCAATGGATATTGAGCCTTGATGCGGATGAGGTATTGAGCGATGAGTTAAGAAACTCATTATTAAAATGGAGAGAAAATCATAAAAAGTCTGATAAATACCCACCCGAAAAGGGCCAAATTGTAGGTTATTACTTCAACCGAATAACAGATTATTGCGGGACCTGGGTAAGGCATGGAGGATGGTATCCTGATTCGAAAATGAGATTCTATCAACGTGAATTTGGACGATGGTCTGGTAGAAACGTGCATGAATTTGTAGAAATAAAAGCTGGGTTTTCAACATCTAAGTTGTCAGGTGACCTACTTCACTACAGCATTCCGGAGCAATCTGAATTATTGAGAAAACTATTCACATATAGTGAAATGGGTGCAAGGTTTATGCATGAAGAAGGGAGGAAAAGCTCTTATCTAGAGTCGATTCTACGTTGTTCTTTTAGATTTATACGCCAAACCATCTTCCAGCACGGCTTCTTAGATGGAAGACTCGGCATTACTATAGCACGATATAATGCTAGCGCTACTTTTTGGAAATATCGAAGACTTCTAGCGATGAATGAATCCAAGTATCACAAGATTAAGATCATTGCCTCAACATGTCCAGACGAGGCTATGATTGTTTCAAATGCTATAAAGTGGTTTGATAAAACATCGAAGGTATCCATTCAGAGGAAACATGAAGGTATAATCGAAATTGATTCGTATGATGCTGTAGTGATATTAGATGAGATTTTTGATAATGCTTTGTTGAGCAAAAAAACCGGAGCTGCGTCAAAATCGGTTAAGATTCTTAAAATCACTCCATCTAATAACATACCCCTGGCTTTAAGGAGCCTTAAATTATTGCATAAACTACACCTTCCAGCTGCACTCAGATTTCCTGACAAAAAAGACTGGGATCTACTTTCTTGATTTAGCGTTTGAAATTGAAAACAACACTATAGAGAAGACGGCAAAGGTTACTCCCGCTTGTGTTTCTAGAGTGTCTTCAGCTAAACAGGAAAGCACGACAATCCACCAAGACAATCGACCAATAGCTAGCCAATTCAGATCTCTTTTCCAAGAAAACACAAGAACTAAAACCCATAAAATCAGTGCTAACAATCCACCGGCTATCCACCAAGCGAGATATTGATTATGCGTTCTGTGTCTGAACTGCGGTTTTAACTTAGTTTCGAGTTCTTTATACGCGATTACGAAAGCATCCGGTAAATCGCCAGTCCCGACACCTAAAAGTGTTGTTTGTAGGTCTTTGTGAAAAATAATATGTATTCCTGTTTGAAAATAAATCACCCTCTGTGTTACGGAGTTCCCGCTAGGGTTACCTCCGTCTAGCCAATTACCTAATTCGTATCTTAAAGCGTCAACTCTCAGTGACATACCTGACTCTTCAGTCTCATTTATTGAAGTGTGACCAAGTTCAATACAACGAATATCCTCTTCAGACAGATTCCTTATCGTATAACCATCCTTAGGCAAGTCCAGAGAGGTTAAATATCTCGTTATAGTGATCTTTATGTCTTGACTCCTCTCGTCCTTACCATCGAAATCGTAATTGCTTCTTGTATTCCATTCTTGTTTTGCTTCCGCCCAAGCGAGATAATACCAAACCTTATTTCCATTTTCCTCAAGAACCTTGTCCTGCATATGGGTATAAGGAGCGCCCCATTTAGTGTGAGACGGTAAATGGGAAGGAGGGGCACTAGGGAAAATCGTTAAGAAGAAGATTATCGCTATCGCAGCTAGGGCGCCACTTATTAAGATTATGACATTTGAAATAGAGCCTTTTATGATTTTGTGAGTTAACCCGAAAAGTGTTGCTAGACATAGCATTCCAGCTCCTGTCACTGTTTGTGTTTGCCAGATAAATGCAGTGGCGACCAAACCGTACAAAATAGCGGGCACAATTAATTTCCTATCTTGAAGTGCGTAAATCACTAGCCCACCTTGACAAAGAGCAAGTAGAATCCCCATTCGTATGTGCGAAATAAATGGTGACCACTCGCTAGGATGTAAAGTATCACCAGACTGAACATGCCACCAACCTAGAGCAATACCGCTCAAAGCTGCTATCGCAGTTGAAACCACAAAGCTCGTGAGGACTTTCGACATCCAAACCTCCTTTTTCCAATGAACAGTCATTAGACTTAATGGGACTATTAGAATCGGAAGTTTAATTTGTAGGGTTGCTAACCCTTCAACTAGATTCTCTGTCCAGAGTAATCCGAATAAGTGCCAAACAAAAACACTTATCATGGCCCATAATAAATATCTATTTTTCGGACTAATGAGTACACCACGAAAGAAAGCTAGAAGCCATGAAAAAGCTAGAACGCCTATTCCTAGACTCGTACCGAAAGGAGACCACGGCAATGAAATTGCCGTAATAAACAATCCGGAGACTAATAATTTCTCAAGAAAATTATCTGCTCGGAGATTCATTAAAAGCCCAATACTTTAAGGTACTCCTTGCCTTCTAATGTCGAGACAGCGGATAATGCAACGGCATCTTTGGGTAAACTATATATAAATACACCCGAGGTGTTTTTATAGTGAAAGATCATTTCCTCGGAAATAAGATCACGTAATGTCTCTTCGTTTCGAGATAAATCTTCTTCTAGATTTGGCTCAACTAAAGACTTGAGTTTAGAAACTAGATCGGTATTTTCCGCAAGAAACCCGTCATCCGCCATAGTCTTTTCTAACGTGCTTACAAGGGTAGTTGTATTCGATTCGTAAGGAAATTTTCTTTTAGAATTTAAAAGTAATTCAGAATCTAATTCTTGCAGCGCAAATTCCACAAACTCATTCCATTGCTTATCACTTATACCAAACCCCTTCGCATCAATCTCTTCAGCCAACTCATTATTTAATTCTGCATTATTAATAGTATGTACTACGAAATCAAAAATGAGCTCGCTATTCATAATGCCGCCCACCACAAACCCAAAGTCTTCAGGAAGAATTTCAATATCTGGAATCACCCCCCGCCCTTCAATTACAGGACGTCCATTATTAGTGTAAAACGTTTTAAGTGTCGAATCAGCTTGAATCGTCGCGTTACCATCAGAATTTTTATCATCATAATGCAGCCTTTGAACACATCTTCCACTTGCTGTATAGTACTTAGCAACTGTAATTTTTATTCTACTTCCGTAAGCAAGTTTTTTCGTTTGTTGCACAAGTCCTTTACCGAAACTTTCTTGTCCTATTATTACTGCTCTGTCTAGATCTTGCAAAGTGCCAGCAACAATTTCAGAAGCTGACGCGCTACGATCGTCCATTAATATTACAAGAGGAATGTCCGGCAATAGTGCCTTTCTTGTAGTACCGTAGTTTTTATTCCAATCAGCAGTTTTCCCCCTCATAGAAACTACTTCTTGCCCTTTAGGAACGAAAAGGTTGACAATATTCACGGCCTCTCTCAATAAACCTCCACCATTTCCACGTAAATCAAACACAATTTGTTTAGCTCCCATTGAATCGGTCAACTGAATTAACGCCTTTCGAACCTCCACAGATGCTGTACGAGTGAATTTACTTAAAATAAGGTAGCCAGTTGAATCGCTGATCATTCCATAATAAGGAACGTCAGGTCGCTTGATCTTTTGACGAGTTATCGAAAAAGTGACTATTTCACTAGTATTTGCATGACTAACCCCAAGCTCGATGTCAGTTCCGCTAGTACCTTTAATGAGTTCACCGATTTTCTTCATATTGAGATTCGAAACGGTTTGGCCATTAATCTCTACCAAATTATCTCCTAACCGAAGCCCACTGATCTCAGCAGGGGAGTCTTCCTGAATGTCAGTTATAAAAAACGTACCATCCCAACGCTCGCCTAGTGATAGCCCCACACCACCATACTCTCCCGTGGACATGAAGCGCACATCCTCCATCTTAGATTCTGGATAATACCTTGTGTAGGGATCTAACGATTCAAGAATCGCCTCTATCCCTGTCTTCATAAGATCCCCAGGAGACAATGGGTCCACGTAGAAAATGTTTAACTCTCGAAATGCAGAGTTTAAAATCTCCAATTGTTTTGACATCTCGAAATAATCCTCTTTAACGGGAAGTCTCAGAGAAACCATCCCCCCACCTATTACTATCAATGCTAGTAAAATAGGGGTTCTAAAATTCTTTTTCATTTTGTGGGCTTTGTAATTGGGGCATCAATTAATACGCTTACAATCTTCCTAATGTTGCTTTGACATTGTTCGAATGTCGGAATAGTACTACCAACATATATAAAAACAATTGCTCTTTGTGGGTCTCCAGGAGTCCAATCTATTAAAAGTCTATGTTTTTCCAACCTCCAAGCCTCTCGAAGTAAACGTTTTATACGATTTCGATCAACAGCTCGTTTAAATCTTCGCTTACTCACGGTTGTAGCAACTTGATAAGGCACTTTCTCGTCAAATGAGCTATTAGTATACCGAACAAGAAGTGGAAATGCTTTGAGTTTGGAGCCCTCAGAAAAAGCTCGATCAAATACAATAACGCTTTTCAGACGTTCACCTTTACCAAATGTATTTCTTTGTCGCCCCATTTGGCCACAAGATAACTCTAGGACTTGCCTTTCATGTAATGTTCTATCGCCATTGTCATCGAAGGTGCTTTCGCAGTAGGTGCATTAACGTCGATTCTAAGGCCCGCTTTCTCTGCAGCTTTTGATGTAGTAGGTCCGAAAGCTGCAATTCTAGTTTCCCCTTGTTCGAAATCAGGAAAATTCTTTAATAGAGATTCAATCCCGCTAGGGCTAAAGAACACAAGTAAATCGTATTTCACATCTGTTAGGTCGCTCAAGTCTGAGCAAACAGTTTTATACATACAAGCTCTTGAATATTCTACTCCGAGGTTGTCTAGAGCAGCAGGAATAGACGCCTTAAGAAGATCAGAGCAAGGGAGGAGAAACTTCTCTTTCTTGTGTTTCTTAATAATAGTCATAAGCTCAGGAAGCCTCACTTGACCGTGAAAAATCTTCCTTTTTCTGTAAACTACGTATTTCTGAAGGTAATAAGCTGTACTCTCACTGATGCAGAAATATTTCATAGTAGATGGAACCTCGAATCGGGTTTCTTCAGCCATTCTGAAATAATGGTCCACCGCCATACGAGAAGTTAAAATCACCGCTGTGTAGTTTGAAAGATCTACGCGCTGTGTTCTAAAGTCTTTTACATCAATTGCCTCAACGTGGATAAAGGGACGGAAATCAATAGTCACCTTCATATCCTTTGCTAAATCGAAATACGGACTTTTTTCCGTAGTCGGTTTGGGCTGGGAGATAAGAATAGTCTTGATCTTCTTTGTCATAATTCTTTAGTTGTAAACTCCTCACAGCACACTCATTATGAACTTGAAAATAATGAGTACCGGAAGAATTTCGAGGGCGCAAAGATACACGATTCCCCACCAAATTCGGGAAAATGACTTAATGGATGTTTGCATGACCTGCCAGATTCTGTAGATTGTCCAAAAGCCCCAACTAATAATAAAACCCTCTACCCCAACTATAGACAATAAATGAGGACGTAATGAAAAAATCAAAGCAAGTATTCCTACCGTTATGGAAGTCCAAGTACTTATGTGTCGTTGTAGAGCATTATGTATTATAGAGATGTTTTGTGTTACCCTAATCCTTCCTAGAACCCAAAACACAAAAAACTTAATTACAAGTGAGATCAATCCGATACTAAATCCTAATAAAAGACTCTCTATGTGAGTAATACCTATATTGAAAGAGATGCTACAACCATAAACAATAGTTGTAATTGCTAAAACTCCTTGAAATTGTGCGAGAATAATCCCACTAGAACTGGGTGCTTCTTCCGCACTCCGTTTTTGAACTCGTCGCAAATCAGTTAGGGTCCATTTAGCTAAATTCCATTCTCTAGTGAAATTGTGTTGGAGCAATACGATTAGCCCCCCTGATAAAAGCGCCAAAAATAACAGTACTTCTGATGGCGAGTCTAACTGATTAATTGCGAGGTCTTCGAACATGTGCCGCAATTTCTAACAATTAATATTAAATCTACATCGCTGTTACATGAATTAATCCACGAAGAATAACTTTCGTTTTCCTACCTATCACCTCCTCAGATTTAATGTTCTCGCCTTCTAAAACGACAATGTATGTTCCAGGATAGATGCTTCGTCCTTCGTTATCCAGTCCTTCAAAAATCCAAACTCCACAAGTTTCAATTTCTTCGCTTTCAGTTAATGTTGCTATACAATTTCCATTTTGCGTAAGCACCTTAATTCCTATCGACCAAACACCAGTGTCTTCAGGTGGGGTCCACTCTATTTGAGCCCATCGATGATTTGAAATGGAATTTAAATTAATAGTCTTTGGCGAAATAGTTAAAGGAGAGTTTTTTAGCGCAGAATGTTCTAAATTTAATGGGATTAGAGAAGAATAATTTATTCGTCCGGGGGAACTTCCTCCAACGATTAACGGGGTGTTTATCCATAGTGACCGATATAAGTCTAGGCGAGCCTTAGATACTCCTTTTTCGTATTCGGTAATTCGAATAGAATCGATTTCGTTAAACATATATGATGTTAGTTGTAGAGTTCGCCCATTGGTTAATGACGGAATATCTCCCTTAACAATGATAGACTTTTCATTCGAATTTAAAATCCAATTTGGACATTCAGCAACGGCGAGAAATCCGTTCTTTGGGACCCACCAATTTACATCGGTAAATTCGGTCCAATCGTTTGGTTGAGGTTCTGCGTCCGTTGAAATTATTAAGCCGTCCGTTGAACTAATTTCATCTCGAATATTCCCAATCTCGATAAACTTTCCTTCTCCTAAGGCGGGCTCGCCTAGAAATTCATTTAGGCGAAAACTAAGAGATGAAGACTCTGTGGGTCGTTCAATTCTCCAGGAATTTAGATTTTGATTTAGAAAGGAACTGGAAGTATCGGATATAGTTTTCCAAGAAAAGCATTCTAGTTTAAGCTCATCGTTTTCGTCTCCAAATTGATCGAAAAGTGTATTTATATCAATGCTTGATATGGCGATTTGCAAGTCATTTTTTAAAAAAGACCATTCAATTTGCGGACTCCAATTAAGCATGTTCAAGACGCTTGAGTCCATTGCAAAAGTAGAATTCCAGGCAATTTTCCCTTCAAACTCTCCCCAAATCACTGTTGTATCTTGTATAGCCACTTCGGACTCAGGTGTGGAACTAATTTCGCGTTCTTTCCCCGGAGATCCGCCCATAGAGCCTACACCACTGGCCCAGTTGTCGGGGTCGTTAGATTGAGTATTTAAGTTCCGTCTTTCCAATGAAAAACCTCCGTCGGCCTTGTCGCCATTATCGTGAAAACATTTTGTGTAATTAACGACATCAATTTTGTTGCTGTTGACGGTAAGAGTGATAATTCCAGCATTTGCTGAAAGAGGGCTCCAAGAAATGAAATTATCGGGAGAGAGGACTAGGAAACTATCAGCACGAAGAGTGATTTCGGGTATAAAGGTGCCGGAATTAAGACTCAGCCCCTCTAGATCAAGAGTCTCGCCGCTGATGTTTGCGATTTCTACCCACTCATCCCAAGGGCTATCGGGAGATGGATTTGTTAGAAATTCAGAGATCACCAAATCATTCCATCTAGGAGATCGCGAAGGTATCCATCCGTCTAAAACTCCATTGATATTGTATCCGTTGCTGCACAACTGTCCACCTTCTATGATGATTTGAAGAGGTTTTCCTACTGTAAGAGGAGTTAATCGGTCCATTACCCAATAAGGATTTTCGAATCTCAGTTCAATAGCATTATTCTCTTGACTAACGAGCGCGTGAATAGTTGAAATTGGGTCTAGAGATGGACTGAATGTAAACTCAACACGATGTGAGTTTCTAAAATGTGGTGAAATCACTAATGGAGATATAGATATTTGTTGTGAATTCTCTAAGGCGCTGGATTCCCAAGGGCTAGCGCCTATAGATGAGTAGGATGGTCGCCAGTTTTCGGCTAATCCACATCCTAGAGGATGAACTTTGTTTGTGGATCGAGCAGCTAATGATTCGTCATGCCACCACGATCTTTCATAGGTGATTTGGTCTATCAATGTTCCGTCGGGTCGAAGTAAAGTGAGGGTCATTCCATTATCGCTAAGGCTCGAAAACCCTGAAGCCTGTGCGTAATAGCCATGGTCGAAAATAGAATTTGATTCCGTGTAAGGTGATGTGCAAATTAGGAACCGCTCGTGTGGCGCAATAAGACCGTTCCAACCATCAGAAGGGAGGAGTGGTCTGTTGATTTCTGTGGTGGAGTTTACGCTTTCGGCGATAAGTCCCCAGTCGTTGATGTTGATGATGCGGTCCGTGGTATTTAACACCTCCATCCATTCAACTTCCGGTAGTCCTAATGAAGGTGTTGCATCGACAAATAATTCTGTAATTGTCAATTCTCGGAATGCCACTTTTTCATTGTCAGTCCAAACCATACTCAACACCGTATCCATCTCGCCTACGGAAATTCGAAGAGGGGATGAAATTCCGTCTTGCATTTGGTCTAAATGTGAGAAAATTGAAAGGTGGGGAGAGGATGTAGGGGGCGGCACAGAAACAGCATTTATGGGGCCGGATATCCCATTAGGGGGGAGCCTGTTCCAAGCGATTTCTACCGAAATACTATCTAATGCTGCGTGGGAAATTATTTTAGGGGATGGTAGAGGCGTCCAAATGTTTTGCAGATTAAGGAGAGCCCATGAGAACGCATCTGTATTCGAGGAGGTACATTTTGCTTCGAAGCCTATGCATTTAGGTTGCCAATTGTCGGGTGGTGTGAAGATGAGATTGTCCGATAAAGGGAGCGATATATTTGAATCATGAATGGAAGCTCGAAGTGTTGAGGTCGAGTAGCTAGAGTCGATTCGTAATGATAAGTCAAGGTCGAATGGTGAGGAGAAATCGAAATATTCGGAATTTATTTCTTGGAAAGATGACGAGAAAGGAGTAGTAATTTCGAGTGGGTCATCGCTACCGTTTCTGCCGACAGAAATAATGAGCGACCCTTCCGGTAATGATTCGTAATCGGAATATGTTGTGAGATCGGGAGGTGATTCGGTTATGAAAAATCGGGACTGATTATTGTTCGAACCCGATAAATCTTGTCGCCACCTCATATCTAAAGTAAGTTCGGGAAAAGGAGAGGTCGAACACCCCCAAAGTCGGTACGTACCAGGGCTTGGCGCGTCTAAATTCCACGAACTGGTCGTATTTAATTCTGTCGCGGGCGACCAATTTTCGGAAATCGACCAGGAAAGCGAGTCGGTTTGAGGGGGGACAACCTGGGTTTGGGCTAAAAAGAAGGGTACAAGGCATAAAAAATTCATCACGGTGCAAATTTCATGCAGTGAGTAATCATCACAAAACCGTTCACAAATCAGATCCATACACTTATAAAGTCATGTAGGAAAAATTACCTTAGCCAAATGAAATCATTACGCGTTGCAGTCATCGGAGCTACCGGTTTAGTGGGGAGAACCATGCTTAGAACCCTAGAGGAAAGGGGTTTTCCGGTTGAAGAGTTGCTGGCGGTTGCTTCGGAGAGATCCGTGGGCAAAAAGATTGCATTTGCAGGGGGAGAAGTTGAGGTGATGGGGTTAGAGGCTGCTGTTGCAGCAGCTCCAGATGTGGCGCTTTTTTCTGCAGGAGGAGAGACGAGCTTAGAATGGGCTCCGAAGTTTGCGGCAGCGGGAACGACTGTAGTTGACAACAGCTCGGCTTGGCGCATGCATAAGGACTATAAATTAGTAGTTCCTGAGGTGAACGGTTTTGTGATGATTACTCACTGCATGAAATTTGCACCGTGAT
>DQRJ01000168.1 GCA_015663855.1 Flavobacteriales bacterium | reverse complement strand
TCAAAATCAACGCGGTTACATTGATGAGGTTAGGCAATCGGGCTCGTCTCGCTAGGTAAGGGCATAAAAAAACCGCCCTCGGGGAGGGCGGTTGATTTAATTTTTTTTTCGTTTTGCGAGACGCTTACTTAAAAGCGTTCTCCCCAGTAATGTCCATTCCAGTAATTAATAGGTGGATGTCGTGAGTTCCTTCGTAAGTGATGACCGATTCGAGGTTCATCATGTGACGCATGATAGGATACTCGTTCATGATACCCATCGCTCCGAGCATTTGGCGTGCTTCACGAGCTATGGTTATGGCCATATCTACGTTGTTACGCTTCGCCATTGAGATTTGGGCTGAAGTAGCACGGCCTTCGTCGCGAAGGGTTCCTAGACGGTGCGTGAGGAGTTGTGCTTTCGTGATCTCCGTAATCATCTCTGCGAGTTTCTTTTGTTGGAGTTGGAAACCAGCGATAGGACGACCAAACTGAATGCGCTCCTTAGAGTAGCGAAGAGCTGTGTCGTAACAATCGAGGGCTGCACCGATAGCTCCCCAAGCGATACCGTAACGAGCTGAGTCGAGACATCCTAATGGAGCTCCGAGACCGGACTTAAGTGGGAGAATATTTGCTTTAGGGACGCGTACGTTATCGAAAATGAGCTCGCCTGTGTCAGATGCACGCAGCGACCATTTACCTTTCATAGTAGGAGTTGTAAACCCTTCCATTCCACGTTCTACAACGAGACCGTGTATACGGCCTGATTCGTCTTTCGCCCAAACCACGGCGATTTCCGCAAATGGTGCGTTAGAGATCCACATCTTCGCTCCGTTTAAGATTACGTCATCGCCATCTTCAACGAAATTGGTTACCATCCCGCCCGGATTAGATCCGTGGTCAGGCTCAGTAAGTCCGAAACATCCTATCCACTCACCTGTAGCGAGTTTAGGTAGGTACTTCATCTTCTGCTCTTCAGATCCGTACTTCCAAATCGGGTACATTACTAGAGAACTTTGGACTGAAGCAGTAGAACGTAAACCAGAATCACAACGTTCGAGCTCTTGCATGATCAGACCGTAAGATATTTGGTCTAAACCAGCACCACCATACTCCTCAGGGATGTAGGGCCCGAAAGCACCGATAGCGCCGAGACCGGGTAGCAAGTGCTGCGGGAAAACCTGATTTTCGGCAGCATCCTCAATAATAGGGCTCACCTCCTGCTTCACCCACGTACGAGCAGCATCGCGGATAAGCTTATGCTCCTCAGTGAGGAGATCGTCCATATTGAAATAATCGTGTCCTGTGTAAAGATCTGTACGCATGATTCTGTGTTATTCTATCTTATTCTTCGGACGGCAAATCTAAGCTTTTCTGCCCGGACAGCCGTTCGTATGCTTCGTCTATTTCCAATGGCAAGATGCCGTCAGCGTATGCCGATACGGCTAATCTGTCTGCCACTTCATTGAATTCATTCCCTGCGTGCCCTTTAACCCAAACAAATTCCACCTTATGCACCGCATAAATTTTCAAAAACCTCTTCCAAAGGTCGGGGTTCTTTTTGTTTTTGAAATTTTTCTTAACCCATCCGAAGACCCAATTCTTCTTCACCGCATCCACAACATACTTAGAGTCTGAATAAATCGTCACATCAGTGTCTGGCTTTTTTAGTGTTTCAAGAGCTACAATCACAGCAAGAAGCTCCATGCGATTATTCGTCGTTAGGCGGAAAGCCCCACTAAGTTCTTTTCTATGCTTTCCCGCAAGCATAACTGCCCCGTAGCCCCCTGGACCGGGATTTCCACTCGCCCCTCCGTCTGTATATACTTTTACTTGCGCCATCCTTAGATCGTATTCTGATTAAAAAAGAAATTTCACATTCGAAGCAAATAGTTTCACAGAAATAGCTAGAAGTATTATCCCGAAAACCTTTCTCAAGACGGCTATCCCACCATCTCCTAGTAATCTTTCAAGACGGCCTAAGTTTTTCAGCACGAGAAATACGAGTGCCATATTAATTAGGATTGCGATCATTATATTGAGTTGGTCGAATTCCGCTCTTAGCGAAATAATCGAAGTCATACTTCCCGCTCCGGCGATTAAAGGGAAGGCCACTGGAACAACTGTAGCGGCTTTCATAGAAGACGGATCGGATTTAAAAAGCTCTACTCCGAGGATCATTTCAAGCGCCATAAAGAAAAGCACGAACGAACCCGCTACGGCGAAACTGTTTACATCGACTCCCAGAAACGTGATAATTCCTTCCCCGATAAATAGAAAGGCTAGCATAATGCCGAGCGCCACAAGAGTTGCTCGTCCTGGGTGAATATTCCCCGACTTGCGCTGTACATCCATTAAAATCGGAATGCTCCCCACGATATCTATTACCGCAAATAGCACCATCGTGCTTTTAAGTAACTGCTCTAAATATATAACCATAGCTTGACTATTATTCCGCCAAAGTAATTAACTCTGCTGAAATTTTAGGGTAATACTTGTGCTCAAGTTTCAACACTTTCGCGGCGACTTCTTCAGCGCTTTTCGCATCTGACACATCCACTCGACCCTGAAACACTATTGCACCATCGTCATACGCCTCGTTTACAAAATGAATCGTCATCCCACTTTCCTTTTCCTGCGCCTCGAAAACTGCCTGATGAATATTCATACCAAACATCCCCTTCCCTCCATAATTTGGAAGTAAAGAAGGATGGATATTGAGCAGACACCCTTTATATCTATTACAAAACTCTTCCGGGATTTTTAGTAGAAACCCTGCTAGCAATACCCAATCGACACTTAGAACGTCAAGGTTCTGAATTAGCGTACCGTTATTGAGATCCGACTTGCTAAATACACTGTTGTTTATCCCAGCTTTTTCTGCTCGTTCGAGCACACCGGCGCTAGGTCTATTCGACCCAACGAACACAACTTGAATTTCGTCACAAGTTGAAAAATGTTCTATCAAAGCTTGGGCATTAGAGCCCGATCCTGACGATAAAATAGCTACCCTCTTCACTTAAATTTTACTTTAAACAACTTTGTTGTACTTCTTAAAACTCGATAAAACCGAGTTCTACAATTCTACGTTCGTATTTATCCACCGACTCTTCCATTTCACCTAAACGGGCATCTAATTCATCAACGAGAGGATCGTTAGGGTGATAGTATTTAAAAACTCTCACTAGCCTATCGTTAACTTGCATCGCAAGGTCGATTTCTGATGTCATAGCAGAGTAGTAATTGGGGCTTAACGAAAGAGCGTAATCGATGACTTCTTCCTGTTGGGCGAACAGATCTTCAAGAAGTGAGTGCGCTTGTTCTAATGCTGATTCGTGCTCTTCAGTGGTCAAACTAATAGTGTTCGGAGACAGAAGTGAATCCGATGACGCAAGCTGAGAATACGCTTCAACTACAGGCATTAACACTCTTGTATACGGTACGTTTTCTTTAGGAGTACCTATCAGAAGCTCGTTGAGAATCTCTAACGCTCGCCTAGGATCCTGTTCTTCGATTAAAGCGTCAGCGAGGTTTGCCATTTGAAGTCGGACGTTCGTTACCATACGACGATTATTCTCGTCCATATAAATCCCATGTTCCAAATCGTCCATTCCTCCCCAGAACCATTTATCCATGACATTCGAGTACATGATATCTGTTTCGATACCTCCTATCACGTTCGGGTTAGGATTTGATCCATACTTTATCGGAACAAGTCTATATGCAAGCCCCTCTAATCTAAAGTAATCTTGTAATCCAATATATGCATCGCCTCCTGTAGTTACTGCGAAATAAACTGGACGCTCCCAATTGTTATTTGCTAGCATAGAAAGTACAGCTAATTGGTTTTTGAGGACATATTGAGGGATGTTTCCTTGTCCGTCAACAATCGTCCATTCGACGGCATCAACAATGCTTCCTGCGTTTTCCTTAGAAACGATTCCCATCTCAACAACACTCGCCGAATCAACAGGAATAGAAAAGCTGCTCGACGGAAATTGAGCATACTTTTTCGATCCGAACGACTTTACATTATCCTCATCTAGAGCTAACGTCATCGCGTCTTTCAAATCGTAATATTCATTCGTTTTAGATGGCTGAAGTAAGACAATATCACGTGTGCCTTGTCTATACTGCTCCTCCGACATCTTAATTGGGAGTGGTGCACTTTCGTATGCGCGACGTCGCATTTGGTCTATATACCAGTCCGTGTTAAGTAAACTCAAGTTACAAACCCTAACGTCAGTCCTAAAGCCCTCTACCTCCTGCGCATACCAAAGCGGGAAAGTATCATTATCCCCATTTGTGAAGAGGATAGCGTTCGGGGCAAGCGATGCGAGGTAGTTCTTGGCGAAAGCCACCCCGGTAGTTCTATGAGCGCGGCTGTGGTCGTCCCACCCTTCGGATGCCATGAGAATCGGTACAAATAGCGTTACTACCACAATCGTAATCGCGCGGGCGTTCTCATTTAAACCGAGCACTCTCGAAACGTGTGCGATTGCGTAAAAGCATGCCGCTGCGAAAGTCATTAATAGAATACTTAACGAAAGGTAGTTAGGCATTCCGCTAACTGTTTCGAGCACGTAAAAAATTACGCCCGCTCCTAATGGCAGTCCAAAACCTTTAATGTGCGTCATTACCTCCGATCTACGAGCAGCCTCGAACAAAGCGAAAACGCTCAATCCTATCCACATCGCAAAAGCGTAAAAAGATCCTACATACGCGTAATCACGCTCCCTCGGCTGCATCGGGGTTTGGTTCAAGTAAACCACAATCGCGAGTCCAGTCATAAAAAACAAAATCCC
>DQRJ01000150.1 GCA_015663855.1 Flavobacteriales bacterium | reverse complement strand
CGTAACCAAGTAGATAGTGAGATATGCCATCTACTCCAAAATTCACCAACATTCCTTGCTTTATACGGCGACCTGAAATTTTCGGCCAATCGAAATCCCATTATTAGAGCAACTCCGATTGCTATGTCACTATATCCACTGAAATCTGCGAATACCTGTAAACTATAGCCGTACAATCCCAACGCGACTTCCATTCCGCTGTAGCTAGTGGGGTTTAAGAATACTCGATCTACTAAGTTTGTGGCGATATAATCTGCAAGTACGATCTTTTTTATGAGCCCCGTAAGGATCCACCAAACCCCCAGTTTAAACTCTTTTCGACTCAAATTATATGGCGCTCTGAGCTGGGGTATGAACGATTTGGCCCTTACGATAGGGCCAGCTACTAACTGCGGAAAGAAAGTTACGTAACAGCCGAAATCTAAGAACGATTTAACAGGTTCTATTTCTTTTCTGTATACATCGATAGCGTAGCTCAGGGTTTGGAAAGTGTAGAAAGAAATCCCGACAGGTAGCAAGATCGAGTCCACACGAAACGAAGTACCCAAGTTCGAGTTCATCCAATTTGCGCCCGGGATTATCGCCTCCCAAGTTGTCCCAAATAACGACGAACTCGCATCGGCGAAAAAGTAAGCATACTTAAAAAAGCCAAGCAGTCCAAGATTAATTACGATACTCAAAATCAACCACGCCCTACGCTTCCAGGACTCGGATTTCGACATCGCTATAGCGATACCCCAATCGGCAGTTGTAGAAAATAGCAGTAAGAACACGAAGCTCGCACTGGTATTCCAATAGAAAAACATGCTAGCGGCGAACAGAAAAGCATTCCTAATCCCAGTTTTATTCTTCAACAGAGCCAAAACCGCCAATACGACGAGCATAAACATCCAAAAAGCGGGTTGTGTAAATAAAAGCTGTGAATTCATTCGTCTTCACTTATTTCGACAACACTCCCTCGAATCATATTTTCCCAAGTCCTATACTCTGCACGGAAAGCCATATCTAACTTTTCCCCTATTATTTTAGCCCCTTTCGGTGTGAAGTGTACTAAGTCAGGAGATGCCAATTTCGGTGATAAACTAGACCATTCGACCATAGTTCCTGGCCCACCCATTGCTTCACTTAAATCCCAAAATAGACCTCCTTCTTTTATAGTTTCTTCTTTCAAAGCTCGCCTGATTTCACCTAGCATAGGGAAAGTCAAATTCGTAGAATCCATAGTCTCTCCCATATCAGATGGGCCGATAACTATTATCGAAGCATCGGGTATTAGAGCACGAAAAAACCGTACTTGTCTGCCAAACCGCTTCCCATATCTCTCAGCAGATTCAATAGTTTTCACATACGGAGCAGTGTTGCCACCATATTGAAGAATCACCATTCCGACATCCCACCCGTTAATAAAATCACTAAAATGTCCACTTCCCAGCTTAGTGAAAATAGTACCAGAGCTCCCCCTCATCGGTATATTATGAATTTGCACACCCTGAGAACTACCTAACCGAATACCTGTCACTTCCACTTTATATCCTTCAATTTTTAAGACCAAATCCTCCTTTATTCCCGCTAGTTCAACTTTCATTGATATATGTGCACCGTCAGCGCTTGGAGGAATGTTTATCGAAATAGAATCTGTTGATTCTCCGTAGATTATTAAATCTCCGCCCATTGGAACTGAACCGAACAACATCTCGATTTCATGCCATGTTTTATTTTTCCGAAACCCCATAGGATGAGGGTGCAGGAGTAAGGTGGCAGAGTCCTGAATAACACTTAAGGCCGCCATGGCGCCATAATTATTGTGTCCTAGAGTTGTGTCTCTTTTCCCGAATCTCGTGTGCCTTTTAATATTTCCCACATATTTTTGACGTATTGCAAGTGATGGTATAGGTTGTAGCGCTGGGATGAGACCAGGCCCACTTCCTCCCCATGTTTTTTGCCAGCTTGATCTAAGTCTTCCTGTAATCCTGTCGCCTTCGATTTGAGAATCTCCGAAGTGGAATACATGAATGGGTTCGGTGTCGTTTGGACTTAATTCGTTAAGATTTTCGAAGAAAAAATAAAGTCTATCGCGAGCTTCTTGCGAGCCAGAAAATAAATTCGAAGGAGCTATATCTCTAACAGTACATGTATCATAATCGGGCGCCCAGAGCCCTGGCTTTATCTCTATAGTTTTCGAGATAGCGGAGTCCCGAGCAATGGGATCTTCTTCAGTTACTTTAATAATAGGGGGTGGGATACTATCTATTTCTTCGCTAGCCGAAAAATCCGCCCAAACTGGAATTTCTTCTTGAGCCTCTTCGACCTCTGCAATATATCGGTTGCCATATTCGTCCTCTAGATAAGGAACAAGGTATAATGCAATAACGAGAATGAATAGGAAAAGAGTACTTGTTCTAGGTTCGTGAAACTTCATAATCCATAAGGGATTATCAAACTACTTCCTTCAGAAATATTAGTACTCTCCCCTAATCCGTTCGCTTCCTGAATCGATTCTATGCTCACCTTGTATAAAACGGATAGACTATAAAGCGTTTCGCCTTTGAGGACTTTATGAAGATTGTCGAGTGGGGCAATTTTCATCACTTTTTCGCGAGTTTCCCAAATCCCTTTGTGTTCGTCTAGCTCAAAATTCTCAAGTAGCCGAATTACAATTCTTAACTCGTGTAACCAGCCAATAAAGTCATCCCCATCATATAATTTTTCTAATCTTTCAATTAAAGCCACTCCATCATCATTAATCCCGTCGAATTGAAGGAGTATTTCCCCAGAAAGTTCACAAGAGCAGTTTTCTTCCTTAGATAATAATAATGGAAAATATGAGGATGAAATTGGGAGGTGATAATTGTCAGAAAGAAGTCTCCAAACATCTTTACATCGATTATTCCATAGGTTTGCCCACTGTAATTTTGCATATCCTTCCTCCCGATATGACTTCATAATCGAGGATTGAGTGTCCTTATCGTTAGCAACCACGTTTAAAACAACTTCCCAAACATCAGGCGCTCTAAGTTCAGACTTTAGTTGTGGCTCATAATTCTTAATAGGAAAAACTCTAAGTTTTACTGCTATTTCAGGAGGTATTTCAGTGGAGTATGAGGTCTGAGAGAAGGCGATTGAACTAGTAAATATGAACGCACTAAGAAACATAAAAAAAATATTCACGATTTTTCTCAGTTGCATCGGCATTTGGTAAAAATACAATTCCTACCTTACTAACATGCACCACTCTCCAGATGCTTTTGCAGGTTTTTCACTTTTCTTGAAAGGTGATATTACTGATGGCCTAAAGTCTGCCCTAGATAGCTGGGGTTTAGTGGTTTATAGTGGGGATGTTATACCCACGAAAGTGCTTTATGATTTGGTTATAGATAAAGACCAAATCCCTATGAAAGATTCAGACTCCATATTTCAGTTTCTTTCCGATAAATTTCCTCAAGCTCCTGCCATCAGAACGGACGAAAAGGCTTTGAATTTATTATACCAAGGCATTCCGCAATTGATCATGGAAGTAAATCATTTGGCGAAGGTTAGTTTGAATAAGGACTTAGAAATTTTAGGGGCAGCAGTCGAGCTTGAAGTTGTAGCCCTAATCCTTCACAAGATGAAATCTACGCTGGCCCTAATTGGATATGTAGGACTTCAATCAGAAGTCGTTGCGTGGGAAAAAATATGGAAGCACGGACAAGGGGAGTCATCAAGACATGCGAATTGGTCTGGACATAGAGATGCCCTTTTTACTAGAATTTCTGTAGTAGAGGGGATGTTATAGAACTAGTTAGTGTTGCCAAGCTTGGTCGATCAAGTGACGTACGTGCAATCTGTGAGCGCCCGTTAAGGCGTCGGGAGAGTAGGCACTTTTTTCGAAACGGTCGATGTTATTTAGCTGTTGAAGAATTACTCCTCTTGCAATCCTATCGTATCGTTCTTTCACGTCGAGCGCTTTAATTAACGACTCTACATATTTGACTTGAAGCTGTTGTCTGTAAGTATTTACGGACTTGCGGAGGTCGTGCTTGAATATGATGTCTGTGAGATCGTTCATGTATGTAGCGATATCGTACTCGTTGCCGTACAGACCAGAGTCGGTGATGCGTTGGAGCACGATAGGGTGCAGTAGGTGGCCTAGCGCACCGTATTGGGCTGATAGCACTCTAGAGTGTATTCGCGGAGCTTCACCTTGACCGAAAAACCCGAAACCGCGTCGTTGCTGTTGTAAGTATGCGTAACAATCATCTGCTGCATCGAATGCGTCAGGAGCGAAAGCGTACTTGGCGAGGGCGGTTAGTGCTGCTTTTTGGTCTATTAACGAGACTGGAGTAAAAGGCGTCTTATCACCCATGAACTCAGTGCCAGATCTGTCATAGCGAACGCCACCTATCTGGCGAGTCATCACCCTTAATTGTATTGCGTACTCTCCTGTAAGTGAAAGGTATGCGCGACGTACTTCGTGGTAGTTCTTTCCTGAGTCAGCGAATTTTTCTACAAACTCACCAAGTAAGTCGTTGACTAATTCACAACGTTCCGTAGCGTAAGCTACAGGATCGTTTGAGAGGTCGTATATGTTTACGTCTGGGTTGATTCCTGAACCGGAGTATCTCATATCGTCAGCATCGTTTCCGAACTTTAATAGGGGAGAAGTAGATTTTGCGAGGATTTCCTCAAGACGAGCGTCTTCTGCATCTATATCGTCAAGGCCTGTGCTATATCCGTACTCAATAAGCCAGTAATCGTATGGGCCGGGAGAGTCGTCGTAGTAAAGGGTTTGGTCTTCAGGATTTCGTGCGAAATTGATCGCGGGGTATTCCATTACGCTATTGCACATTCCGTTTATTGCCACTACTTCCGGATCTTTCAATTCATCTGGCGATAGCATTGTACTAGCGTGCATATTGTGACTGAACCCTAATGTGTGTCCCACTTCGTGAAGTGAAAGTCGGTGCAAGGTTTGGCGTACAAATTCATCATGATCAGCATCGTCGAATGAAAGAACCTGCATTGCAGCCAGGGAAAAGAGGGTGTGCTCAGCCATTACACTCCCCGCATTACACATGTTTATCATTTGGGCAGTACGCTCGCGAGAAGTTAGCTGCATTCCATCAGTTTCGAATACCTCAGCTTTCCAAATCCTACCAGCCATTCCAGCGTATTCTAACATCACATCAGCACCTAAAATCTCACCAGTTCGAGGATTTACGAAGCTGGGTCCATACCCACTGAAAGGTGTGGTAGGAGATGATGTCCAACGAAGAACATTATAGCGTATGTCACCCGCATCCCAGTTCGCGGTGTCTGGTTGAATTTTCACAACGATAGCATTTTTGAATCCGATTTTCTCGAAAGCCAAATTCCATTTTTCCACTCCGGTTTTGATGTAATCTCTAAACTCGTAGGGAGTCGTGTTCTCTATCCACCAAGTAATAGGTTCAATAGGCTCAGAAAGCTCGAGCTCGGGATTCTTCTTTTCCAGTCTCCACCGGTCAATTACGTCATTCCAAGGTGTAGAGCTGGGGCTGGTCATATCATTTACTTTCGTCATGAAATACCCAATGCGCGCATCGTCCTTTCTCGGCGTAAATCCGTCCTCTTCAGGCATTTGGAGAAGGGCATGTCTGTAACTAACAGAGATGTAGCGCGAATCAGTGAATGCACTTGATCTCCCTGTCGGATTAGGATTGTCAAATACGTAATCAACCACAATCTCTAAATTCTCAGGATAATTATTTATTTCTAAAATCTTAGTCTTATCCTTAGAAAGCTTACCCAGAGCACTCTTCCTACTCCCGTGATTTGGAGCTTTAATCATAGAAATTTTCTCGCTTAAAAAGACCAAATCACCCGACACCAAGTATGTAGCGGTAACGCTATCAGTAGCTTCGTCTTTTGCCTCAATCTTCAAGCTGGCCAAAATTGGAGTGTTGATGTTTGCATTATCAGACTTCGAAAGCGGACTCTCCGGGTTAAAGTAGTAACGAGTACTCTCCTGGTGAATTTCGATTCGCTCATAATCTTTATGAAACGAAATCACCTTGCTCGATCTATAGTTCCCCCTGAAATTACCAGTCTCTAGAACTCCATCTTCCACTTGAGAAAAGTAAATAAACTCCTGCTTAAACGCCTCTTCTGAAATAGCCATCCAAGACTCCCCAGTTATGGTGTCACGATACATTGTAAATAACCCTTCGAACTTTTCGGCGTTTTTAGTTATCTCGCCGATAGTCTTAGACTTGCTAGACTCCTTGTCTTTAGATTGTTCAGTATTCTTCTTCCTTTTAAAAAACTGAGCCTCGGCATGAAACGGAGCAAGGATTTGCAATCCAAACATCAAAGTAGCTAAAACAAAAGTCGCGCGGGTATTCGTAGATAATCTCATAGTAAGTTCCAAAAGTATGAACTACGAATATAGTCTTTCTATATACTTAACTCATTTAAATCCTCGAGACTTCTTTATCTGCTCGTACGCCTCTTGTACTTGTAAAAAACGTTCTTTAGCTTTTTGGCGTGGTCCTTCTCCCAAATCCCCAATCTTATCAGGGTGGAACTTGATTGCGAGTCGCCTGTATGCCTTCTTTACTTCAGAGTCAGTCGATTTGTCAGTGATTTCAAGGACTTTGTATGGGTTTAATGATCCCGAATGGAAAGGCTCCTCGATACTCTCGATGTCTTTTAAGCTTATTCCTAGATGGCTAGCTATCGTTCGTATTAGATCGATTTCTGATTTATCTACGTGCCCGTCAGATTTCGAAATCCCGTATAAATATTGTAGAAGTAGGAGTCGTTTCGGATGATCCATGTTGAAACGGATCTGGGATGCTACCCCCCTTACATCGACTTGCTGTTTAAGCGCCTCTCTCAATAACAGGAGAAGCTGATCTGCTTGAGCGCTTCCGAAATTTAGTTTGAGAAAGTTCTTTACAAAGTCAAGTTCTGATTTGAGAACCTTCCCGTCAGCTTGCATTACGGCAGCGCTCAAAACGACTAGTGCCATAGCGAAATCACCCGATCTCGTAGTGCGACTTTGAAATCCTCTTGCTCTCCCTTGAGAGATTTGGTCCCCAGAGCTGAAGAGTTTCCCCACCTGATAGCCGAGAATTCCTCCGATAGGGCCTCCTAAAGCCCAGCCAATCGCTCCGCCTACCCATTTTCCAAATCCGGCCATAATTAACTCGTTTACAAAGTGTTATTAATAACTACCGCCTGCAACCTGCCTTCACTAAACCCGCGTTCTCGATGTTAGCGTCAGTTCCAAGAGAGAATTTATTTTCTGAATTGCCTCAGTTTTATGACTGCAAGTTCTTAAATCCGCGCGCTATAAAGTCGGCAAGCTCCTTTCCTTCAAGAATTCCTTGTGATAGTCGAGCTAAATCAGCTGCGTCTTTCACTGTAGCAGTTCTTTTTTCTTCGTCTTTCTCTTCTAAAAGTTGAGCTGCGAGTGGGTGGTTGGAATTAATAGTTACATCAAACTTTTCTGGCATTTCACCAAACATTTGGAATCCACCTCCTCCGACAGCCTGTTGCTCTTTCATTCTACGCATCCACTCACTACGTGTAATCACGAATGGAGCAGAAGTAGGTGACATGGCAGCGAACTTTAAGTCGTACCCTTTTTCTGGGAACGCCCCCTGTATGATAGGAGTAAGTTTTTCCTGAGCAGCTTCGTCTAATGCGCTTGTTGAATCTTCATCTTCCTTTTCGATAAGTTTCTCGATGATATCTGAATCTACACGCTTGAATTGTACGTCGGTATGGGTTTGTTCTAATTTGCCAACAATATGAGCAGCTAACGGACCTTCCATAGTCAGAACCTTATAACCTCTGTCAGTTGCATCCTTAACAAACGAGTGCTGGGTTGAAACATCAGATGTGTAAGGGAAGATTATTTTACCGCTTTTATCCTTTTGGTTTTCACCTACAGCTTCGATTAACTCTTCATGAGTCATACAATTCCCGTCAGTATCCTTGTATAGGTAGAATTTCTTAGAACGCTCAGCAAATTTCTCATCAGTTAAGATTCCGTACTCAACGAAAATTCTCAAGTCATCCCACTGGCTCTCGAAAGATGGTCTATCCGTCTTGAACATATTAGCGAGCTTATCCGCAACTTTTTTCGAGATGTAGCCAGAGATCTTCTTGACATTTGCGTCCTCCTGTAAGTACGAACGACTCACGTTCAATGGAATATCTGGAGAATCAATTACTCCATGAAGCATAGTCAAGAAATCAGGAACTATATTCTCAACGTTGTCTGTAATAAAGACTTGGTTTGAATAAAGGTGGATTTTGTTCTTCTGTAGATCCATCTGCTTTTTAAGTGGAGGGAAGTACAAAATACCTGTCAGATTGAACGGGAAATCTACATTTAGGTGAATATTGAAGAGTGGATCCTCCATATTCATAGGGTAGAGTTCACGGTAGAAACTTGTGTACTCTTCCTCGTTTAAGTCTGCTGGCTTTTTCATCCAAGCAGGAGAAGTGTTGTTAAGGATATTATCTATCTCTTTACTTACCTGCTTTACGTTTCCTTCATCGTCTTTTTCGCCTTTCGGGTCTTCTTCTTGAATAGAACGTTTTCCGAACACTATATCTACAGGCATAAACTTGCAGTATTTGTTCAGTATTCCACCAATTTTATCGTCTTCAAGGAATTCAACTGAGTCCTCAGCAATGTGAAGTACGATTTCAGTACCTACTTCTTTTTTGTCAGTTGACTCGATTGTGTAGTCAGGAGATCCGTCGCAAGTCCATTTCACTGCTTTTGCGCCTTTTGTCGCACTTAAAGAGAAGATGTCAACTCTTTCAGCCACCATGAAAGAAGAGTAGAACCCTAAACCGAAGTGACCGATTATCGCCTGCTTCGCATCATCATCCTTGTATTTGTCAAGAAATTCAGAGGCTCCAGAAAAAGCGATTTGGTTAATGTACTTGTCTATTTCGTCGGCAGTCATTCCTATTCCACTGTCAGATATAGTAATGGTCTTCGCTTCTTTATCCAGTTTCACGATCACTTGCGGATTGTCGTTCTTAAACTTGACAATATCTCCAGCTTTAGAGATAGTCTTACGCTTCTGAGTTGCATCAACCGCATTTGAAACAAGTTCTCTGAGGAAAATTTCGTGATCGCTGTAAAGAAACTTTTTAATGATTGGAAAAATATTTTCCGTAGTTACATTAATGCTTCCTTTTTTCGTTTTAGATGCTTTTGTAGTAGCCATTTTGTTAATTTTCTGTGTTATGAATATCTTCATAGCAAGTCTTATGCCATTGCTTTAGACCAAAAAAAAACTGCCACCATGACACAGCAAGGGGCAGGTTTCTATATTTAAATGACTTTTATCAGTCAGAATGTCACTAATTAGTTAATTACGACTTTAGAAGATCGATATCTTGGTGACGTGATAGTATAAGTGCCCACAGCCCAGTTAGCGGCATCAATAGTTATTTCACCAGTAAACTTTTCGGCATGTACTAACCTTCCTGTACCATCAAAAATAGACACCCACTCCTCTTTGTTTGGTGCCCCATGAATAGAGAAAGAACTATGTGTAGGGTTAGGGAATGCGCTTAAGGTCAAAGCGTTTTCGATAACTTCATCTACTCCGATAACAGGAGAATAAATATAATTGTACCTATAAACCCGTCCGTCCGAAGGCCACGCGTCTAAACCGTCAAAGGCGGGACTGATATTCAAAGAGTCATACTCCACCTCGTAGAATAGTGGGTATTCCGGGTCTTCCGCATTACCGCTTGCCCACATAAAGCACCCTGTATAGTCAAAGAAATCCCAATAGCTAGAAATCCCAGCCGTTTGTTTAGGCCAGTAGTCAATTGCTGATATGTCGCTGACTGTATTAGGACCGAAGTGGTACTCTATCATCCCGTTTTCATAAAGCCAAACCTGAAAGTTCGCTCTTGATGCCGCCGCCTGAGTCATATTCATCTCATAATCGAATCCCACATTATTGAATTCCAATTTAAAAATACGGTTAGGCGATTCCCCAATTGTCACATATCTATGAGTAGACCCCTCCGTAATTGTCGAGTCAGCGACATTTAAAATATCATTTAAGTTGCAAGTTGTGGCGCTTAGGAGATGGAAGTTGTCACTAACGTATAGTTCGATTCCCCCACCTATGTCGGTTAATCTTACGATATCTGCAGTGTCTCCAAAGCACGGAAAGTCAAATTGCAGATTCAAAGTGACAATCGGCACATCCCACATCTCGTCAATGTTTAAAGGCGACCATTCCGTTAGCGCTTCATACGGTATCGTTAGCGTTTCAGCAGTGTAGGGGAGGAGAGTGTCTTGCTGTGCGAACCCTACAATTGAGGTTAATGCAATCATGAAGACGGCTAGTAATGGTTTCTTCATTTTAAAATGGTTAAGTATTAGAAATTTGGCTTGAGTTCCGATTTTGAATGGTAATCGGTAATTACTTTCACTGCTTCTTCGGGACTGTCCACAACGTAGAGTAGGTCTGGATCTTGCTCAGAAATGGTTTTGTACTCTTTCAGCATAGTTTCCCGGAACCAATCAATTAGACCTCCCCAGAACTGAGATCCGTAGAGGATGATGGGGCGGTGTTTGAGTTTGCCTGTTTGGACTAGAGTGAGAGCTTCGAAAAGCTCGTCTAGAGTTCCGAACCCGCCAGGCATTACTACGAAAGCTTGGCTGTACTTCACGAACATCACCTTGCGGACGAAGAAATAATCAAAATCTATGCTCTTGTCCCTATCGATGTAAGGGTTGTCGTGTTGCTCGAAAGGAAGTTGTATGTTAAGACCTACTGATGGTCCTCCCGCCTCGAAAGCTCCTCTATTTCCGGCCTCCATAACTCCAGGTCCTCCTCCGGTGATTACTCCGTAGCCGGCTTCTACAAGTAAGTAAGCTACTCTTTGTGCATCTTTATAAACTTGGGTGTCGGGGCCTGTTCTGGCAGACCCGTATATTGATACACATGGTCCGATTCGTTGAAGGGCTTCGTAGCCTTCAACAAATTCACTCATGATTTTAAAAATAGACCAACTGTCTTTCGACATGATTTCGGTCCAAGTGCGATGTTTTAATGGTTTAGCCATGTATCAAACATAGTTAAGAATCTTAGCTAGATAATGACCTGTGTGACTGTTTTTTTCAAGGGCAACTTGTTCAGGAGTTCCAGAAGCGATTATTTCACCTCCACCATTACCTCCTTCGGGGCCGAGGTCTATGACGTGATCGGCTACTTTGATTACGTCCATATGGTGTTCGATCACGATGACGGTGTTGCCTTTGTCGACTATGCGGTTCAGTACGTCGAGTAGCATTTCAACGTCGGAGAAGTGAAGTCCTGTAGTGGGTTCGTCGAGAATGTAAAGGGTGTTTCCCGTGCCGACCCGTGCAAGTTCTGAGGCGAGCTTGACACGTTGGGCTTCCCCGCCCGAAAGGGTGGTGGAGGGCTGCCCTAGCGAGATGTATCCAAGTCCTACGTCTTTCAATGTGGTGACTATTCTTTTAATCTTCGGATAGGGATCGAAAAAGGCGGCAGCTTCGTCAACAGTCATGTCCAATACGTCAGAAATACTCCTGCCTTTATACCGAACTTCGAGAGTTTCGCGATTAAATCGACGGCCTGAACAGGTGTCGCATGGGACGTGTACGTTAGGGAGGAAATTCATTTCTACGGTACGTACTCCTGCTCCCTTACAATCTTCGCATCGACCTCCTACAACATTGAACGAAAATCGACCAGGTTTATACCCTCTAATCCTAGCTTCGGGTAGTAGAGTAAAGAGCTTGCGGATGTGGTCCATAATCCCAGTATAAGTAGCTGGATTAGAGCGGGGGGTTCTTCCGATAGGGGTTTGGTCTATTGCGATTACCTTGTCAAGATGCTTGAGACCTTTAATCTCGTCGTGGGGTAAAGGGGTACGGATGGGCTCATGCAAGTGGTTTTGAAGAGCGGGGTAGAGGGTGCTGTTTATGAGGGAGCTTTTACCGCTGCCAGAAACGCCCGTTACGCAAATCAATCGTCCGAGAGGGAGTGTTAGAGTTACTCCTTTAAGATTGTTGCCAGTAGCGTTAGAAACGATTAGCTTTTTACTTGTTCCTTTTCGTCTTTTTTTAGGGATTTCTATTTTCTTATCGCCTCGTAAATACGCAGCGGTGAGAGAATTTGAGCTGAGGTGTTCTGATGGAGGTCCTTGAGCTACTATTCGCCCGCCGTGAACTCCAGCTCCTGGTCCGATGTCAACTAGATGGTCTGACGCGAGCATCATTTCTTCGTCATGTTCTACAACAATCACGGAATTTCCGGCATCGCGTAGAGCTTGAAGAGATGAAATAAGTCTGTGGTTGTCACGTGAATGAAGCCCGATCGAAGGCTCGTCTAAAATGTATAGGACTTCGGTAAGACTTGAACCGATTTGGGTTGCAAGTCTAATTCTTTGGCCTTCTCCTCCAGAAAGAGACTTTGCAGGACGGTCGAGGCTCAAGTAGCCAAGTCCCACATCGAGCATAAACCCTATCCTGGCGCGAATCTCCTTAAGTGGCTCTTTTGCAATGACTTGCTGTCTTTTAGATAGCGACTTCTCTATCCCCGTAAACCAATCTTGTAAAGTCCCGAAGTCCATAGCTCCGAGTTGCGAAATGTCCTTGTCTCCAATTCGAAATTGTCTGCTAATCGGCTTCAACCTCGTCCCGGAACAATTGGAGCATGGAATCTTATGCATAAACTGTTGCGCCCATCTTTTGAGCGGAACGGAGGTGGCTCTCATAGCAGATTTCTCCACTATCGCAATTACTCCGTCGTATTTGACGCCCTCATTTTTAGGGCCAAATCTACTTGGGACATTAATCAATTCATCCGTTCCGTAAAGGATTTGGCCTATTATCTCCTCACTTAAATCCTCTATCGCTGTAGTGGGTTTAATTCCGTGAGAGGCAAGCAAGGCCTCAATGATGTTTGAGGTTTTATTGCTTTTCAGTTCTCCTAAAGGAGCAATTCCGCCTTTCCGTACACTAATCTTAGGGTCAGGGAATACGAGATCACGATTTACTTCTGCGACTTGACCTAATCCGTTACAAGTAGGGCAGGCACCGTAAGGCGAGTTGAATGAAAATAGATTCGGTTCAGGGTCTGGATATGCGAGACCGGTAGTGGGACACATTAAATTTCTTGAGAAATGAACTGGGCGAGGGTTTATTACCCCATGTTCCAGCACAGACATCGATCCTTTACCTAAAGTGAGAGCAGTTCGCACCGATTTCATTAGTCTATCACCATCCCCTCCTACAATGACCCTATCGATAACAAGTTCTATGTCGTGAACCTTATATCGATCCACTTTAAACCCCGAATCGAGTTCAACGATTTCGCCATCGACCCTCGCTCTAACATAACCCTTACGACGCACCTGGTCGAAAAGCTCTCTATAATGACCTTTCCGACCTCTAACTAACGGAGCGAGAAGAAGCAACTTAGCATTCCCGAACCGAGACTCAATGCTATCTGCGATTTGTTCGTCAGTATAC
Organism: Flavobacteriales bacterium; assembly: GCA_015663855.1. Lineage (GTDB taxonomy): Bacteria > Bacteroidota > Bacteroidia > Flavobacteriales_D > Sanyastnellaceae > UBA974. The sequence goes on along the minus strand of DQRJ01000150.1, from coordinate 7,095 downwards.
CGAACCATAGGCTCTCCGGTCTCCAATGAATATGCATCGGAAGCACGGGCGTAAAGAAGTCGAAGGAAATCATGAACCTCGGTTACTGTACCCACAGTCGAACGGGGGTTTTTAGTAACCGTTTTTTGTTCGATAGAAATAACGGGGCTAAGGCCTGTAATCCTCTCTACGTCAGGTCTTTTAAGCCCTCCTATAAACTGTCGAGCATACGTCGAAAGTGTTTCCAAATACCTCCTCGACCCCTCAGCATAAAGTGTGTCGAAAGCCAAGCTAGACTTTCCAGATCCACTCACGCCAGTAAAAACAACAAGTTTATTCCTAGGCAGAATTACATCAATATCACAAAGGTTATGCTCTCGCGCACCTCTGATGACAATATGATCCTCGATAACGTCACTGTCCGGCGTCATCTTTATACTTCAGTTTATAGCCAAGCCCTGCCACTAAAAGCGACATCAAAGGACTCACCCAGTTGAATATACAGTATGGAGCGTAGGCTAAAGTTGCAACTCCTAGAATTCCGCTTTGGGCTACACCACAAGTATTCCAAGGGATAAGCACAGATGTGACAGTACCAGCATCTTCCAATGTGCGACTCAAGTTTTCGGGAGCCAAACCTTCCTCATCGAAAGCGTCTTTGAACATCTTGCCAGGAACTACTATCGCAATGTACTGGTCTGATGCAAGAATGTTAAAGGCGATACAAGTTCCAACAGTCCTACCGATCAATCCGAAGACAGAGTTTACGCCTGAGATTAAAGCGGCGGTAATCCTTTTCAACATCCCCGCAGCCTGAAGAACAGCACCAAATGTCATAGCGCAAATGATTAGCCAAATCGTGTTCATCATTCCGTTCATTCCTCCGGCCTTTAAAAGGTTGTCCGCAAGAACATTGTTCGTAACGTAGGCAGTGTCTACAGCCATAGCTTTCATCGATGCGACGTAGGCCGCTGCGGCAAAACTCAAATCTTCGCCAGCTACCATTTTAATTACATCAGGTTGGAAAATCACCGCTGTAAGAGCTCCTAGCAAAACCCCAATAAATAACGCAGGAGCAGCAGGAACTTTACGAGCTATCATAACCAGCACCGCAACAGGAGCGATGAATAATCCAGGGTGTATATTGAAGACGCCTCTTACGGCATCACCGAATCCATCAGCGAATCCGGCCTCTACAATTGTTGATGCGCTACCTCCGAACCCAACAATTAGAAATACAATAAGAGCGATTACAAAACTTGGAATAGTCGTAATAGTCATGTATTTGATGTGGGTAATCAAATCAGTTCCTGCTACGGCAGGGGCGAGGTTAGTAGTATCAGAAAGTGGTGATAATTTATCTCCGAAATATGCGCCCGAAATAATAGCACCCGCAATCCAGCCTTCTTCAAGTCCAAGTGCTGTTCCGATTCCAATTAACGCAACCCCCACAGTTCCCACAGTCCCCCAAGAGCTCCCTGTAGCAAGAGATAGAACAGCGCAGACTACACATGCCGCAAACAAGAATATTCCAGGTTGTAAAATGAGTAGGCCGTAATGGATAAAGGCCGGGATAATCCCCGCCAAAAGCCAAGTCCCAGCGAGAGCCCCGATTAACAATAGTATTAAAATCGCCTCGGTAGCTTGACCTATGCTCGAGGCGATAGCTTCACGCATCTCCTCCCATTTCGTCCCTCGCGTAACTCCTATTCCGCCAGCTATGAGAGCTGCGATAAGAAGTGCCATTTGGTTTGATCCATAAGAACTGTCTTCACCAAACCAAACCACATCGGCAGCCAGCATTGCGATTAAAGCAATTATGGGCACAAGTGCAACCAGAAGCGACATGGGGCGAACCGACTTCATTACGAGTTTTGTTTCAACTCTATATCTGCTTCATCAGCACCACCTTTAGGTGATACAGCCGTTTTGTCGACGCGTACTTTTCCTTGTTCTAACTCGAGCATAACAGTTAGGTCGCTAATTGAGATGATTTTTCCGTGCAACCCTCCGATAGTTACAACTTTATCTCCTTTAGAGATAGACTCACGAAATGATTTTGCTTCTTTTTGACGCTTCATCTGAGGACGAATCATAAAGAAGTACATGATGAGGAACATACCTCCAAGAAGAATGATGAATGAGAAATCACTTCCTTCAGCAGCGTCTGCCTGTAATAAAAGATTGAATAGCATATAATGAGTTTTTAAAATTCTTGTAAAAAAAGATAAAGCTAACGATTTAAGTCTGAGGGTAGGTGGTCAGGTCCTATCACATCACCAATTAGTTTTAGAGTTAAATGCGCGGGTCTTGTGTTAGTAACTACGTCCACCGTTTTAATCTGAGATCCAACTCTATCGCTAGAATCAAATTCAACTAATATTTCACCTTTCTCACCTGGTTGTATAGGGTGTTTAGGCCAGTTTTTCGCAACGGTACAGCCACATGGGGCAGTAATACTAGAGATTACTAGCGGAGAGTCACCGACGTTTGTAAACGAAAAAGTATGTTTTACATGTCGTCCAGCTATTATGGTCCCAAATTTAAATTCGAGTTCGTCCATTTCAATGACAGGACCTTTTTTCGAAGTCTTATCATCTGTGTTTTCTCCAGTAGCAGCAGTCCCAGGAATGTCAATTAAGTTAGTATTGAACCTCTCATGAGAGTTGTTTTGATTAAAATCACCACAACTAGATAACGCAACGCCTACGCAAAGAAGCGTAGTTATAAAGGCAAAATTTAATGTAGAGCTCAAGCTCTTCATTAAATAAGGCCTCTGCCTGTTTTCTTGATCTCTCCAGACTCGTTTAGCTTAGTAAAGAGTTGGTCTAAAATACCGTTAATAAAGCTGTGACTCTTGTCAGTGCTATAGTATTTCGAAAGCTCGATATACTCGTTAAGAGTAACTTTTAGAGGAATTGACGGGAAGGTCTTTGCCTCAGCTAAAGCCATCTTCATTAAGATGCGGTCTATTAGGGCGATGCGCTCAAGCTCCCAGTTTTGTGCTCCTTCTTTAATAAGCGCTTCATTTTCCTCCCCTTGAGATAAGGTTAGAGTGAATAGCATTTTTGCAAAGTGCTTGTCATCTTCATCATTCCTCCATAATGGAAGTATATCTAGTTCCTCATCGTCTTCTTTTATAGACTTGATGGTTTTTATCACCATAGAACTAGCTAAATCGAGATCGTCCATCCAAAAAATGCTCTCTTCTTCAAGCATATCTTGAAAAGATTCTTCATTTATCAGATGCTTGCGAAACATTCTTACGAGCGTTTCTCTATCATGACGGAAGCTTCTTTCGTCAGAGGCCATGTACTCCGTATATTCTTCGTGCTCAATAAGGCTTCGGAATAATTTTCGAAGTAATACTCGTTTGTTACCCCAACCTACACCTGTTTCGTTGAGCGTGTTCGCGAGTTTTTTGCTGTTAGCAAGGACTCTTAAAGGAGCATTTCTGACGAATTTCGTGTTAGGATGTAAATCCTCAGGGGTAGGAAGTTGCTTCTTCCGTCCGGCTTCGATCTTATCTATCGCCAATCCTTGCATGTCTGCAATCATAGATAGTAGTAGCAAATACAGCTCATACATCTTGTCGATGCTATGGTATAATGCCTTCTTTGCCTTTACGGCGTCAAGGTCTTCGTCCTGATAAAATCCGTATAGGATATGTAGGATTTTGATACGGAGGTGTCTTCTGTTCAGCATGTCGTCGTTACGTGTGGCGAATTTAGGCAATACAGCGCTTGAAATACACACTAAATGCATCTACTTTTGCATTATGATTATTCGTGATTTTTTCTTCCACTTTTTACGCCAAACCTCCATCTCACGTTATCCCATTATTTTGATAGCTCTCCTTATGGTTTTCGGGTCGGGATGTTCTAAGATCATCGATATAGATATTCCTCCAACTAGTACACTTTTAGTGGTAGAGGGGAGTATTCGAAATGGGGAGAGGCCTTTCGTTTTATTGAGCGAGTCTCAAGGATATTTCGACCCCGTAGGTACTCCGGGAGAGGGGTTTTATCTCGGAGGGGCCGAAGTGACCGTGTCCGTTAACGGTACGCCATACCTATTAGATGAGATCTGCACGACCGATTTAAGTCCGGAAGATCTTGAGCAAGTTGCGACAATGTTAGGGATGGATGCCGAAATTTTATCGATGTTTCCTTTATGTGCTTACACGTCTCTTAACGAGCCTGCTTTAATAGGTGTCGAGGGGTCTAAGTACGATCTTCACGTGCTTTATGATACACTGGAAGTTACGTCTTCTTCAATCTTACATTACGTCATCCCTATAGACTCTGCGTACTTCCTAGTTCCTTCGACTTCGGAGAATGATTCGCTCGGCTTTATTTGGACGACCTATACAGATCCAGATACGTTAGGGAATTCGTTCCGTTGGTCTTCAAGGCGAGTCGGTCAAGACCCGTCGTTCATTTATCCTCTCGGTTCTGCTTGGAACGACAGTTTTATTAACGGTCAGACATTCACGTTCTCCTTCTTTAGATATTCCGCCGATCACAACTCCGAACCCGAAGGCGAATACGGTTTCTGGAAAACGGGCGACACAGTTAAAGTTCGCCTCGAAACCATTGATGAGTCCGCATACGATGCCGTTATGACGTTCGAAGCAGCAGCGTCCGCTCAAGGAAACCCATTTGCGCCTCCCACAAACGTTAAGTCAAATATAGAAGGTGGTTTGGGCTGGTGGATTGCATATAGCGCAAGTGAATACACGGTTATTTGTAATTAACAATTTTGCTAAAATTCTCAACTCGAGTTAGTTTAACTTCACCAAATGAAATTCACTCATTTATTACTTTTCGCACTCCTTTTCTTATCTGTATCGCTTAATGTGATAGGGCAAAGTGAGAAGAATGAGGTTTGGCCTATTTCATCAGTAGAAGTACACCAAGCAGGAGCTTTAGTGGAGCATTCAAGTTTAGTGTTGCTGAGGGGAGACAAACAGGAAATCATTATTCCAGGAATATCACCAGGAGTGGATTTGAGCACCATTCAAATCGACTTGCCAGAAGGAGTTTCTGTTGAGAAAATCGACTACGAAGAACGTGAAAAGCCCGATTCAAGATCGTCAGAATTATCAGGAATTAAGGATAGTATTTACGTGCAGTCTGTCTCAATAAAAATGATAGAAGCAATACGTAAAACATTAATTTTAGAACTAGACTTTCTGTCTGCAAATAGAAGTATCGGAAGTGATAATGAAGTCCTTTTGGTCGATGACGTTGCTGAAATGGCCGACTTCTTGCGCGATCGAAATCAGGAGTTGTCATTGGATATTTTAGAAGCGGATTTGGATATTGATAAAATCAAAATCTTGATAAGAGAGCTGACTAATAGGAAAAGGGCTTTGGAACATTTACAAGCCGATAAAGAGGGGGTGGTTATTTTAGTATTAAATATATCGAAAACGTACGCTCGTCCACAAGAAGTCAAGTTTAGGTACTTATCTCCATCAGCCTTTTGGTCTACTGATTATGAGGTGATTTTCAATTCGAAAAACATTTTTGTTAAGCGATATGCTTTAATATCCCAATCCTCAGGTTCTGACTGGACTTCCGCTCCCATTACTCTAATTAGCGGTAAGCCCTCAGGCACGCTTTCTCCGGCTAGTTTCGGTGATTGGGTGATAAGTGCTAAAAAGCCGCCTCGTTCTCCTAGGCGTGGCGTTTATGCAAATTATAATATGCCTGAATCCTCTTCTTTCGCTTCTTCTGCAGTTGGTGAGCAGTTTGATGATTCTGGTTTTGAGATCTCTGAGGAAGCTTCATTTGCTGGGAACTCAAGATACAGGTTTGACCTTGAAACCTCTGCAACTATTTCGGGAGATGGTGAAGTTGAGAAAGTCGCTATAGATGAGTTTGAACTCGATGGGGAAGTGAGATATTACGCTGTGCCGGCGTTAAACTCTGAGGTATATTCTACAGTAAGAGTTCCAGAATTCTCAGGCCATAAATTAATGAATGGATATGCTCAGGTCATATCGAATAATTCATACCTCGGAAATTTCTACCTTAGCATACCATCTATAGGTGATACTCTCGTAATGCCGCTGGGCCCTAATCCCTACGTCCGATGTTCAAGAGAGCTTGTCGAAGAAACTAGTACGTCTTCACTCTTGTCCGGTAAGCGACAAGTCGTCTCAAACTGGACTCTATCGGTAGAAAACTCTCTTTCAGACTCGATTTCTTTAGACCTTGTGGATTTAACCCCACGAACTCGCGCAAGGGATGGTGCAATTGATGTCTCTGTAACATTTTCTGAAGGGGGCAGATTTGATGCAGCAAATAACTTGGTGACTTTCGCCTTGGAACTTGGACCAGGAGAGAGACGAGATGTGATGATTACGATTACAGTCGTGTATCCAAGGAACTCAACATTATACGGACTATAAATAACCTACTTATGACTTCACACGAAATAGACTACAAAATTTACGGAGACGATTTGCAGGCTGTCGAAATCGAATTAGACCCTCAAGAAACAGTTATTGCTGAAGCTGGAGCTATGAATTGGATGGAGGAAGACATCAACTTCGAAGCGAGGATGGGAGATGGCTCGAAGGCAGATAGTGGTTTTTTCAGTAAGGTCTTAGGTGTAGGGAAGCGGCTGCTCACGGGTGAGTCTATTTTTCTAACCCATTTTACTAATAATGGTGTGACTAAGCGTAATGTTGCTTTTGCGTCACCTTATCCAGGCAAGATTTTGCCTTTAAATTTATCTGATCTTGGAGGAAGCATTACATGCCAAAAAGATGCCTTTCTGTGCGCCGCTAAAGGCACGGAAGTTACTATCACCCTAAATAAGAAATTAGGAGCAGGTTTTTTCGGAGGTGAAGGTTTTATCCTACAAAAGCTTAAAGGAGACGGTCTTGCATTCCTCCACGCTGGAGGAACAATAGTGAAGAAGAAGCTTAATGGAGAGAAGCTCAGAATAGATACAGGATGCATTGTCGGTTTTACTGGTAATATTGACTATAGCATAGAGCAAGCTGGCGGACTTAAGTCTATGCTCTTCGGTGGTGAGGGGCTTTTCTTAGCGACCCTTCAAGGTCACGGAACCGTATATTTACAGAGTCTTCCTTTCTCACGT
>DQRJ01000136.1 GCA_015663855.1 Flavobacteriales bacterium | reverse complement strand
TTCCAATTCCTTCAAATATATTGAACGTATTAGAGACTCCGATTTCTGCCAAAGGTGATCCTATCTCAATCAATAAATTACAACTTGAGTCAATCTCTGCGGACAAAGGATAATAATAAGGCAACCACTCTGGGCTAGTATCCCAAAGCACAATTGGTCCGATTTCTATTAAACCACAGCAAAATGTTTGAGGTTCAGAAAGAGTGAAAACCGTTGGATCGTCTATGCAGAACATTTTCATTTGGACTGTATGACACCCCCAGCTGAAACAACGACCTAGGCTATAAAATCCACCCGGGATCTCTTCTCCATCTACAATCCAACTAATGTCCATGCACGCAGCAGGCTGAGTTAATGGCGATAAATATCTCGAGCAATTAAATATGCTACCGCACATACTTTCTGAGGGTGAGTTATCAACTATTTTAAATCTAGGGGTTTCTGGTGGTACGCAGTTTCCTACAGAGAACTCCGTTAATCTTGTGTCTACACAAGCTGGATTAGAACAGTTTGTAAGGACAACTTTTAGAGTATGATTTCCTGTTGCAGAAACTGGTAAGTCAATAGGAGCGTAGCTCCCACAGCTTTGAGCTCCCACTAATACTCCATTTATATAGTATTCAATCGAATGATTATCTAAACATCCTCCGAAATAAGACGTAATGAAAGACCCAAGTGTTACATGAACTGAATAAGGTGCAGTAGCACACCCCCCTGCACAGTCTGGGAATAACAATAGGATTCCGATGGTAAGTTCCGAGAGTGGATCAGCTGATGGATCGTCGAGTTGAACAGCTGATGAATAAAAGTCATTTTGGCATACACTAACAAATGGATGGCAGTGACCACAATCACAATCAGCCGGTAACGGAATTGGTAGACAATTAAAGTCCATAGGGGAGCCTATACCACTGAATCCACAGCAAAAAGAAGTAACACATACGTCCCCTCCTATAAATCCGGGTGCAAAGATATGGGTCAGGGTTGTCGCAGCTGGTACAACCTCTATCGTCCCGTCACCCCAGTTAATAGACAAGCATATATCTAATATGTCACCTGTGTATAAAAGGGAAATAGTTGCCGCGTCACAATCCGCTGTAATCGTCATGGTTAGATCCGGGTCGCAGATATCACATGGAATATTGGGCGGTGAATTTGTAACCTGATCACTCTCTAAAGGCATCAATTGGTAGTACTTAAGTACATTAATTGGATTAGACGTATACTGCATCTGCGTCACTACCTCAATAATATTGAGCTCTACCTCATCACATAATGCATCCCCATGAACGTCCCCATGGATAAACTCTAAGTCAAACACGGCGTCGAACATATTATCAACAGCATACCCTTGACGCAGTCCTACTAAAGTATATGAACCTGAATCTACGTTTTGAGTTAACATCTCAGGATGATAAAATAATGGTTGATTCACATTAGATTGCAATTCGTAATCGTCAAATGTTACCGCACCATACCCTGTTGATGATACCGGATACACTTTATTCCAAATTACTGTAGAAACCGTATCTCTTAACCTACTAAATTCCATCAAAAAGGGAGGGCGGTCACTGTCAACTAGCCCATTTGGCCACGCGTTGGCGCCAGATGGTGGTGATGGCATGTCGAGGAATCCGCTCACAACTATATTATCAAAGGATTGAGAGGGTTGGACTGTCATGCCCTTCAAAGGTGTGTTATCTAAGTGGAAGTTTCTTCTAAACTCAGGGAAGCTTTCTCCTGAAGTAACCTTAAATGCGTTAAGTGAAAACCCGTTTTCAAGAAACGTTGGGTCTCCTTGTCCATTAGCAATTTGAAAAATAAGCCCATTCGTTTCATCATAGAAAGCTGAAGCAGAGACTGTATTGTCAGCAAGAGTGGAATGAACGTAAATCTGGTGCCACATAATTGTGCCGTCATAATGAATCAATGTAGCTAAAGCTCCCTGCTTATATGTCATTGAGTTTGGGTCGTAGATATTTCCTGATCCACTAACAAAAAACCCATAATCAGGAATGTGTAGTACGTTAGACCCGTAGTCCCAATCGTCAGATGTTCCAGGACTGTCTATCGGACTGCCTAGGAGCCTAGTCCAAAGTACAGCCCCTGTTACAGAAATATACGAAAGTAAAACGGATCTATCATTTGCTCCTGGCAGGCCTGATTTTGTGTTTCCTACCACAATCCAGCCTGGGTAGATTATGTTAGCACCAGATACTTCATCAGCATGAACAAACTCCTCATGATCAACGTCAGGTCCTTCTACATTTACTAATTCGTTTGCTTCAACAATCCCTCCAACTGTATTAACTCCATATATCAGAGCGTTTTTTGTAACGTTATCTACATACCCGACACATAATGCACTGCTCCCAGACCCGTATTCTGATTCATCTACATGTAACGTCCTGTTATACATAGGAGTGCCGGCAGCGCCATAAAACTGGTAATCATAATCCCACATAATATCTCCCACAACATCTACTCTCTTAAGCCGAGAATAATAGGTCGTTGGGTCAGTAAAAATTGTGACCGGCCAATAAGTGCCGCTAATCAAATAATCATCAGCCCATATAGGGTTCGAAGGAAGGGAAATAGAGTAATTATCTTCGTGCCCTATACTTATATGAGTCCCCTCATAAATGGTTTGTGAAAACAGGTAAGGCGATAAAAACAGAAGTGGGATAATTAGTAAATGTTTCATTGTTAGCTGGTTTGGTTTTGAGAAAGGTAACATAAAGTTACATAAAAGTCAAATAAAGAATAATTTCAATCTTTGACAAAAAGTCAATCATGACCCAATCTGGGGGAGTAATTTTTTTAGGGGCGTCCTAAAACCACCGTACCACCGTGTTTTGTGAATTAGTTAATCTTCTTCTCACTCCCGAATATAGTTGACATAAAACAAGCTTGAGGCGACTTTGTTTTTATGGTGGGTTGTTACTTAGAACTGAAATTTTGAGTGATCTCGTTTTAAGGAAGGGATCGGAAAAAATCACAAAATCTTCCTTTGTGTGGCGGCTGCAATTGGATTTATAGTACTTAAGGCTGTACTTGCTGTACTAATCAGCATATAAAACATACGATTATGAGAAATTTACTTTTCAGTCTTGCTATAATGATGGCTTTTGCCTCTTGCGATAATTGTATCGAAAGCCAAATCATTGATAGATATTATCTTATTGAAGTTCTTGCCGATCCTGGTGATGGTAGTGGGACTTTTCAGGCTGTCGAAAGTGATAAATTCATTGAATTTTATTCTGATGGTACTGTAACTTCAAACGGAGAGTTGTGTGGTATGGGGATAGATTCAAATTCTGCCACATCAGGGACTTACTCTTTAGATACTTATACGATTAGCACCTCTAGTTGCATGGATTTGAATTTTGAAGTGACTGGCGATGAAGTGATTCTTGACTATCCTTGCTTCGAACCGTGCCGAGCGAAATTCCTCAAATAGACGAAATAATGGAAAACGTACCGCTATCTTTTTTCGAAAAAGCGAACAATTGGTTAAAGAACTCGATTACGATAAAGCTTCTTACAATAGGGATTCTTCTGTTGTTTTTGTTAATCCCGGTGTCTATGGTCCAGGATTTAATCCGGGAGCGTGAATACCGTCAAGAGGGTGCAATTCTGGAGGTGAGTTCTAAGTGGGGAGAGGATCAGACAGTAATTGGTTTGGTCTTGACGGTACCCTATAACACTTATAATAAGGTCTTTGAGGATGATGGTGACTTTAAATTAGTCCAAACAAGAGAGTATGCTCATTTTCTTCCTGAGCAACTTAATATTGAGGGGGAGGTGATGCCTGAGATGAGGTATAGGGGGATTTATGAAGTCATTGTATATAATTCCAAGTTAAATTTATCCGGGAATTTTACACGTCCCGATTTCGAGGAGTGGAAGATTGAGGAGGATAATATTCTATGGGGCGACGCCTTTGTTTCATTAGGGTTGTCTGATTTAAGAGGAATTCAAGAAAATGTCTCGTTCAATTGGAATGATGAACGATTCGATTTCAGCCCTGGCATCGAGACAAACGATGTAATCAGTAATGGTATAAGCTGTCGTGTTCCTGTTAAGTCGCCAAGAGCGAAAGAAATTAATGTAGATAGCTCTTTGAAGTTCTCACTCGACCTGAAGTTTAATGGAAGTTCCAGCTTGAATTTTATTCCCGTCGGGAAATCCACCAACGTTTCCCTAAGTTCGACATGGGAAACCCCTAGTTTCGATGGCGCATTTCTACCCGATTTCAGAGAAATAACTGAGGATGGCTTTACAACGAATTGGAATGTCCTGCACTTGAACAGACCATATCCTCAAAGTTTTCGCGGGGCAAAGCAGGGTATTTATCAGTCCGCTTTCGGAGTGAAATTAATTGTACCTGTGGATGAATACCAAAAAAGCATGAGGTCAGCAAAGTATGCCTCAATGTTTATCACATTGACTTTTTTACTTTTCTTTTTCGTTCAGATACTTAATCATGTGAGGATACACTCAATACAATATATCATCGTTGGTTTGGCACTATGTGTGTTCTATACTCTTCTAATTGCTCTCTCTGAGCATATTCCATTTAACCTTAGTTACTTGATTTCAAGTGTGGGCATTATTTCTATGATTACAATGTACGCTCATAGTTTTGCGAAAAATGTTAGGCTAACAAAAGTGATATGTGGGATTTTAGTGCTGCTTTATTTGTTTATTTATTCAATAATCCAAATGCAGGATTACGCATTGTTAATGGGGAGTCTAGGTCTATTTATCGTGTTAGGAATCGTCATGTTTCTATCAAGAAAAATAGATTGGTACGCAGTCCAAACAAAGGAAAAGTGAGTTTTGTGCGACAATTTGAATACCTTGGGATATGAATAATCTCTTCCATAGTTTTTCCCTGCTTTTTTGTGCTTCAGTATTTTTCTCGTGTTCGCAAAGCGACACCGCTGTTCAAAAAAGTGTCACCGTTGTTCAAAAAAGCGACGCCGCTGTTCAAACAGCGCCTCACAAATACGGCGGATGGTACTGTCCCGATAATTTAAACGGATTCCCTGCTGTCGACATACAAGATTGGGAGAATGTGCCTGTAGTGGTGGGAAGGATGCCCACGCAGGAGGAAGCTTGGAATGGAACGTCCTTAATCTATGTGGATCCTGAAAAATATCCGAGCGCAAGCCCTTTAGATATTGATGTTCCTAAGTTGGCTAGATTTCACAATTACAACACAGCAAAAGATGAAATTATAATTGTAATTCAAGCTGTAAATATCTCAAACGACTCTATTGTAGGATTTAGATATTTGAATGGGGGTAACGGAAGTGCTCGTTTGAGTGAGGTGACTTTTCTATCCGAAAATGAGATATCTGAAATTTCCATTTCACACTTTGTCTCTCTTAGAATTGAAATAAACGCTTCTCAAAAGACAGTCTTCGATGTTATAACGAAACCTGAATACCTAGAGGCTTTAACACCCACCTTCGATTCAGATAACTTACTTGATTTATACTGGTACACCTCTTCAAAAATTAACTTTAAGTATCTAAACTCACTTAATATAACTGCCGATTTTGCTGGGTTACATTTTGGTAGTTATTACATTCAAATTGACGCAAAACTCGAGAATTATCAATATGTTGAGAAGTTTCTGCTTTTGGAAGATGAAAGCACTAACTCGACAGAACTTATCATCACTTGCGGGCCTTATATCGATGATTTTGAAGGCCAAAAATTTATCTTGCGAAATTGGGCAAATAAGGTGAAAGAGTTAAGTGAGGAGTAGACCTTAAACTGAAATATGCACACTATCTTTGCACAATGCATAGAACACACACTTGCGGCGAACTGCGCCTCGAAGATAACGGCACTGAAGTGACTCTTTCTGGTTGGGTCCAAAAGGCGCGGGACTTAGGGGGGATGACTTTCGTGGATCTTAGAGATCGCTATGGAATTACGCAGCTTGTTTTCAATATGGAAACGGAAGCGGAACTTTGCGAGAAGGCGAGGAAGCTTGGGAGAGAGTATGTAATAAAAGTGACCGGAGAGGTGATCGAAAGGGTGAGTAAGAATAAGAAAAACCCGACTGGCGAGATTGAAATTGAGGTGAAGACCATCGAGATTTTGAATGAGAGTAAAACTCCTCCATTTACTATTGAGAATGAGACCGATGGAGGTGATGATTTGAGGATGCAGTATCGCTACCTCGACCTTCGTCGTAAGCCAGTTCAGAAGAACATTATGCTGCGTCACCGTGTGGGGATGGAGACTCGTAAATACCTCGATTCGGTAGGGTTTATCGATGTGGAAACTCCTTATCTCATAAAGAGCACTCCGGAAGGGGCTAGAGATTTCGTGGTGCCAAGCCGCATGAACCCTGGGCAGTTCTACGCGCTCCCGCAGAGCCCTCAGACATTCAAGCAGCTTCTCATGGTGAGTGGTTTCGACCGTTACTACCAAATCGTGAAGTGTTTCCGTGATGAAGATCTTAGAGCAGATAGGCAGCCCGAGTTTACTCAGATAGACTGCGAGATGGCTTTCGTGGAGCAGGAAGATATACTCAACACATTCGAAGGTATGGTCCGCCACCTTTTCAAAGTAGTTCTTGATGTCGAGATTGAAGACTTTCCTCGCATGGACTATGATGATGCGATGCGTCTTTATGGATCGGATAAGCCGGATGTGCGTTTCTCGATGGAGTTATGCGATATGGGAGAGGTGACACAAAACAAAGGTTTCGGAGTTTTCGACAGCGCTGAAACGGTACTCGGAATTGTCGTTCCTGGAGCAGCTGACTACACTCGCAAACAATTAGACAAGCTTACGGACTGGGTTAAACGTCCTCAGATAGGTGCGAAAGGCCTTATCTATTGCAAAATGAACGAGGACGGGACTACGAAGAGTAGCGTAGATAAATTCTTCGACGAAGACGCAAGAGCGGCTTGGGCTGAGAAAACTGGAGCGAAGAAGGGAGATCTAATCCTAGTTTTATCTGGCGATATAGATAAAACTCGTAAACAACTTGGAGAGCTTAGACTTTACATGGGGTCGGAACTAGGACTTCGCGATCCGAAAGTATTTAAGCCACTTTGGGTAATGGACTTCCCTCTTTTAGAATGGGATGAAGAAACCGAGCGTTACCACGCTATGCACCACCCGTTCACTTCTCCTAAACCAGACCAGCTCGCCCTCATCGACACCGACCCAGGAAAGGTTAAAGCGAACGCCTACGATATGGTAATCAACGGAGTTGAGATCGGCGGAGGATCTATTAGAATTCACGATAGAGAGCTGCAAGCTAGGATGTTTGATCTACTAGGCTTTTCTCCTGAAGAAGCGGAAGCTCAGTTCGGGTTCCTAATGAACGCATTCCAATATGGAGCTCCACCTCACGGGGGGCTTGCTCTAGGATTCGACAGACTTTGTTCAATGTTCGGAGGATCTGACTCAATCCGAGACTTTATCGCTTTCCCGAAAAACAATTCGGGTCGTGACATGATGATAGATGCTCCATCTCCTATCCACGACGAACAATACTCGGAATTAGAATTAAAATCTACACATACACCTAAATAATGTATCCTACAGAATTAGTTACCCCAATGAAAGCTGAGCTCGTAGAAGCTGGCTATAAAGAACTTCTCACAGTAGAAGACGTAAACGAGGCAATCGAAAAGCCAGGTACTACGCTAGTAGCTATAAATAGCGTTTGTGGTTGCTCTGCTGGATCTATGCGTCCCGCTATGATTGCTTGCTTAGACAACGTAAAAATTCCAGACAATATCACTACTACTTTTGCTGGATATGATATGGATGCTGTCGCTCACGTGCGTAAATTCATGCTACCCTACCCTCCTTCATCTCCAAGTATCGCTCTTTTTAAAGACGGTAAGATTGCAATGATGGTAGAGCGTCATCACATCGAAGGAAATTCAGCAGAAGCTATTGCAGATCACCTAAAGCAGGCTTTCAACGAATTCTGCTGATATTAGCAAAAAAATGGCGCGCATTCTCACAGGCATACAAAGTACCGGCATCCCTCATCTAGGAAATATTCTCGGGGCGATTATGCCTGCCATTGAGCTTGCGAATGATCCCGCGAACGATTCATATCTGTTCATCGCAGATATGCATTCTTTAACCCAAATCAAGGACGGTGACCTCCTACGCAACAACACTTACGCTGTAGCAGCTACGTGGATGGCTTGTGGTCTAGACACTTCGCGAAGCGTGTTTTACCGCCAAAGCGACGTTCCTGAAGTTACAGAGCTTGCTTGGTATTTAAAGTGTATGTTCCCTTATTCAAGGCTGGGGCTCGCTCATAGTTTCAAGGATAAACATGACCGCCTCGAAGATGTAAATGCTGGGCTTTTCAGCTATCCTATGCTCATGGCTGCGGACATTTTACTCTATGACGCTAACAAAGTTCCCGTAGGTAAAGACCAAATGCAGCATCTCGAAATGACTCGTGATGTCGCCTCTCGCTTCAATCATAAATTCGGAGAAACTCTCGTTCTCCCAGAGGTTCTAACTCGAGAATCTACTATGTACGTTCCCGGAACGAATGGAGGAAAGATGTCAAAGTCGCAGGGCAACACAATCAATATTTTCGACGATCCTAAGGCGCTTAAAAAGGTTATCAATAAAGAAATAATAACCGACGCAACACCCCTTGAAGATCCTAAAGATCCCGACTCGTCAGTAGTGTACAACCTTTACAAGCTCGTCACGTCAGAAAACGACGCCCTTGAAATGGCGAACGCGCTCCGAGCAGGAGGATATGGTTGGGGCCACGCAAAGAAAGCTCTACTCGAAGCCCTCGTCGACGGTTTCGCCTCCGAACGCGCGCGCTTCAAAGAACTGATGGCGAACCGCGAAGAGGTCGACTTCGCCCTCGCGCAGGGCTCCGCCCGCGCTCGCATCGTCGCTTCGGACGTTCTATCTCGAGTCCGCTCGAAAATCGGTTACTAAACACCGACTCCTAGCCCGACTCCCCCACCTCCATTGAGGAATCAGGGATAATCGATGGGATTAATACCATTGAAGCTTATTCCAAGTTCGGCATCTGAGTTCATTCCTATTGAATTAAACAACTCCGAGAAGTCAATTAATATAAAAGCCCTTGTTGAATGGTGCTTTTTTATCGACGAACGCCCAGTTTTCGCCCACTTACCGATT
>DQRJ01000072.1 GCA_015663855.1 Flavobacteriales bacterium | reverse complement strand
TCGGTGGTCATTCTATAGTTCTAGACATTCCACATCCGAAATAGTAGATTCTGAGTAATCTATTTTATCTAATCTCTACCTTTCTCCACTAAATTGATCGAGGAAACGCTTATCGTTTTCGAAGAAGAGTCTTAGATCACCGATTTGGTATTTAAGCATAGTGATACGCTCAATCCCCATCCCGAAAGCGAACCCACTGTACTTAGTCGAATCAATTCCATTCGCTTCGAGGACGTTCGGGTCCACCATACCACACCCAAGTATCTCCAGCCATCCCGTGCCTTTAGTAATTTTCTTATCTACCTCTGTTTCCAGCCCCCAATAAACGTCCACCTCAGCACTAGGTTCGGTGAAAGGGAAGTACGAAGGTCTCAATCTAATCTTAGTATCAGGACCGAAAAATCGTTTCGCGAAATGCAATAATGTCTGCTTTAAGTCTGCAAAAGAAACGTCTTCATCGATATAAAGGCCTTCTATTTGGTGGAATATACAGTGCGCTCTAGCGCTAACGGCTTCGTTTCTAAAAACTCGACCTGGCATAATAATTCGCATTGGCGGTTTGCGCGTTTCCATCTCACGTACCTGAACCGAGCTCGTATGGGTTCTTAACAGAAGGTCCGGATTGCGCTCCACAAAGAACGTATCCTGCATATCTCGAGCAGGATGCTCGGGCGGAAAGTTCAAGCCACTAAACACGTGCCAATCATCCTCGATTTCGGGCCCCTCCACGACTCCGAACCCCATATTCTTAAATATCCCTACGATCTCTCTTCGCACAACTTGAAGAGGATGATGAGTCCCGTGTGGCTGACCTCCCGCAGGTCTAGATGCATCGATTCCACTTGCTTGTGCCGACTCCTTTCTATTAAAAGCCGTTTGCTCTAAAGCAACTCTTTCTTCAACAGCGCCTTTCACCTTATTTATTAGGGGACCTAATTCTCGCTTAAGCTCAGGAGCAACGTCGCGGAATTCAGCCATCAAGTCTTTCATCTTGCCTTTTCTACCAAGGAATTCTACCCTGAACGCCTCAACATGATCTGCTGACTCAAATGTTCGACCCGCAATATCTGCAAGCAATAAATCTAATTCTTCACGCATTACTTTAATACTTCAACACTGAATTTAACATCCTCTAATGGTCGGTTTGACCTATCTGTTCTAACGGCAGCTATTGAATCAATGATGTCAATTCCTTCTATCACAAATCCGAAAACCGTGTAATTTAAGTCTAAAGGAGCATAACCTCCTTGCTCAATATAAGCCGTCTTTATTTCATCTGAATAAGTAAATTCAGGATTAGATGCCTGATGTCTCATTTCAAATGACTTAAGCTCACCAGCTTTATACTTCCCGCCTTGGACAATATAGAATTGGCTACCAGAAGAATTCATTTCAGGGTTAACTGAATCTGGTTGTCTCGCTGCAGCAAGAGCGCCCTTAACATGAACGTGGTCAGGTCTGATTTCGTTAGGTATCGTGTAACCTGGCCCTCCAGAACCAAGCCTAGCACCTTTCTTAGCTCCTCTACTGTTAGGGTCTCCACCTTGAATCATGAATTTACCCATAACTCGGTGAAATAAGAGACCGTCGTAAAACCCCTCTTCAGCAAGTTTTATGAAATTATCTCTGTGCTGAGGTGTAGAATCCGATAAAAGCACCACCATATCTCCGAAATCAGTATGTATTACAGCTTTTCTAGGGCCTTGATTATCGGCCAAATTATCGCATCCTGAAGCGGAAATCATTAAAAAGGAAGTGACAACTAAAGCTATTTGGAATAAAAAGGTGCGTGTGTGCATATTTTAGATGATATTTGTATTCAATAGAATTGAACGCAAAGTTATAACCCTACCTGCAATGAACCGCTTTTTTTCCCTATTCACATTCGCTTCTATCGTGATTTTCGCTTCTAGTTGCTACGAAATTGATGAAACAATCGCAAATATTCAGGTTTACAGGATAGATGCGGTAGGTGAAAAAATCCCTGTAGCTGGTTGTGAGGTTAGATTGTTTGCTCTGGGTTCTCTTGATGAGGACTTCGTAGGTGAGCCGCGTTTTGATACAATCCAAACAACTTCGGAAGAGGGATTTGTATCATTCAACTTCTCAGATATGTATGTCGGAGGGCAAGCTGGCTTCGCCGTTTTAGATATTGAAGCGTCTAAAGGGTCTCTTTATGGGTCAGGTCTCATCAAAATTGAGGAGATGATGACGAATGAAGAGGAGGTAATCGTCGAGTAGAATATTCAATAATCACTTCTCCGCTATCCAAGCAGCGAAGTAATCGACTAACTGTCGTTTCAACATAAGTTCTTGTTCATCCGAATCAAGTTCCGGCATCTCACCCACTCGTTCGAAGTGAGGCCAACCATCCTCATCTAGTCCTAATCTCTTGTAATACCCTAGTGGCTCTAAAATCGTGCATACACCTACGTGCATAAGGTTCACCTTTTCGTCTTTCTTGTATTCTCTCGCCCCCTGCCCTACTTCTTGTAGCCCCACAGCAAACACAACGCTAGTTACGTCTGGTTGCTCGCCAAACCTATCCATCATAAGCTTCTTTAACTTATTCCAATCCTTCTCAAATTCGAAATCCATTTTGCTAGTGTTTAATCGAACGTAAATCTACCTTATTTTTAGGTCGTGATTTACGTTTTTACTAACTACTTTATTTTTCGGGATAGGAGATGGAGATAAACTCCGGCCCTCTTTTTTTAAATGAAATCCATTAATGTTTTACTTAGTTAAGAATTATCGATATTTTGCTATACATGACTTAAGTTTTATGTCTAAATTACAAGACTGAAGCCTGCGAGTTGACGTCCCCCAGACGTGTACTCAACCAACTCAGCTACACCCCGATTTGGGGGCCTAAAATTTGTAACTTTGCGACACTTAAGATGAACTATGAAGGTAAGCTACAGAAAGATTAGAGAGTTCCTGCCAGTGTCTGTTTCGGCAAACGATGCCGCTGCAGTTTTAACTGCAACGGGACTTGAAATTGAAGGAGTCGAAACGGTTGATGATATGCCAGGTGGGTTACGAGGTCTCGTTGTGGGAGAAATTACTCAATGCGTACAACACCCTAATGCTGATCGATTGCGTTGCTGTAAAGTAGAAGTGGGTGCAGAAGCATCACTTGACATCGTTTGTGGTGCGCCTAATGCAGCCGAAGGGCTTAAAGTTGTTGTAGCGACAGTCGGTGCAGAATTATTCCCTGCTAAAGGAGATTCATTTAAAATAAAAAAAGGCAAGATTAGAGGTGAAGTGAGTAACGGAATGCTCTGCGGAGCCGAAGAGGTCGGTGTAGGAATTCCAAACGGTGGGATTATCGAACTTGACTCGAAGTGGGCCGCTGGCACTCTGGTGAGCGAAGTTTTTGAAGTCGGTTCGGATGAGGTTCTTGAAATAGGTCTTACCCCTAACAGAAATGACGCGATGGGTCATCTAGGAGTGGCTCGAGATTTAAGGGCGGGACTTTTACATGGTACGGTGTGCGATTTCGTGGAGGTCGGACTTGATGAGGTCGTGGTTCCTGGAGGGGCGGAAATAGATTTCGGGAGGGGGATCGGAGGGGGATTTGAGGTTAAGGTAGTCGCGAGTGAACTTGCACCGATTTATACTACGGTTAAAATAGAAGGGGTTGAGATAAAACCATCCCCGGAACATGCTCAAAGGTTCTTGAGATCTATAGGAGTTGCTCCGATAAATAATGTGGTCGATGCCACTAACTACGTTTTGCACGAAATGGGACAGCCACTTCATGCATTTGATTATGACTCGATAAAGGGGGGAGAGTTGAATGTGAGACTTGCAAATAAAGGTGAGAAGATTACGACTTTAGATGGGGAGAAAAGGGATTTAGATGTGGCTGACCTAGTGATTGCAGATGCGAAGGAGGCTATGTGTATTGCAGGAGTTTTCGGTAGTGAAAAGCATGGTGTGAGTGATAAAACCAAATCCATTTTACTCGAATCTGCCTTTTTCAATCCCGTTTCGATAAGAAAATCTGCAAAAAGACACGGTTTGTCTACGGATGCTTCATTCCGATTTGAAAGAGAAGTAGATCCTAACTTAGTTAAGGATGCTGCACAGCGAGCTGCGCAATTGATTGTTGAATGGGCTGGAGGAGAGATCGTGGGAGCGGATGAATGTAAGGGAGAGGTAGAGTGGACAGCAGGACATGATGTTCTGTTAGAATGGGCGATGTTGAATCGCTTAATAGGACAAGTTCTAGATAAAGATCACGTGAAGTCGATTCTAGAGTCATTGGATATCGAAATCGTAAACGAGGAAGAATCTAAATTGACTTTGAAGATTCCTGCTTACCGAAGTGACGTGACTCGTCCCGCTGACGTGGTTGAGGAAATACTAAGAGTACACGGATTCGACCAAATAGATATTCCTTCTCGTATTTCAAGCACTTTGGAAATTCCCGTAGGGCCGGATAGGGAGGATATCATATTCGGTTTGGCTTCGACCTTAGTGGCTAGAGGGTTTAACGAAATCATGTCTAATTCACTTACGAAAGCTGAATACGCTGAGGGGGTGAACGACTCTGATATTGACGCTTCTGCTTCAGTTGTGATATTGAATCCACTTAGCGGAGACCTTGGCGTGATGAGACAATCTCTAGTTTTTCAGGGTATAGAAGCGATTGCAAGGAACAGAAGTCATAAAGTTGCTGATTTAAAATTATTTGAATTCGGAAGGAGTTACAAAAAAATAGGTGGCGGACCTGATGGTTCTACTGATAGCTATAAGGAAGCTGAGCATCTTAGCCTGTGGGTGACTGGAAAGAAACTCCCTGAAAACTGGAATGAAAAGTCCCAGGACGTGGATTTATTCACCATAAAGGATGCTGTTTTTTCGATTTTAGACCAAATCGGTATTCGCTCTAAAGTTTCCGAACGTCCTGATAAAGGCGGATTGTTGCTTGAAGGAAACCAAATCTTAATCGGTGAAAACGTAATAGGTCGATTTGGTCAAGTTCACCCAGATGTCACAGTAATGTGTGGCGTAGAGGAGAATGTATTTTGGGCTGACTTACTTATTAAACCTTTGCTTAAATCGAGGAAGAAAAGGAAAATAATTGCTAGTAGTTTACCCAAATTCCCATCTGTAAGAAGAGACCTTTCACTTGTACTTGATAAAAGTTGTCGATTCGAAGAGATTAAACGAGTTGCTTTCAAAGCCGAACGTAAGCTCTTGAAAGAAATCACTCTATTCGATGTTTACGAGGGCGATAAGTTGGAAAAGGGGAAGGTGAGCTACGCAGTGAGTTTGGTATTACAGGATGAAGGAAAAACACTGAACGACAAGCAGATTGATAAAAGTGTGAGTAGGATTTTAGATGCTATTACTACAGAAACCGGTGCTATTTTAAGATGAGTAATAAAAACCGTCCCGTTTTAACACCTCCGATTCAGAGAGCAACGATTCCTTATTTCCTTACACGAGTACTTGCAAAGCAAGGGGTTAAGAGATTTCACAGACTTACGACTATTGAGAACTTCAATAAGTTACCAAAGGAGAGAAATCCTATCATTTTCGTTTCTAATCATCAGAATGGGATGATGGATCCGATGATTATTTCCGGATTGATTAAACCTCAATTACATTGGTTGACAAGATCGGATGTGTTTTGGAACCCACTCGTTAGGAAGATTTTGTACGCATACAACCAGATGCCTATTTACAGACAGCGAGATAGATTTTCTAACATCAGGGAAAGAAATGACATAATTTGGGATTGTTGTATCGAAAGGCTTGATCTCTGCGCTGCATTATCATTGTTCCCGGAGGGAAACCACAACCCTCAGAAGACTATTCGAGATATGAAGAGAGGGTTGAGTGATTTGCTAAGTCTTGCAGTTAAAAAACACTCAGACTTGAAGCGACTCAAGATTATACCGTTAGGGCTTGAGTACGAGGATTACCCTGGATATAGACGTCGATTGAGCTTAAGAATGGGAGACGAAATCGAGTGGAATGACCTTATAGATGATGTAACAAAGATGGTTGACTTTCGACTGTTATCATTAAGGGTTCAAGCATCGCTAAGAAAAATAGCTGTTGATATCAGGCCTAAGACGTCTTACGAAGAAATCATACCCTACGTCAGAGCTATGAGAACGTCTGAAGCGAAAAATGAGGTTTGGGTTTCTAAAATTGAGGAAATAGATAGAATCGCGCTTAGAGAAAATGATGGAGATTGGATAAGAACAGTTTCAGAAGTATATAATAAATTAGTAGAAGTAGGATATTCTCCAGAATCTAGACCCGAAGCTTGGGGGATAGCAAAAGGAGATGTGAGGCAAAAGAAAATTTGGGCTGTATTACTATATCCAATAGCGTGTTTGGGGAATTTACCTACTGTTATTCAGCAATACTTATTGAATAAAAGGGGAGATAAAGTAAAGGCAATGGTATTTAGAAGCACGTTAAAAGTCGGTGCGGGGATGTTCGTTTATCCTATTTCATGGACGATATTAGCTGCCATCGCTGGTACTATAGCGGCTGTAAAAGGGGTGAGTCTTTTAGGGGTGAGTCCATTTTTTGAAGCGTTTATAGCATTTTGGTCTTGGGCTACATTCGGAAATAGATTTTATGGTTGGATTCAGGGACATCTTTACGATCATAATGATGCAATTGAGGGAGAAAGGTTTTGGAATAAAGGAAAAAGTACCGCTTTGAGAGATGCTTGGATTGAGTACATTGCAATAATGAAACAAGAGAACTGAGAATGGGTTACATAATTCAAGGCATTCAACACGTAGGTATCGCCGTAAGTGATATGGACGCAAGTCTGAAGCTTTATAGACAACTTTTCGGTCTAGATATGCCTTTTTTCGATGCTGTTGCTGCAGCTCCGTTGATGAATAGTCACTGTAATGGTGATGTTATCGTTAAGCGAGCTAGCATGGTCCTTAACCTTCAGGGAGGATGTGCCGTTGAAGTTATTAGTCCAACGTCTTTTAAACCTAGGGGTCCGGTATTCGAGTTATCACAAGGCGACTTAGGTATCGGGTCTGTAATTATTAAGACTCCGGACATCCGTAAGATGCATGAGCACGCACAAAGCATCCTTCCAAATTCATGTGATAAAGATCTCGTAATAGATCCTTTAGGGAGGTTAACATTTTTCCTTCGCGATTTTGACAATAATTTATTCCAAATCCTAGAATCTGACGGCTGGTTTACTAGCAACGGCCATCCTAGCGGAGGAGTTATGGGATGCACAATAGGTGTTAGTGATATTAATAAGGCCTTCACGCTTTACAAGGATATTTTAGGATACGATAATGTTATCTACGATAAAACCGGAACTTTTGAGGATTGGGCACATCTTCCTGGTGGTGCGGAGAACTACCACAGGGTGCTTTTATCCCAAACTCATCCCGGAACAGGGGGTTTTTCTTCGTTGATGGGGCCTACAACGATAGAGCTCGTAGTGGCATTAGATCGAAAAGGTCGCTTAATCTTTGAGGACCGAATCTGGGCTGATACCGGAATAGCACATATGGGCTTAGATGTGAGGGGAATGAAAGAACTTGGGGCTAAACTCGATAAAGACGGGTTTGGATTTAGATGTGATACTGATGATGCTTTGAGTATGGGAGATCACACATCTGTTCACTGTACTTATATTGACGATCCTGATGAATGTTGGATAGAATTAATCGAAGTTCATAAGATTCCGATTTTAGAAAAACTAGGTCTTTTTCTTGACGTTCAGAAACGAAGTCCAATTAAACCATTTCCTAAATGGATGCTTTGCGCACTTCGGTTTAACCGGATTAGAGATTGAGCGAAATGAAAAAAATATTACTCGTCGATGACGAAAGTGATATCCTTGAATTCCTTTCATATAATCTTGAAAATGCTGGATACAAGGTGAAAGTGGCGAATAATGGTGAAGAGGGGGTTAGAGTTGCCAAATCTTTCATTCCCGACCTTATTCTCCTTGATATGATGATGCCTGAAATGGATGGGGTGGAAACATGTGAAATTATTCGTGAGGCTGATGAACTTAATAACGTAATTATCGCATTCCTTACAGCGAGGGGAGAAGACTATAGTCAAATAGCAGGATTTGATGCTGGCGCTGACGATTACATATTAAAACCCATAAAACCTAAAGTTCTTATGAGTAGAGTGAAAGCTCTCCTAAAGAGATCACATAGCAATGAAACTGTCCCTGTTAATTTGGTGAATATCATTATCGGCGATTTAGAAATAAACCTTAAACGTTACGAAGTTGTAATAAAGGGGACTCCAATAAATCTTCCGAAAAAAGAATTTAAATTATTAGTTTTATTATGCGAAAAGCCTGGTGAGGTTAGAACGAGGGAAGAGATAATGGATAAGGTTTGGGGTACTGAAGTAATCGTAGGAGATAGAACCATAGACGTTCACATTAGAAAACTGAGAGAAAAACTTGGGGAAGGAATAATCGACACCATTAAAGGCGTGGGATACAAAATAGTCGGATAAATCGTACAGAAAGAATGAGCGAGAGTACTCCAAAAGATGTGGCAAGGCAATCTGCGATTTTCATCGGGGTGATTTCTAGCGTTGCCGTTTTCACGGTGTTATACGTGGTAGATTCACTAGAGTATTGGGCTATTTCGATTGTAATCGGGATTGGGATTGAGGAGCTTAGTTACCTTGTCATTTACAGGTCTGTTGAGAAATATCTGACTAACAAAATTAACGTTTTATATAAGACTATTAGTAAAATCAAGGGGGGTGCAGATGCTGCTTTCAATATGGATGAAGATGTAGTGGGACTTGCTAATCAAGATGTTATGGAGTGGGCCGAAGGCCAAATCGAAGAAATCACTCTCCTCCGAGAAACTGATTCATTCCGGAAAGACTTTATCGGCAACCTCGCGCATGAATTAAAAACGCCTTTATTTAATATTCAAGGGTTTATTTTATCTCTACTTGAAGGAGACTTGGACGACCCAGAAATAAACAGAAAATTCTTATCTAAAGCGGAGAAGAATATCGACAGGATGACGAGGTTACTAGAAGATCTAGATAGCATTTCAAGAATCGAGTCGGGGGCAATGACCATAACCCTTGAGAGGGTTAATATCGTCGAGCTTAGTTCAGAACTAGCTGATAATTTAGAACGCAAATCTAAAGACGCTAACGTGCAGATTAAGGTCAAGGATTCCGTAGACTTTTTCGTTATGTGCGACGTAAATAAAATCCAACAAGTATTATCTAATCTCCTAGTAAATTCAATCAATTACGGTAAAGACGGAGGGAAAACTAGACTTCGATTTTACGATATGGGAGATCATATTCTAATCGA
>DQRJ01000113.1 GCA_015663855.1 Flavobacteriales bacterium | reverse complement strand
ATCCGTTTCCAGCTGTTAAGGTGACTTCAAAACTACCTTCGTTATTGTATGTATGATAGCTCACGTTGTGAACTCCCTCTATAGATCCAGAAAATGTCGTTCCATCAGCAAAGTCCCAATACCAATTATTTACATCGTGGAAGCTTTCATCTGTAAACAGGATACTATCTCCTGTACATATTACTAACTTAGACGTAGTAAACTTTGCTTCGCACAAAATAGGATCTCCTTCTACTCCTGTCGCAATCAAATTACTTTGAGTGGTGAGTTGATTTCTTTGGGCTACTGAAGAAAGAGCCGCTGCGCGAAGGCGCGCTTTTTGGCCTATAGTAAACATCTTACCACAGTAGGCATAGTCCATATAATTCTGCACATTGTCTAGAGACCCGCACGATTCACCTTCTAAATTGCAGGTAGTCCAACCTTTAGTGTTAGGCGTATCAAAGACATTATCATCTTGGTTACAGTTATCTGCCTCACCTGGCGAGTTTGAGTTGCCCCATGGATGGCGGAGGTTCAACCAATGCCCTATCTCATGAGTAAGAACTCTTGAGCGGTAGTTATTGCTGGTACCGATAGAGCCCGTATACGAACCTTGAATCACAATCCCGTCCATATTGGCGTCGTTGAATCCATTTACAGAGCCCGGATACAAACTATATCCAGCAGCACCACCCGCTTCAGCACACACCCAAACATTAAGGTATTTATTTCTTGGCCATTGGATTAGCAATTTCATGTCTTCGTCTCCAACGTAAGTTGTCTCACTTATTATTCTATTTATCCCAGAATGACAAACCCCGTTAGGGTCTTTACGAGCAAGTTTGAATTGAATTTCGACGTCCCCAACTATTGGCGAAAAAGCGGGGACTACTTCATCGATGTCAAGATTTAACGCATTGAAATCTCGATTTACCACCTCAAGAGCATCATGTATTTGCTCCGTTGAAATATTCTCAGGCCCATTATTATGGATTACATGAAAAACAACTGGAATTGTAAGTAATTCTGCTCTCTCAGCCGATCCTGAAACTAAATATGCTTCTGTCTCTCTCTCTAACTGAGCATCAGCACCTGATTGATTTTGTAATCTTTCAGGGGTAAGGCCAAATGTCCTTATCGTTGCTTCGTGAATTCCACATCTCTTCACTTCTTGAGCAAAAGCCGAAAATGTAAAATTCATAGCTAGGATAGCTAGTAGGGGGAATCTAAATCTGTTTAACATCTAGAACTATGTTGTGTTTTTCTTGCGGGAGGCTAAGATACAAGAACTTATTTGCTTTTCTCCAGTCTAAAGCCAACATCTGTTATTGCTTTCAATGGATCTTGACGCATTCCTTGTGCTATTTTAAGCTTATAAGTCCCCTTAATAGGGAATTCCTTGTTCTCAATGAATGCTATTCTATGATCTACAAGATCTCCTAAACCAGACCCAAACCAATTTCCTCTATCATCGGCAAGTGTAACGTGAATAGTATCTCTTTTCTGCTTGCCGTTGGGGAAGGTTAAATTCGTTATGAGGTATAAATTAGAAAATGAATAATGTCCTGTGTGCCTAATATCAACAAAGGCATTATATCTCAAATCTAGGTTATCTACTTCCCACTCAAAAGATACTGAGTCCTCAGAATACCAACCTTCCGAATCTATTGCTTTAGAATCTGAAACTATTGGAAAATCATAGCATGAAGTAAGAGAAATGATACAAAAAAAAACGGTAAATGCACTGAGTTTCTCTCCAATCAAACTAAATGAACTCATGCGTTCTTTGACTTCCCTCTAGCACCTTTATTCCTACTGCCACCTCCTCTATTTCCGCCTCCTCGATTAGAATTTCTTTTCTTGTTTCTCTTCTTTTCATCAAAGCGCGTTAGCTCGTCTTGACCTACAACATTGCTATACGTTTTCGAAACTTCGTCGGGGAGTTCTTGTATGGCATATTGAGATAACGAACGGATCTTTTCGCCATTATTAGACGCAACGATAATCTTTTTCGCATCGTCTAGTGGTATCGGTAGTGGTCCTCCCCCCTTATCTCCTAAATCGAGGAAATAAACAACGCGCTTAAAAATATCCATTTTAAAAATCACCGCCTTTCCTTTGACCGTGTTAACTTTTGCGTTAGGAGATGGGAATTCATTAACAGCCTCTACGTACTGGTCTAATTCGAAGTTTAAACAACACTTCAACTTCCCACATTGCCCAGCTAGTTTAACCGGATTAAGAGCGAGTTGCTGATATCTCGCTGCACCGGTAGAAACTGAACGAAAATCCGTTAACCACGTAGAACAACACAATTCTCTACCACACGATCCTATTCCCCCTACTCTAGCAGCTTCCTGTCTTGCACCGATTTGGCGCATATCGATTCTAATATTGAACGTCCCAGCTAATTCTCTAACTAAGTCGCGAAAATCTACTCTCTCGTCAGCGATGTAATAAAACGTGGCTTTTTTATCATCACCTTGAAACTCAACATCTGTAAGTTTCATCGGGATTTTCAATCGCTTTAATATCTCCCGAGACTTCGTTCTTGTATCGTCTTCCCTTTGTCTCGCTTTATGCCAAACCTCTATCTCCTCTTTCGAGGACTTATGTAGAATTCTCTTTACTTCGTGGTCATCTCTAACTTTCCTCAGGGACATCTGAGTACGGACTAACTCGCCAGTGAGAGATACAACACCTAGGTCGAGACCTGGGTTTAAATCAAGAGTCACGACATCACCGACGTAATAACTTTCTGTTGACTTTCTTCTGTAGAATCCTTTCCTGTTGTTCTTAAAACGTACTTCTACAATATCGAAAGCAGAAACCCCTTCAGGCAATGCAATGCCTTCGAGCCAATCGTAGGTAGTTTTCCCCCCACAACCACACGTTCCACAACGTCCGTTGTTTTTACATCCTCTCGGTAGGCCATCGGCCCCTGAACTACAGCTACTACATCCCATCGTGGGACGAAGATACGTTTTTCACAGCCACCTATTCCGCTATGTTAAATCTTTCTTAAGACTCTTTTCGTAAGAGTGTGTGTACCTGTACACTTAGATCAAAAAAAATGACTTTTGCATTCACATTTCCAGCTATGTCTTTATGAGCTGCCTCAATCAATGCGCTTAGAGAAACAATGTTTTTTTCGTGAATAAACCGTTGAAACTTCGAAATAAATGACTGCTCTACATCAGTAAGTCGAACTAGCTTTTCTACACCGTAGTTCCCTAGAATACATTGCCTTACCATGTGAAGTGCGTAGGCTAGGAATTTTTTTTGACCTTCTCTACCCAGGGTGGAAAATTCGTTTGACCCCTTCATGATGCCCACGCCGTCACGAGACCAACACGCTCTCATCCAAGTTGAGAAAAGCTGGAGGTCTGACGTTTCCGAACCGGTTTTTGAAAGGCGTATTGCAGAAGCGATATTCCCATCAGTGAGGTGAGCCCATCCTTGGGCTTTTTCTATAGAAACTCCCGTGATTTTTGAAATCCCTAAGGCTGAGTCTGAATCCGATAGTCTAGAAATATGAACTCTTTGAAGACGGGATAAAATTGTGGGTAGAAGCCTGTTTGCCTTTTCCGAAACAAATAAAATTACCGTTTTTTCAGTCGGCTCCTCAATCAATTTGAGCATCTTGTTTGCTGTATCTACTCTCATAGTTTCAGGCAACCAAAAAATCAAAATCTTGTATCCCCCATGGAATGACTTAAGACTTAATTTTCTGTTTATTTCAAGTGCTTCATCTACAGAAACAAACAGCTGTTTTCTATCTGCCCCTATTTTACTTAACCAATCCTCAATGCCTACATAGCTAGATTCGAGCATGAATTCACGCCACATGATTTGGAATGGATCTGAAACCGATCGAGTGCTTCCATCTTTTTTAAAGAAAGGAAAGGCCCACTGTAAATCCGGGTGCTGTAACTTTTCATGTGCAAGACATGAAGTACAACTACCACAAGAATCGTCTGTCGTGGGATTAGAGCAATGCAGATATTTCGCAAAAGCCCTTGCTAAAGCAAGTGTTCCTGAACCTTCAGGCCCATCAAACAACTGTGCATGAGCGACCCGTCCTGAGCGAGCTGTGTCGCGAAGGCGTGAAGAAAGTTGGGTTTGGCCTAAAACATCCGAAAACTGCATGGGTGCAAGTTAAGCCCTGGAAGACAGTTAGAACGTGGCGTGAAGGGCAATATATACACCACGACCGGGAGCAGAAATTGCCGACGAGAATGACTTGTAATGCATGTCCAATATGTTAGAAACACCAAACTGCGCGTGGATATTCTCGTGAAATTCGAGGTGAGATTCGATGTTCAGAGTCCACCATGATGGATTTCCGTCACTTAAAGTTTCCTGCGGATTATCTGTGCTTCCTGGGCCGTAGCTATCTATGTTCTTTTTTCCACTATACAAAACGAAGGTTTCTATCGACCACTTTTGTTTTGAATATTCTAATGAGCTGCGTCCGAAAGTTGGAGGAATGTGAGCTAACGGAGAGTCGGAGGTGATGATTGTACCCTTGTTTAAATTTACAGTGCTTTTGAAAATGGTGTTAGGAAACACTTGGGTTGTAAAATCGAATCTTGCCCCGCGGATTATGGCATTACCCATATTTTTATTCATTTGAATAATCGCACTTTCGCCATCGATTTCAAGAGTTGATTCTCCATATAGAGTTGAATTTACCGGAGAAATAACATCAACCCAAATACTGAAAAATCCCGATGCAGTAAATGACACATTCTGATGGGGTTGCCAAGTAATACTTTCGTCAATGCTGTATAAATACTCGGCTTTTATAGAATCGTTTGGTATTAACACGTAGCCTCCTTTTTCTCTGATTTTTGTTGCGTCATCAATATTTGGATGTCTAAACCCTGATGCAATAGATGATACTGTCGAGACATTAGACCCTAAAGGAATTTCTGCAACTGCACTACCCGTTAGTGCGCCATTTGCTGTATGGATTTCAGAAAATGGTAATGACAGAGCAGAAGTTGCATCGAAAACGGCATTAATTGAGGCGTGACTATACCTCAAGCCGAGATGATAAACTTTATCTCCAGAACTTCTTTTTGCAGATGAAAAAGCCCCGAAAGAACCCATATTGCTCCCCCCATTAGGGTATCTAGTCATAAGAACCCCCCATCCAGGATCAACTACAGGCTCACCATCTGGATCCTGTGCTTCAACCTGTGAATCCACTTCATTCCATTGACCATCTACACCTGCCTCAAACTTCCAACCATCTCCTCTAAAGGGTGACGATTTCCATATCGAAGACATCGAATAAACGTCTACTTCCTCAGTGCGAGCTTCTCTAAAAGCTGCTCCGAAGAGACGATTAAATCTTGATTCACTAATGTTTTGGTATGCTAAAGTGGTGTGAAGAGACCCTGGAATTCCTAAATATTGCTCCCAAGAGATTGCTGTCATTAATCTTTCCTGAGGACCATAATTCCATTCCGCCCATTTCAATCCCTCTTCTGAAAAGTCATTGATTTTATCAAATCTAGAAATATTTGAAGTCGTACTGTACTGGATATTAGTTTCTATCGCTCCACCTGGAATTCCGAACCTTAGTTTATGCAGAAAGTCCTTTTGGCTATATCCTGTAGGACTCTGAAGCTCAGGGTCTGGATTTGCCATCAACGAATCGGCACCGTCGATGCGGACAGCGATAAAAGGAACCAAACCCCATTCGCTATCACCGTGAACTCTCCTAGACCCCATTTTTAGATCGCCGTATTTACTTGCACTAAACGAAACTACGGTTCCCCATCTCGGTCCTCCAGCTTCGGCAGTCCCATGGAATACCGAAGAGTTATTTACGCTATTAAATTGCGCGGAAAACAAAGATGACACTGAAGATTCTGAGTTGTCGCTCCTGAATCTAGGACGTCTAGTTAAGAAATGCACGACTCCTCCTAAGGCGTCACTCCCGAACCTTACGCTACTTGGCCCCATAAAGACTTGGATTTGCTCTATCGAGTTCGGATCGACTGTAGAGGAGTTTTGTAGATGACCCGATCTGTAAATCGCGTTATTTAATCGGACGCCATCAACTACGAGTAGAACTCGGTTTGCTTCGAATCCCCTAATTACGGGGGAACCGCCTCCCTGTTGACTTTGCTGGACGTGAAGCTGTCCTGTGCTTTGTAGGAGTTCCGCCATATTCCCTGGGGGGACACCGTTTTTAATAGCTGTCGTACTTAGAGTTGCCGCAGTAACAAGCCCTGCATTAATACCTACGTCTGGGACGATATTTGAGGTGATTCGAACTTCATCAAGGTTAACCGGCATCTCGTCCATAGGAAGGAATCGACCGATTAATTCTCCCGGGAGAACCATAAGTTGCTTGTATCCCATACTTCTAAAGACCAAAGTGTCATTTACATTCCTGAAAGGAAGAATTACTAATCCGTCTGCATCAGAAATAGAAGATTCTCCAGTGCTAATATTAATTGCTGCTACAAAAGGAATGGGGATTGAACCATTTACGATCCGAACTTCTTGTTTGGTCTGAATACTGTCTTGAGAAAAAGTAATCGCAGACGAAAAAATGAGCAATAAAAATGCAAAGCCACTATGTAGTTTCAATCTCATTACCATATTAAACTGAAAAAATCGTTTCAAGTACATTATAACTCTTAATCTCTCTTAGACCTGCATGGTTTAGTTGGATAAACATAACCATACCTAATAATAGCTCTTTTCTGCTGGCCCTGTCCAAGACCAGTGAATTCATCTCATCAAATTCCATGCCCTGAATATCAAGCATTATTTGAGCTAGTTCATATCTAAGATAATGCGCCTCTTTTGATAAATTCATCTCCACACTAGACCACTCGCCAGTATCTAGATTCAAACTACCCGGAGAAGCGTTATGATTCTCTTCTAATAATTCAGGCATCAATCCAAGTGCGCTAACAAGATGGCCTAAGAAGTAAATGTGAAGATTGACCACTGAGTCGGCAACTTCTAGTAAATGCACTGTCTCCCAAACCAAGCTAAACACCTCTGGCATAGGTGCTTCATCTGAGATTGATTTGTCTAAAACTTCCGCAATAAAAAACGCCACGGCAGACCTCCTTGCATCACCTAATAGATTATTCGCGGGCAATACCCTTGCTGCCTCTCGAAATGTCGCAAGCCCATCTATCTTCTTCCTTTTGAAATCAGACAACTCAACTGTAGATAGTGGATGCCAAAGAGCTTTTGTCGCTTTCTTCCCCGTTCTCACCCATAAGGGAATCATCCCTTTATCCCTCGTAAAAACTCTTACTATACGGCTAGTTTCGTTATAGGGAATCGCTCCTATTACAACTGCTTTAATCGTAGATACTTCCAATTTAACTGGACGTTTCAGTCGGTGTCTTAGACGGCTCCACCCAATCTCCTTCACTCTTTATCAAATTAATCAGTGCCTCTACACCATCAGCTTCAGGCACGTTTTTCTGAACAACATTTTTCTCTCTGTAAAGCGTAATCTTCCCAGGTCCCGTGCCCACATAGCCATAGTCAGCATCAGCCATTTCTCCCGGCCCGTTTACTATGCATCCCATAATACCAATCTTCAAACCCTTCAAATGACTTGTGGCCTCACGAATCTTAGCTGTGGTTTCTTCCAAATCGAAAAGCGTTCTACCGCAACTCGGACAAGAAATATACTCCGTCTTGGAAATCCTAGTTCTTGTGGCTTGCAAAATCCCAAAAGCAATGCTATTCATATCCGCCAAGCTCACCCCATCACCCTCCATCCACACTCCATCGCCTAACCCATCAATCAAAACTCCACCAAGATCTGTGGCTTGAAATAGAACGAACTGCTCCCCACTTACATCATCCATACGCCTTCGAAGAACTACAGGCAGTTTACACCCTAAATTATCCAAAGACATTACAGCTGTCCTCAAATCTACCATTGCATGCAAATGCTCGGTCTCCAAGATGAGCACCACGTCTGCCCTTTCTTTCAATCCGCCTAAGAACTCCACCGCTAAATCCTTCCTTTCCACTCTGATGAAGTGTATAATCCCCTTCGTTTCGCTTGCTCCTTTTCCATCTTCCCATTCCTCTCTAGACCAAACCGGATAATGTCTTTCAACTCCCTCAACGCCCTTCGCCTTTAATTTCCAAGCACCCGAATCCATTAAAACCGATAAAGTCCCTGGTAACTTAAAAGGAATTACTCTATCACCTGTAAATACCGCATCGCAAGCCCGGTCTAAGATATTCCACTTGTCGTCCTGGATAGAGTACAAATATCCTACACCTACTAGGTTCTTCGGAGTGATGTCGCCCTTGATATTTAAGGTTTGGACTACTATCGGAACGTGTTTCGCGCCAATATTGCCAACTTCATTTGAGATTCGTTTAGAATAATTTAATGAGTCGATTGTAAAAGGCGTGGGCTCTACTATAGAGTCTGCACTCGCCCTTTCACTAGATCTTTCACGAGCTTTATATCGATCCACTAAAGCTCGAGCCACTGGGAGTTCGGCCTCAGGAGATTCCGTTAACGACACTCTTATCGTGTCTCCCATCCCATCTTCGAGCAGAGTTCCTATCCCTACCGCCGATTTAATACGCCCATCCTCCCCATCCCCGGCCTCAGTAACTCCGAGGTGAAGCGGGTAATTCATTCCCTCCTCATCCATTCGCACAACAAGAAGTCGATACGCTTGAATCATCACAATTGTATTCGACGATTTCATCGAAATAACCATATCGTAATACTCACAATCCTCGGCAATCCTTAGAAATTCTAAAGCGCTTTCAACCATCCCTAACGGCGTATCACCAAATCTACTAGTTATCCTATCCGATAACGATCCATGGTTCGTCCCTATCCTCATCACGCGCCCTAGTTCCTTACACTTTAGAACTAAAGGGGTGAACTTTTCTCGAATTCTATCAAGTTCTAATTGGTACGATTCATCTGTATACTCATGAACGTCGAACTTCTTTTTATCTGCATAATTACCTGGGTTTACACGTATTTTCTCAACGAAATCGGCAGCACGAGAAGCTGCGTTTGGTGTAAAATGTATGTCAGCCACTACTGGCGTATCAAACCCAGCGTCGCGGATTCCTTTTACAATCTCATCAAGGGCATCAGCATCTCGGATGCTTGGAGCAGTTAGTCTGACAAGTTCGCTTCCTGCAGCAATCATGCTTAAACTTTGTGCTATACTCGCCTTTACATCCTGTGTATTAGTAGTCGTCATAGACTGAATGCGAATAGGCGCATCACCTCCTAAACTCAACCCCCCTACGATAACTTTACGTGATACTCGTCTTTTATAAGCAAATGAATTAGACGAATTAGAGGTGTTATCTTCAGAATCCTTCGTGGATTCTACATCGAAGAAAGATTTCTGATGAAATGCTATCCAAATTACTCCAATTGAAATAGCGGCATCTGCAATATTCCAAATTGGTGGGAAAACCTCACCTCCACCTAGTCCTAAAGGCATCCACAAGGGCCATTGAACCGTAAAATGAAACATATCTACAACATTCGCCATCATCCATGACGTATAGCCTTCCCCTCCTAACTCCGATACAGTTCCCCATCCTGAATGTGAAAAGATCTTTCCATAAACGGCACTATCAATAATATTTCCCATTGCTCCCGCCCAAATCAGAGATACACATCGCAATAATCCAGGGTGGGATTTGGCACTAATGAGTTTATGAAGATATAAGCCTATCCCGACACATGCTAATAGCCGAAATGATGTAAGAACTAGTTTCCCTACTACGCCAGGTAGAGCCCAACCAAAGGCCATCCCCTCATTTTCGATAAATTGTAACTCTATGAGCCCAGGAATTAAATCCGTTCGCTCACCTATGGTGAAACTAAGCTTAATATAAATTTTTAGGGCTTGGTCTAAAACAAGCAATGGTAAAATCCACCCTAAAATTAATTTTCGCATCTCACGATTGAGTAACCTAGGAGTTACTGTCTTTGTTTTGCCTCCATTGAAAGGGTGGCATGTGGAACTAGTCGTAAGCGCTCTTTAGGAATTAATTTTCCTGTAACACGACAAATACCATACGTCTTATTCTTAATCCTAAGGAGTGCATTTTCAAGATTTCTGATAAACTTCTCCTGCCTTGCAGCTAGTGAAGCAGTCTCCTCTCTACTCATAGTCTCAGACCCATCCTCCATCATCTTAAATGTCGGAGCAGTGTCCTCAGTTGTATTATCATCCTTGTGAGATAATGACGCACGCAGTTGACGTAAATCTTCCTGAGCAATATCCAACTTTTTCTCAATCAGCTCGTAAAATTCTACAAGATCTGATTCTGAGTATTTCGTTTCTGCCATAATTGCGGCTTTTATAATTTAACAACTTTAACCAGGACGTTAACGCCCTCCTCAAGTTCGATTTCCACAGCGTCAGACTCGTTATTCCAATTAACTTCTTCCGCTAAAGTTTGAGTTCGAATATAATACAAATTTTGTTGTAATTGAACTCTAATTTCATCATCCGAACTTATGGCCAAACTTATCCTATCCGTAACCTCTAAACCTATGTCTTTTCTCAAGTTTTGGACTCTATTCACAAGCTCTCTAGAGAGGCCTTCTGCTCTAAGTTCCGCGTCTATATTGATATCTAGCGCAACCGTAAGACCACCCTCACTCGAAACTAACCACCCAGGAATATCCTCGGTGGAGATTTGAACATCGCTAAGCAAAATGTCCACATCCCCAAGACCATCCTCTGGCGAAATAGTAATCTTACCTTCCTTCTCCATCTCATCGGCTGCTTCGGCAGAAAGAGCGTTGACTCCCGCTGCTATCGATTTCATACGTTTTCCATATCGAGGGCCGAGCGCTTTAAAGTCTGGCTTCATACTCTTTACTATCCCTCCTCCATCTCTCATAATCTCGAGCTCCTTAACATTGACTTCTGATCTGATAAGATCTTCAATCGCGGCGAGTCTAGAAGCTGAAATGTCATCTAAAACCGGGACCATGATTCGTCTTAGAGGTTGTCTTACACGAATTCTTTCTCTTTTACGCAAGCTTAGAACTTGAGATGATAGCTTTCTCGCAAGCTCCATTCTTAGCTCTAATTCCGAATCGATAATTGAGTCGTCCGAAACAGGAAAGTTCGCTAAATGAACCGAGTTTTCTGCTCCTTCGCGAGATCCTCCAAGCCCTTCATTTAGGTCGCGATAAAGTCTGTCCATAAAGAACGGAGCTATGGGCGAGCCTAGGATGGCCGTCGTGCGTAGGCACGTTACTAGAGTTTGGTAAGCGGAGATTTTATCTTCGTTTAGATCGCCTTTCCAGAAACGTTGACGGTTAAGACGCACGTACCAATTACTTAACTCGTCCGTTACAAAGTTCTGCAAAATTCGTGCGGCACGTGTAGGCTCTAGTTCTTCATAAGCTTTGTTTATCTCGCGAGACACTGTGTGCATTCTAGATAATATCCACCTGTCAATTTCTGGTCGTTTTTCGTAAGGAGTCTCAGGTTCCTGACCGGTGAGCCCATCGATATTCGCGTATAGAGCTAGAAAATTGAAAGTGTTTTGTAATGTTCCGAAAAACTTCCTTGTTACTTCGGCGATACCGTCGAGATCGAATTTCAAGTTATCCCAAGGCTGGGCGTTACTGATCATATACCAACGAGTCGCATCCGGGCCGTACTTTTCAAGGGTCGAGAACGGATCTATGGCGTTTCCTAGACGCTTCGACATCTTTACTCCGTTCTTGTCAAGCACGAGGCCGTTCGAGACTACATTCTTGTACGCTACCTTATCGAAAACCATTGTGGAAATGGCGTGGAGAGTGTAGAACCATCCACGGGTTTGGTCTACCCCTTCAGCAATAAAATCTGCAGGGTACGCACCACCATTATCTACCATTTCCTTATTCTCGAACGGGTAGTGCCACTGAGCGTAAGGCATAGATCCCGAGTCGAACCACACGTCGATTAGATCAGCCTCCCTCTTCATCGGGCTACCGTCCTTCGCCTTCAGGATAATAGTATCTACAACGTGCTTGTGAAGGTCTATAGTTTCGTAATTCTCAGTTGACATGTCCCCAGCCACGAAATTCGCAAGTGGGTTTTTATCCATTAAACCGGCCTCTGTTGCCTCAGCACATCTAATTGCTAATTCTTCAATCGATCCTATACAAACCTCCTCACTTCCATCTTCTGTTCTCCAGATAGGGATAGGGATACCCCAAAATCTTGATCTACTTAAATTCCAATCATTGAGGTTTTCTAGCCACTTCCCAAACCTTCCCGTTCCAGTACTTTCTGGTTTCCAGTTGATGGTTTTATTTAGCTCGGTCATGCGTTCCTTCTTTGCTGTAGCTTTTACGAACCATGAGTCTAAAGGAAAATATAAAATCGGCTTATCTGTTCTCCAACAGTGAGGGTAACTGTGAGAATATTTCTCAACTTTGAATGCGCGACCTCTCGTTTTCAAGTCAATCGCAATCTCAACATCTACAGATTTATCTGGAGCTTCCCCTTCGTTGTAATATTCGTTTTTCACGAATCGCCCGGCAAGAGGTCCATATCCTTTGAGAAGGCGACCCTGCATATCCACGAGAGGAATTCCATGTCCAGTTCCATCATCAACCAGCATTGGCGGAACTCCTGCTGCTTTAGCAACCAAAGCATCGTCTGCACCGAAAGTTGGAGCTGTATGAACAATCCCTGTTCCATCTTCAGTCGTGACGAAATCACCTGAGATCACACGAAATGCCTGCTCTGGATCATCCATGGGCTGTGCCCAGTCGATTAACTGCTCATACTTCAAACCCACTAAATCAGCACCCTTACACCTACCTACCACCTCAAAATCAGGCCCTTTATGGAATTGCGTTTCAACTAATTTTTCTGCCAGAACTACAAGCCCTTCTTCTTCTGTATAACGATTTTTCGTTCTAACTACTGCGTAGTCAATTTTCTTACCAACTGTTAAAGCAGTGTTTGAAGGTAAAGTCCAAGGTGTAGTCGTCCATGCAAGGAAGTCAACGGGCAATCCCGAAATTTCCGGTCCCGCCTCAGCATCACAAAGCCCTTTTATAACATCCGCACTTTCCAGCTTAGCTCTGAACTGACCTACAATAGTCGTGTCCATAATATCACGGTAAGTACCTGGTTGATTCAGCTCGTGTGAGCTTAACCCCGTTCCCGCCATAGGACTGTAAGGCTGAATCGTATAGCCTTTGTATATCAGCCCTTTTTTATAAAGCTGCGATAACAACCACCAAACCGATTCAATATATTTACTCTCATAGGTAACGTAAGGCGACTCCATATCTACCCAATATCCCATCTGCTTTGTAAGGTCATTCCAGACCCCGGTGTACTTCATCACCGCTTTTCTACAAGCTTTATTGTACTCTTCTACCGTGATTTTCGTACCAATATCTTCTTTCGTGATACCAAGTTCCTTCTCAACACCTAGTTCAACAGGTAATCCGTGAGTATCCCAGCCCGCTTTTCTTTCTACGCGTTTCCCTTTAAGGGTAGCGTATCTACAAAAAATATCCTTGATAGACCGTCCCATAACATGGTGAATCCCAGGCATCCCATTTGCTGAAGGAGGACCTTCATAAAAAATGTACTGATTATCAGCAGGGCGAGAGTCAATACTCGCTTGAAATGTGTTTTCGCGCTCCCAAATCTCCAATGCTTCTTTCGCAATGTTTGGAAGATTCAGTGAACCACGTTCTGGAAATCCTTTCGCCATCAAATTTACTATTGAGTGTCGCGAAGATAATACGCCTTGAGCCTTTTATCTCGTCAGACTCTACTGAGTTTTAGCATATTTGTCATGCCTGCATCTGCAATGGGCATAGAAGCCATGTGTATCACGAAATCCCCCTCTTTAACATTTCCCTCTTTGTACAATATGTACTTAATATCAGCAATGGTATGATCTGTGCTGACCATCTTGGAATAGAATATTGCTTTAACACCCCAAACCAAATTCATCTGACTCAACACCTCTCTATTCGAAGTAAACATGAAAATTGTTGCCTTCGGACGTTGACTACTCACTTTTTGGGCTGTATAGCCAGAATAGGTCATAGTCACGATAGCACTTGCCTTAGTTCTTCTAGCAAGACGGCACGCATTATAGCATATTGAATCAGAGATAAAACGCTCATCGTCGGGATTGTAAGGCGGCCTTTCATTGAACGGCTTTTCGATACTTTCCTCCATTCTCTTAATTATCTCGCACATCGCTTTTACAGCATGCACGGGATACTTACCTACGCTAGTCTCGGCAGATAGCATTACTGCGTCTGTCCCGTCTAGTACAGCATTCGCAACATCATTTACCTCGGCTCTCGTCGGAGTTGCGCTCTCAATCATGCTCTCCATCATCTGAGTCGCCACTATCACTGGACGCGAAAGAGTTAAGCACTTCGATATGATCTCTTTTTGAAGAAGCGGAACCTCCTGCATGGGAACTTCTACTCCTAAATCTCCCCTTGCTATCATCACAGCATCAGCCGCTTCTATAATTGCGTCAAGATCCTCAATAGCTTCGGGCTTTTCAATTTTCGCGACTATCCTAGCATGCTTCTTCTTTTTCTTAATTATTGCTTTTAGTTCAGCAATATCTTTAGAAGATCTAACAAATGAAAGTCCTATCCAATCGACATTTTCTTCAAGTGCAAATGCCAAATCTACTTTGTCTTTTTTAGTAATACACGGAAGCGATATCTTCGTTTTCGGCAAATTCAAGCCCTTCCTCGGTTTAAGAATTCCGCCGTGAATAATCTTGCATACAACCTCTGATTTACCATCCGACGATATAACTTCTAACATAAGCTTTCCATCGTCGAGCAATACCGGCTCACCTTGTTTTACATCTTCCGCGAACTTTGTATAGTCGGTATAAACGATCCCATTCGCTCCCATCCCGACTCCCACTGCTATCCTCAATTCCTCACCTTCTATAAGAATCATCTCGCCATTTTCGATGTCCCCAACTCTAAGTTTGGGCCCCTGAAGATCTACCAAAATAGAAGTGCTAGTACTTAGCTCTTGATCAAGCTTACGAATGTTTTTAATTACCTGTTTATGTACTTCACTATCTCCATGAGCGGAGTTAATCCTTATTACATTCATTCCCGCAAGCAATAACTGCTCTAACATCTCAGGAGAAGATGTAGCAGGACCTATCGTCGCAATAATCTTAGTTTGTTTATTTGGAAATAGCGACGGCTTATTCATTTTTTTCTTTATCAATCTCAATAATATCTAACTCAAATAATGGTCCTAAGGCTCCGGATAACTCCGGATCAATAGTAGTAACGAGTGTTACGAGGTTTGACCTTCTAATTCTAGAAACAACATCGTGATTATATAAAAAATCACTTTCTATTTTAAGTAGGTAATCTAAAGAAGACGCTCCAGATGCAAGAACTCCACCGGGAACTCTATTCAATATTAAAGAAACGTCTAACCCTTCCTCCCTGTCAATAAATGTAAGCACAATATGTTCAGTGTTGGTATTCTTATTGTCCGAAGTTATTGCTCTATTAAACTTCAAATCCCAACCGAAAATCCTGTTTAACTCCCAAGCTAATCTATGGCTTCCCACATGTGATCCGATCCCTAATAGTCCGAAATCACACTCCAATTCCATGTCTAGTTGAAGCTTTGCCATTTTAACGAAGGTAGTCGCTTATGACTAATTACTATCCTCCAACTCAAACACGTGCCTCCACCCTTTTCGGGCAGCCTCGCGTTCGGCTATTTTTTTCGACCTCCCCACTCCCGACCCTATACAATTATCGTCGGCAAACACCTCTATTTCATAAACATTTTCACCGTTCTCGATAGATTCCTTTACCACTTGAAAAGAAAGAGTAACACGAGATCTTTGGGCCCAATGATGAAGCTGACTCTTAAAATCTGTTGTCTCGTGAATCTTCTCGTCTAACCCAAACCGTTTCAATAATTTAACCAAAGCCATATTTGTACGCCTATACCCATGATCAAGATAAATAGCCCCAATCATAGCTTCCATAGCATTACCTACCATATTTGCCCGAATATCCTCACGTCTCATCTTAACTTCTAGTAAATCCTCCAGTCCGATTTTTGATCCAAGTAGATTGAGATTTTTTCGACTTACGATTTTCGACCTTCGTTGAGTCAGAGCTCCCTCTTGCGCACTTTCATCCTGTTTATAAAGGTATTCTGCGACACTTAGTCCCAAAACTGCATCTCCTAAAAATTCCAGACGTTCGTTGCTTTTCTTTCCCGTTGTATCGCCATCAAGGACAGACGAATGACGAAGCGCTTTCTTATAATAAAATATTTTCTTGACACGAAGACGAAAGTGCTTTCGAACTAACGCCCTAATATCCTTATCAGTTTTATCACCAATCAGGAATCTCTTTAAAAACTGCATTCAAACCTCTAGCTAGAGTATTTCTTGAACAACACTGATGCGTTGTGACCTCCGAAACCGAACGTATTCGACAACGCTGCACCCACTTCACGTTTGCGCGCCTTGTTAAATGTAAAGTCGAGTTTAGGGTCTAGTCCTTCGTCTTCGTGCTCGAAGTTAATTGTCGGTGGAATAATTCCATGCTGAATCGCCATAATACAAGCCATCGCCTCAATCGCGCCTGCAGCACCTAATAAGTGGCCTGTCATTGACTTTGTAGAGGAAATGCTTAAATCGTACGCGGCTTCGCCGAATACTTTTTGAATGGCTTGGGTTTCTGCTATATCTCCTAGTGGAGTTGATGTTCCATGAACATTCACATAGTCAACATCTGAAGGTTGCATCCCTGCATCTTCAAGTGTCACACGCATAACATTTGTAGCGCCAAGACCTTCTGGATGTGGAGCAGTAATATGGTGTGCATCAGCACTCATACCACCACCTACCATTTCGCAATAAATCTTAGCTCCACGTTTTAATGCATGATCTAGAGATTCTAAGATGATCGCTCCAGCACCTTCACCAAGGACGAACCCATCACGAGTTTTATCGAATGGTCGAGAAGCTTTTTGGGGTTCATCGTTGCGTGTAGACAAAGCTTTTAGAGAATTAAATCCACCAATCCCACCCTCAGTTACAGCGGCCTCTGACCCACCTGTAACCATTACATCTGCTTTACCTAAACGGATTAGGTTAAACGAATCTATTAAGGCATGGGTAGAACTTGCGCAAGCACTAACGGTGGCGTAGTTAGGGCCACGGAAACCATTCGAAATACTTATGTGACCAGCCGCAATGTCTGGAATCATCATAGGAATAAAGAAAGGTGAAAATCTCGGTGTTCCATCTCCCTGATAGAAGTTTTTTGCTTCATTCATGAAACTTTGGAATCCTCCGACCCCCGAACCCCAAATCACCCCAGCTCTATCTGGGTCTATCTTATATTTCCCGGCATTTTTAGCTGCTTCTTCCGACCCCAGTTCACCTTCGAATCCTTCGGCAACAATCCCAGCGTCATTCAGAGCTTGGGTTGAGCTAACAACTGCATATTGAGTAAACAGATCCATTCTTCTCGCCTCACGACGATGAATGTGATCTTGGACATTAAAATCCTTTACTTCGCAAGCAAATTGAGTTTTAAAGTTAGAAGCGTCGAAACGGGTAATTTCCGCGGCACCACTTTTTCCTTTAATTAAATTCTCCCAATAAGTTTCGGGGTCGTTACCTAGAGGCGTCAAAGCCCCTAAACCAGTAACAACTACGCGATTAAGCTCCATAAAAACAGCCGTATGGCTTACTTAGTAGCTTTCTCTATATGCTCGATCGCTTGACCTACAGTGCTGATGTTTTCAGCCTGATCGTCTGGAATAGCGATGTTAAATTCTTTTTCGAACTCCATAATGAGCTCTACCGTGTCGAGAGAATCGGCACCTAAATCGTTAGTGAAGCTTGCCTCTGGCGTTACTTCGTTAGCGTCCACTCCTAGCTTATCAACAATGATAGCTGTTACTTTTTCACTAATGTCAGACATGATAATCGTATTCAATTTGGGGCAAAATTAATCTAATAGTTCACTACACACCAATATTCAGGTGAAAGTTTTAACCAAAACATTGATAATTGATTCCTTAGCAATGCATGATTTCAGTCCTTAACTCCTACTATCGTTGATGTTTCGTGGTATAACATAATGCTGGAAATAGACTTAATATTCCTTTAAAATTTCACTGAGATGCTTCCGATTTATGTCAGGGACTTCACAATTATCAGAGGGGAATCCGAAAGGAATGTTCAAATAAGCCCTTTCGTTCTTGGGTCTATCTAGGATTTTGGCAAGAAACTTCATCGGAGAGGGTGTGTGCGTCAACGCGACCAAACCTACCTCATGCAGCGCCGTCAACAACATTCCCACTGCAATCCCCACGCTCTCATTCACGTAGTAGTTAGTCGTTCTGCCAGACTCGTCTGCTCCATAAGCGTGCCTAAATACTATGATTAATCCCGGAGCATTTTCAATAAAAGGCTTGATGTGATCTGTCCCGAATGGCTCCAAATCCTTCACCCACTCCTCATTCATCCTACCGTGGTAGTTTTTAAACTCCTCCTCTTCAGCTGCAACTCTAATTTTTTTACGAATCTCTGGGTCTGTCACTAGACAGAAGGTCCAAGGTTGTTTATGGGCTCCTGAGGGTGCCGTTCCTGCAGCTTCAATGCAATTTCTAACTGCATCCATCGGCACTTCTTTAGACGAGAAATGCCTTACACTCCTACGGTTCTTCATTTTTTCTAGAAACGCTTGGCTTCTTTCAAGCATTTCCTCAGTTGAATACCTGACGGGATTGTACTTCATCGTCTGATTTTATTTGGCCTTATCTCTAAGCTTTCTCATAAGCTTCGATGCGTAGATGAAGTCGTTAAGAGTTTCTGAATCGCTAACCATCATTTCAGCGTTATCTCCCTTAAAAGCGATCTCTCCTTCGTGAATAAAGTGAATCGTGTCGGAAGCTTCAATAACACTA
The DNA here is from genome assembly GCA_015663855.1 of Flavobacteriales bacterium. Classification (GTDB taxonomy): domain Bacteria; phylum Bacteroidota; class Bacteroidia; order Flavobacteriales_D; family Sanyastnellaceae; genus UBA974. Next base: position 2,599 of record DQRJ01000113.1, on the reverse strand, counting down.
TTCATATCGTGGCTCACAACGACAGTCGTCATTCCATATTCACGGGTGATATCCACAATCAGATTATCAATTACTATGGCAGTTTGTGGGTCCAAACCGGAATTCGGCTCGTCACAGAATAGATATTTCGGGTTCATAGATATCGCTCTCGCAATACCTACGCGCTTCTGCATTCCACCACTTAACTCGCCAGGGTACTTATCCCCGTGCCCTTCGAGTTCTACACGAGTTAAACAATCCGCTACCCTAGACGACATCGCTTCGTCATCCATATCACTAAACATTTTTAATGGAAATTTTATATTTTCTTCCACTGTCATGGAATCGAAAAGGGCGCCACCTTGAAATAACATTCCTATCTCCTTACGAATTTCTTTGCGCTGCCTTCTATTCATGGCCGTAAAGTCACGACCGTCATAAAAAACGTGCCCTTCATCGGGTTCGAGGAGCCCCACTGTACACTTTGTTAATACGCTCTTTCCCGACCCCGATCTCCCGATAATGAAATTTACCTTGCCTTTCTCGAAAATGGCGCTCACGTTATTAATAACGTTATGCTTCCCAAACGATTTTGATATGTTCTTGAGTTCTATCAAACTGTAGAAAGATTACGTTAAAAGGAGCTTCGTAAGTACAAGGTTCGTGAGCATTATGATCACCACGCTATAAACTACTGCCTTAGTACTGGACTTCGCGACTTCGAGAGCCCCTCCCGAAGTATAATAGCCGTGATAAGCTGAGACGGACGTCATAATTAACGCAAATACCGTTGTTTTTATGAGTGCATAAACGACATCGTAAGAAACAAAATCGACTTGGAGGCCGTACTCGAAATCGGCCATACTACTCACGCCAGTCAATAAAGCAATCCCAGCTCCCGATGCCAATCCTAATCCCATGCTCATCACTACAAGCGCAGGAATACAAATAAAACCAGCGATAATTTTCGGTAATACTAAAAGTCCAGCGCTATTTACACCCATTATTTCGAGAGCGTCAATCTGCTCTGTTACGCGCATAGTACCTAGCTGAGATGCTATGTTCGAACCGACCTTCCCGGCGAGAATAACAGGGATTAGGGTGGGAGAGAACTCGAGGATCATGGTTTGGCGTACAGTAAAACCTATAGTGTAAACTGGAATCCAACCACTTATCTGGTGAGCCGTTTGCAAGCACATCACCGCACCCATAAAGACGCTCAAAAGTGCCACAATCCCCACGCTTTCAAGGCCTATTATGGTCATTTCCTTCTCCAATTGACGGCGAAAAATCATCCATTTATCCGGTTTGCGCATAACCATGGCAATAAACCGCGTATATCTTCCGATGTTAAAGATGATGCCCACACCGCTAAGGTACACGTAACTATTCTTAACTTCACCCCATGAATAAACGACTTGTCAAGCGACTGTTGTTATGCATTTGCATACTCACATGCTCCCTCACATTTTTGAGTGGATGCTCAACATCTCATAAGGGATGTGGAACTTGCGATGCCTATAATTGTGTAGAATTGAACTCACATGAGTAAGCCCTTACAGACATTTGCTGTGATAATGGCAGGTGGAGTAGGCACACGGTTTTGGCCTATGTCTCGCACATCTAAGCCCAAACAATTTCTTGACATCCTGGGCACCGGCCAGTCGTTAATCCAAATGACTTTCAACCGACTTTCTAAGGTGGTTCCTCCTTCGAACATCCTTGTCGTTACGAACGAACTTTACCGCGATCAGGTCGCTACTCACCTCACTTCGCTGCCTTCTTCGAACATTCTTTGCGAACCCTGTATGCGCAATACCGCACCGTGCATAGCATATGCGAACGCTGTGATTTCCGAACGAATTAAATCTCGTGTAGGCGACGAGTCGGCTGGGATTGTTCCAAGTGAAGTCGGGATTATCGTAGCACCTTCGGACCATCTTATTCTCGATTCTACCGAATTCGAGCGTGTTATTTCCCTTGCGTTATCGAACGCCTGCTCGACATCGTCTCTACTTACGCTCGGCATCAAGCCCACCCGTCCCGATACCGGCTACGGATACATTAAATTTTCGGGTGAAGGAGAGGTTGCGAAAGTCGAAAAATTTACGGAAAAGCCCGATCTAGAAACTGCCGAAAGCTTCCTCGCTCAAGGGGGATATTGTTGGAACAGTGGGATTTTTGTTTGGTCTTTAAAGAACATCTCGCAGGCATTCTCAGACCACCTCCCAGACATGAACGCTTCCTTCGTGGGGGCAGGACTCTCCGGACTCTCTGGCGAAGTCGACTCCATCTACGATGCTTGCGAATCGATCTCAATCGACTACGGCATCCTCGAACGTGCCGACAACGTTTCAGTGATTTCATGCGATTTCGGGTGGTCAGATCTAGGCACCTGGACATCGCTTGCAAGCCATATACCTCTTGACTCATCTGGAAATGGCGTTTCTGGGTCCAGCCTTGTAACATCGCAATCATCCGGCAACGTTGTCATTGGGGATGCGAAAAAACTAGTCGCTCTTCGAGGCCTGAACGACTTTATCGTCGTCGACACAGATGACGCTCTATTGATTTGTCCTAAAACAGACGAACAATGGGTAAAAGAGCTAGTCGGAGGACT
>DQRJ01000034.1 GCA_015663855.1 Flavobacteriales bacterium | reverse complement strand
GTTTGCGGATACGGCGTCTTCTTCCCTATGCATTTCGTAGGTCTTGCGGGAGCACCTCGTCGATACTATGATTCTTCGCACTTCGATTTCCTAGATAGCGTAATGGATCTACAACCGATCATTTCGACATTTGCGATAGTAGGGTCGTTAGCTCAGTTGATTTTCTTATTTAATTTCTTCTACAGCATATTTAGAGGCCAAAAAGCCGTTCAAAATCCTTGGAAAGCGAATACTCTTGAGTGGACTACTCCTGTGGAACACATTCACGGTAACTGGCCTGGTGCTTTACCAGAAGTTCATCGCTGGGCTTATGATTACAGTAATCCAGATCATGAAGAGGACTTTGTACCACAAACAACTCCTTTAAAAGAAGGTGAGGTTAGTCACTAATCCCCTCTTTTAATAAATATTGCAAAACCCTTCGGAATTTCCGAGGGGTTTTTTCTTTGACTTTTCGTTTTCGTTTATCTTGCAGTCATGGAGCCATACGAAGGGTTTGATATGAGAGATGAAGAATCTCAAAAGACGGATAGCGATTATGAACGTGTGTTGAGGCCCTCGCAGTTTGAGGACTTCACTGGGCAGCGTGCTGCGATGGATAATTTGCAAATTTTTGTCGCTGCTGCAAGAGGTAGGGGCGAGGCCTTAGATCACGTATTACTGCATGGACCTCCAGGTCTGGGAAAAACCACTCTCGCATATATTGTTGCGAATGAAATGGGGGTTAATATCAGAACTACATCTGGACCTGTACTCGATAAACCCGGAGATTTGGCGGGGCTACTTACGAGCTTGGAGGAGAATGATATTCTATTTATAGACGAGATTCATAGACTTAGCTCAGTAGTGGAGGAGTATCTATATAGTGCGATGGAGGATTATAGGATAGACCTTGTAATAGATACTGGTCCTAACGCTAGGACAGTTCAGATAGATTTGAATCCGTTTACACTTATTGGGGCGACGACTCGGTCTGGGTTATTGACGGCACCGTTACGAGCAAGGTTTGGTATAAACCTAAGGCTTCAATATTACGATACGAAGACCTTGACAGATATTGTTGAACGAAGTGCTGGGATTTTGCAGATTCAGCATGAGTCGTCTGCGGCTCATGAGATTGCTTCTAGGAGTAGAGGTACTCCGAGGATTGCGAATGCACTTTTGAGGAGAGTGAGGGATTTTGCTCAAATCAAAGGTGATGGGACTATTACCTCTGCCGTTACGGAATATGCTTTGGACGCTTTGCAAGTGGATAAAAGGGGGCTTGATGAAATGGATAATCGAATATTATCGGCGCTTATTGACAAGTTCGGTGGCGGGCCAGTGGGGATGACTACTTTGGCGACGGCTATAGGTGAAAACTCAGGGACTTTAGAGGAGGTGTACGAGCCATTTTTAATTCAGGAAGGCCTGTTAGTTCGTACTCCGAGAGGTAGACAGGCAACTAAATCGGCTTTTGAACATCTAGGAAAGACTCCTAGCGCGAGGTCGGGGAGCCTGTTCGAGTAGAAGGAGTAAGTTCGAGATGTTACGAGATGAACTACTAGCGAGAAAGAGGGCTGAATGGCTGAAGTTGAAAGCTCTAGAGCTAGGGTTTAGTTCGGTCGGGATTTCGAAGGCGGAGGAGCTAACTGAAGAGGTGCCTCGACTTGAAAAATGGTTGAAGGAAGGGATGCACGGGGAGATGAAGTATATGGAGGGACATTTTGACAAACGTCTCGATCCTAGAAAACTTGTCCCCGGAACGAAGAGCGTAGTAAGTCTACTGTTTAACTACCACAATCCTGATTTACCCGATGGTGGTGGTGAAAAAGGAACTCCGAGGATTTCTCAATATGCATTAGGGAATGATTACCATCATGTTATAAAGTGGAAACTTAAAGAGCTATTGAAGCTGATGAGGGAGGAGTGGGGAGATGTTGAGGGTAGAGTTTTTGTTGATTCTGCCCCAGTTATGGAGAGGACTTGGGCTCAAAAATCTGGACTTGGGTGGGTGGGAAAACACAGCTTGCTTATTTCAAAAAAAAAGGGTAGCTATTTCTTCTTGGCTGAGATGATGCTCGACGTGGAGATATCTGTGGATGGGCCTGTTTTAGATCATTGCGGTGATTGTACAAAATGTCTGGATGCTTGCCCTACAGGCGCGATAGTAAAGCCATACGTAGTTGATGGATCTAAGTGCATCAGTTACTTCACCATCGAGCTTAAAGAGGCTATCCCCGAGCCCATGGCGGGGAAGTTCGGAGATTGGATATTCGGGTGTGATATATGCCAAGAGGTTTGTCCTTGGAACAGGCATGCAGAGATGCATTCTGAGCCAGAGTTCGCGCCTAAATCGGGGTTACTTCAGATGACTAAATCGGATTGGTTAGATATGTCAGAGGATGTATTCAAAAAAACCTTCAAAGACAGTCCCGTAAAGAGAACCGGCTTTAAAGGTCTTAAGAGAAATATCGAGTTTATCTCGCGCTGATAAACTATAGCGCAAGACTGATTGAAAAAATTAAGCTAAAAAAAAGCCCTCACACTAGGAGGGCTTGGTTTGCAAATGTATTGATGATGAGATCTCCGTATACCCCACCGTAGCGGTTGAGGCACCAATCTTT
>DQRJ01000031.1 GCA_015663855.1 Flavobacteriales bacterium | reverse complement strand
TCTCGAAGTTCATCGTACTCACATTTTAGATTGAAATGGTTTTCGCATGAAGTGCAGAAGGGGGGGAGTGTGTCGGTTTGGTCTAAACCTAAATTACCATCTCCGTCAGTGAATTGAAACGAGAGGACGGCGTGATTACTCTCATCCACCTCGAATGCCAAAAACTCGATGGTAGGTTCGATAGGGTAATTAGGCACGGGGAGGCAACTCGTTAGCTGTATAGCTGCAGAAGTAGCACTAATCAACATTAATTTCGAACTAAAATTCCATTTTTTCATTATTCCAAAGCTACCACTTCCGAACTTACGCCCATGAGCGTTCCGAAAAAAAACTCAAATAAAGACTGTGAAAACAAGTTTGAATCGGAACGCACCCGTTTAATTTCTCGGGTTAGAGGCTTGCTCAATAATGAAATGACAGATAGTTTTGAGGAGATAGCCTTAGCAGTATTTAGGTTTCAAGTGTCTTACAATGAGGTTTATCGAGAGTTTGTGAACTTGATGGGGGTTAAAGTGGATGCGGTAAGTAGTTACCGAAATATTCCATTTATGCCGGTTGAGTTTTTTCGTTCGCATAAAATTGTAACGGGAGAATTCACTCCGCAAACAATCTACCGTAGCTCTGGCACTTCGAATTCGGGCGCAAGGTCAGAGCATATAATTAGATCAGTGGATTGGTATAATGAGGTTTCTCACGAGATCTATAGTGAGTTAGTTCGGCCTGTTGAAGAAAGTGTTTGGTATGCACTATTGCCAGGATATTTAGAAAGGGGAGATGCTTCACTCGTAGCTATGGCTAAATCATTTATGCACACATCAGGTCATGGAGATAAGTTCTACTTAGATAATTACGATGCTCTTTCTGAGGACTTGATTAAAACATTGTCAGGCGATAAGCCTGCAGTTGTAATAGGAGTAACCCACGCACTGTTAAATTGGTTAGAGGGTGGGGGAGTTTCGGAAAGTCTGAAGGATGAAATTGCTGTATCTTCTTTGACTATTATTGAAACAGGCGGAATGAAAGGCCACGGACACGAGCCTATTAGGGACGAAGTTCATTCAAGGATTAAAAGTGTTCTTCCTAACGTTAATATTATCAGCGAGTACGGAATGACTGAACTTTTATCTCAAGCATATTGTACCGACGGTAGATATTTCACGCCCCCCTCTATTATGCGAGTGATAGTTAGCGATGTTTCAGATCCCGGAACGGAAGTGAAGCGAGGTAGGACAGGTAGGTTGCAAATTATAGACTTAGCTAATATAGATAGCTGTTCGTTTTTATCTACGTCCGATCTCGGTAGCTTGAGGGACGAGCCAGATTCTTGTGACTTCGAAGTTTTAGGAAGATTCGATCACGCAGAGGTTCGGGGATGTAATCTTCTAACGGTTTAAGTACGAGTCCGCTATTTTACAATTACTAGGAAGTAATTCTTTTTCCCTTTTTGAAGTAACAGTTGTCGCCCATTAATTAGGTCGTCCTTAGAAACAATCTTACTATCATCAACTAAGTCCTTATTCACACGAATACTATTCTCTTTAAGAGCTCTTCTCGCTTCTCCCTTTGAAGAAAGAAAGCCAGTGTGCTCACTTAGTAGTTCGATGACGCTGACTCCTCCATCTAATAAGGTCGAGTCTATTTCAGCTTTGTCGACGCCTTCAAATACAGATAGAAATTCTGACTCAGGGAGTGATTCAAGATCAGATTTCGCACTTTTACCGAATAAAATACCCGAAGCAGCAATAGCAGTCTTTAAATCATCTTCTCCATGAACTCGCTTCGTAATGTCTTCTGCAAGTGCTTTCTGAAGAACTCTAGATCTTGGATTTTCAGCATGCTCAGCCTCAAGTGCTTCAATCTCCGTCTTATCCTTAAGCGTGAAAATTCGTATGTATTTCCCAGCATCCTCATCAGCCGCATTAATCCAATATTGGTAAAATTTATAAGCTGAAGTTTTACTCTTATCAATCCAAATATTCCCTCCTTCACTCTTACCAAATTTACTCCCATCCGCCTTCGTAATAAGCGGTGCAGTCATCGCAAACGCCTGTCCACCACCTTTTTTACGTATTAGTTCAGTTCCTGTAACAATGTTGCCCCACTGGTCACTTCCTCCCATTTGGACCATACAATTCTCATTCTTCCAAAGGTGATAAAAATCATAACCCTGCACAAGCTGATATGAGAATTCAGTAAAACTCATACCCTGCTCAAGCCGGTTTTTCACGCTATCCTTAGACATCATGTAGTTCACAGTGATATGCTTCCCCACATCCCTGATAAATTCAAGAAAATTAATATTCTTAAACCAATCGTAATTATTTACAACCACGGCGGCATTTTTTCCATCGAAATTGAGAAATTTCTCAAGTTGAGTTTTTTGGCATTCAAGATTATGATGCATAACATCTAAGTCCAAAAGTTGCCTTTCCTTAGATTTCCCGCTAGGATCTCCCACCATGCCCGTAGCGCCTCCCACAAGCACCATGGGCCTATGTCCAGCTCTTTGCCAGTGAACAAGAAGCATTACCGGCACCAAATTACCTATGTGAAGAGAGTCAGCTGTCGGGTCGAAGCCTACATATCCAGTAGTGCACTCCTTATTCAGCTGGTCCTCCATTCCTGGCATGATGTCGTGTAACATCCCCCTCCATTTTAATTCTTCTATCAAATCCATTACTGCAAAGATAAGATTAGAGTAGTGGTAGTAATCGCTCCATTGCCATCCCCCTACTTCCTTTTAATAAAATAGCCTTATTCCTTAATGTCTCCACTTCTAAATGAGACATTAATTCCTCAATTGTATTGTAAAATTTAAGTCCAGCCTCACCACTCTCAACATTCATAAATTCCTCACCCACTAATATTGCATCAAGCCTAAGCGATTTACAAAGCTCCACTATCGTTCCATGTGATTCAAGGGAGTGATCGCCAAGTTCTCTCATGTCTCCTAATATAACAAGCTTCGGGTCATGGACGTTTTTCTCAAATGAAATCAAAGCTTTCTCCATACTTGATGGATTCGCATTATACGCATCCAATAATATCTCATTACTTCCAGTGTCGTGTATTTGAGATCTGTTATTAGTCGGTGTGTACTCTGAGATAGCAGATTCAACATCCTCTCTATTCACCTCAAAAAACCTTCCTATCGCGATGGCTGCGGCAATATTGTCCAAGTTGTAGTCCCCCTCAAGTTTCACGGGTTTGTTTCCACTTTCATATCCTTCCTCAAACCAAACATACTTTCTATCTCCCCCTCCTTCAATAAACCTTGCTTTAGGCATGTTCTCATCAGTTCCGAACACAACCCTATTCATACCAGCAGACACCTCTAGAAGTTCGGAATGCCCCCCATGAACAAACACAGTGCTTTCTCGAGATCTTAAAAAATCGAATAACTCCTTCTTTCCCTTTTTTACTCCTTCTTTCCCGCCAAACCCTTCCAAATGAGCTAGCCCGATATTCGTGATAATTCCTAAATTAGGTTCTGCGATTTTTACAAGAGTATCGATTTCACCGATATGGCTAGCTCCCATTTCGACTATCAAAAATTCACAATCAGAAGGTGTTCCGAGCAAAGTCAGTGGTACTCCAATGTGATTGTTTAAATTTCCCTTTGTTGAGTGGACCTTAAATTTCTTAGAAATAACAGCTGTCACAAGTTCTTTAGTTGTGGTCTTTCCATTACTCCCAGTCAGACCTAACACAGGTATGTCAAAAGTACGTCTATGCATTTTCGCCAGTTCTTGCATAGACGTAAGAACGTTTTCAACTACGATTACGCTATTAAAATCGTTCCATTTAGTATCATCCACCACTGCCGCAACACATCCTGCATCAAGAGCATCCTTTGCATAATCGTTACCGTCAAAGTTTTCCCCCTTTAAGGCGAAAAACAGCATTCCCGGGCCGCACTTACGAGTATCAGTAGTCACCCCATTTGAGGCTCCCCTATAAATCTCATACAGCTCTTCAGTAGTCATCGTTTTGGATTAAAAAAACCCCAACGTACAAAGTACGCTAGGGCTTTTAATATTGGTAATCAATTAGATTATTGCCCCTGATAAGGTACAGGCGTTCCGACTCTCGTCATAGCACATCTAAAACCGATAGTAGAAGAAGACTTTCTTTCGTCCATAAATCTTCTTGTTCCAGGAACAAGCCAGTAAGCTCTGTCGTTCCAGCTTCCTCCTTTATATACGCGAGATTCATTATTAACTAGTGTAGAATTTCCGTAATCGTACATACGATTGTTATCCTCGAAACCATCTTCAGAATTTCCAAACATAGTAGAACTATTAACATCTCCATCACGGTAATCAATATTGTCAGCAACCCTATAGTTAGTACGTCCGAGGTTCTCCTCAAGAGTTACATCACGATACTTCATGTCTCCAGGTACAGCAATAATATTATTACTTAATCCTTTTCGTAAATCGGCAGCAATTAATGCTTCACTTTCTTCTATGAGATCCATTGCTTCAGCAAGCTGAGTTTGACTTTCCTCTTCTTGACTTTTTAGACTCATTTCTGTTGCATCCTCAAGCTTTAACTCTAAGCCGTTTAGTAGCTCTTCATCTTCTGGAGTCAAACCTACACCCCTTTTATCCCTTCTGTAATCAGTTAGGAATTGAGTGATTTTAGCAATATCATAAACAACATAGTCGTATTTATCAGCGGGGTTACCCTCTGGATTCTGAATCATAGTTTGGTAATTATTACCTCTAAATGGTCTGAATTCTTCGTTGTCAAGATTAGATAGAGGTCTGTACACATCCATCACCCACTCGTTGACGTTTCCAGCCATATTAAATAGACCGTAATCGTTAGGTGCGTAACTATGAACATCTACAGTAATATCACCTAAATCATCTAGTGATCCAGCAACACCCATATAGTCTCCTCTACCTTTTACGAAATTAGCGTTGACTTTTCCGTAACCTTTAGATCTCATATCGTCATTACGTATGTAGTGACCATCCCAAGGATAGGTACGTCTTTCTTCAATTAATTCGCCATAACTATTTCCAATTAATCCTAAAGCGGCATACTCCCACTCAGCTTCAGTTGGTAGGCGGTAATCAGGTAATAATAAACCATCTTCAAGTTTAATATCACGAAATCCACTAGAATTAGGTCGGAAATCTTCTACACCTTCAATCTCTCTCTCTCCACTGTATTGTCTGTTGAAATATGTCTCAGTTGTAAAGTGCTCCTCATCCATTTGAGATTGAGGACTATGAACTAGAAGGCCTTCATTGATAAGGATTTCTTCGTTCACACGGTCAGTACGCCATTTGCAAAAGTCATTTGCTTGTCTCCAAGAAATTCCAACAACAGGATAATCACGGTAAGCAGGGTGGCGTAGGTAGTACTTTACGAGTGGCTCATTGTATGCGAGCTTTTCACGCCAAGCTAGAGTGTCGGGTAAGGCTCGCTCTACTATTTCAGGGAATGAACTACCATAGACACGTTCTAACCAAGTTAAGTATTCCAACCAAAAAAGATTCGTTACTTCAGTTTCGTCCATATAGAAAGATGATACTGTTACTCTTCGAGGAGCATTGTCCCAAGATCCCATCAAGTCGTCTTCGACCTGTCCCATGGTATAGGTTCCTCCTTCAACTAATATCAGGCCTGGGCCTGTTTGTTGTTCAAAGAATGTAGGTTTTTCAAAACCTCCATTGTTAGTGTTATTGTAGTTCCATCCTGTTGCTCCTGAACGCTCGTAATAGCATCCAGATAGGATAGTCAACAAAACAAAAAGCGAAAGTATGCTTGTAGGTTGTTTCCAGGTCATATTAATCTTTATTTGAGAATGTTAGTTTATCGATCTTGCAGGTGAGCTCCTTCGATAAGGATTCGTTAGGTTCTGTTATATAACTAGAAAGTAGGGCAAGGTATTTTACGGAACTTGCCTTTTTTCTGTGTACAATCAAATTTCAATGTCATACTTAGCTCGTGAGCCCCACCAGTTGCTGGGGTTAGCTCGGAAATAGTAATGTCGTAACTATATCCAAATCTCATAATATCGGTTTCGACCCCTAATACAGCTATCAAAGCGTCTCTGTATTCAGTAAACACTACTCCTCTGTACCAAACTCCTCCAAAAAGAGGACCCTTATTTACAAACAGACCTAAATTCATTTGCTTGAATTCTGCCTGTTGACGGAATAAGAAACTCGGAGAAATAGATGCAACTACTTCTCTACGAATATTTGTCTTTAGTGGGAATTTACCTCCTCCGTGGACTGTCAGTTTCATTGGAAGACGGCTAAGCCCTACTACAAGTGACTCGTTAGGTTCGTTTAGGTGGTGTGCCGCAAACCCTAAGTGAAATTTCTCAGTAAATACGAGGAATCCAGCTCCGAAGTCAACATTCTGAACCGTTCCTCCTCTAGGTGTGTCCTGAGTTTCATAAATAAACCCTCGACGAGGGTCAATCATGTCACCGAATGTTAGATTACTCCAGTCAAGCGCTTTTTGAAAATAACTTGCCTCTAGCGCAGCTCGAAGTGAAATTTTACGAGTTAAAGCTTGCTGATAAGCGTACATCCCCGTTACACGAGTAGTAGAAAGCGTGTTTTGGCCTGCCTGATCACGCATCACAGTTAAGCCCAAACCACCTTGAATACTTTGCAAATGTTGGTCGTATGAAACGGCTTGAGTGACGTAAGATCCACTCATTGCCGGCCACTGATTACGGTAAGCCATAACTAACCGTGGACATCTGTCAGACCCAGCAAATGCGGGGTTTAAGAACAGAGGGTTCGCGTAGTATTGTGTGAATTCCGGATCTTGTGCGTGCACTTCATTTGATGTGCTCACAACCATGATTCCTGCAAGTAGCAAGAATCCTAAAACTGATGTTATTGATGTTTTCAACATAGAGGTTCCCATTGAACTCACAATAATACGGAATTTATACTTAATAAACGTCTACAATATCTTGTATCATTTGCCGTTTGTTAAGTGATTAAGTCCGAAATTTGGCATTATTTTAATGATTAATTACAATCCTCGTAAAATGATATACACAAGACGTCGTGTATTCTACGTAATCATTGCATTTTTCACAATGTCTCAAGCAATTGTTTCGGCACAGCTTAATATAGGGGCGTCAAGTGATATAGGCGAAGTAGTTGCGGTTGATTTTGTATTTCAAGGCGAGCTAGATGATGTTGTGATTGGCGAGGTTAGTATTCCTTCGCGATGGGCTGGGGTCGAAATTTTGGATGGAGAGTCGGTTTGGGAGTCGGTTGAGGTTGATTTTATCCCAAATCTGAATCGTCCAGTTGCTACGAGATGGAAGGTGGTTCGAGGTATGAACACGGGCGAGTGGTTTGTTCAGTATAGGGCACCGAAATATAGAAAGATTGAAAATGGGGCATGGGAGAAGTTGATAGGGTGGAACGGTGTTGTGGGGAATTCTCCAATAGGAGGGAGTAGACTTCAAAGGGTTTGGCCTGAAAATTCTGTGCTTTCACAAGGTACGTGGGTGAAGTTTGCTACCGGACAAGAAGGGGTTTTTAAAATTGGATATTCTGATCTGGTAGCTTCTGGTATAAACCCTGATACTTTGGATTTCAGGGCAATACATTTATATGGTGGTGGAGGTCGAATGCTGCCGTTTGAAAATGATGAGGACAGGCCGCTTGATTTGCCGTTAATTACTGTTGAGACTGATGGGGAAGAAGATGGAGTATTCGATTCAGGTGATGCCCTTTACTTTCATTCTTCGGGGGTGAATTCTTGGAGATGGAGCTCTTCGTATGAAAGATGGGAGCATGAATTAAATCCATGGAGTGATAGTGCTTATTACTTTCTAAATTTAGATGGTGAAATCGATCTAATTGGAAGCAGAATCTCTGATGCGGTGGAGGTGAGCCTACCCGTATTAGATGATTTGAATACTCACTTGGCAAAGGAGTTCCATGAAATTGAGAACTACAACCTTGCACACAGTGGCCGTGAGTTTTATGGTGAACATTTTACAAACTTGGGGAGTCAAGTTTATGGTTTGGGCTTTAACATACCAAACCTTGTGGGTGATTCTGGATGGGTAGATGCTCGTATTGCCGGAAGGACTCTCGGAACGACAAGTGGCTATAAACTAGTGTGTAATGGTGAGGAGGCGAGTACTACGGATATTTCGCTAAGTCCTAGTAGTCTACTGATAGCGCAAAAGAGAAATCTTTCAATTGAAGTTCCTATGACGGGAGATGGCGTGAATGTCGAGTTGTATTTCGAACCAGGAAACAGCGAGGCGGAAGGATGGATTGATTACGTTCGTGTTCAAGCTCGGCAACATCTTATCTTCTCAAGCGGACAATTTTTCATTAATGGAACCGACAATATTTCGATTGGAAATGCAGCGAATTACACTTTGACGGCAGCTTCTTCGGTAGACCAAGTTTGGGATGTTACCGACCCATTGTCTCCGGTAAACAGTAGTCTAAACGTATCTGGTGATGAGATTTCATGGAAGGCAAGTCAGGACACTGTAAGAAGGTTTGTGGCTTTTAGATATAGTGCAGCCAAGGAAGTTAGGGCTTTAGGGGCGGTGTCAAACCTGAATCTTCATAGCATTGGTCATACAGACTTGCTAATAATTACAGTACCACAGCTCGATTCTGCAGCACGTCGATTAGCGACTCTTCATGCCGACAGAGGTTTGAGAGTGGCAGTTGTAAATCAACGCGAAGTATTTAATGCCTTTTCCTCAGGATCTCCAGATCCTACGGCATTGAAGATGCTTATGATGATGCTTTGGGATAAAGCGGATAACGATGTGGATAAGCCGAAGTACCTACTTCTTATGGGGGATGGGACATATATGAATCGGAATCTTGATCCAGATGGAGTAAATCTACTGACTTTCCAAAGTGCCAACTCTGAGAGTACGGTGAGTAGTTATGTAACAGATGATTATTTTGGACTATTAGAAGAAGGTATGGGGGAGTCTCCGGGAGATAAACTTGCAATAGGAGTGGGTCGAATTCCTGCACCGACACTTTCTCATGCGCTTGCTTATGTCTCAAAAGTAGAAACGTATTTAGGCGTAAATGAAGATTTTTCTGAGGGTGCGGGATGTGAACCCGAAGGTTCTACGACCACCTTCGGTGCTTGGCGTAACCGAATAATATTTGTGACCGATGATCAAGACGGTAACAACAACGATGGATGGCGCCACATGTCTGATAGCGAGGTGCATTCAAATCGTGTCGCCCTAGATCATAGCGAATACGACATCATTAAGATCTACCCCGATTCGTACCTACAAGAGGCGACTCCGGGAGGGGAAAGATATGACGAAGCAGAAGCTGAGATTGATAGGAAAGTCGAAGAAGGCGCTCTAATAATTGACTATATCGGACATGGTGGAGAACGAGGCTGGGCTCACGAACGAATCCTCAACACTACCACGATTCGGGAATGGACAAATAAAAAACGACTCCCCGTTTTCATGACCGCCACTTGCGAATTATCACGCTACGACGATCCCGAAGTAGAATCGGCTGGCGAAATGCTAGTCTTCAACCCCGATGGCGGTTCTGTGGGGATGCTCACAACGACCCGAACAGTATTTAGCGGAGGAAACCAAGAGCTTAATACAGCCTTTTTCCAAACCGTTCTTGATGAGGACTCCGGCACTTCCCAAGCTCGATGCCTCGGGGATATATGTAAAGACACGAAAAACAGCCCTCTCGTCACTAGCGTTACGAATATGAGAAATTTCTCATTGCTTGGCGATCCCGCGATTTTGTTAGCTTACCCAAAGCATTCAATCTACATAACAGAGGTGCCTGACACGATCAGATCCTTGGATCACGTCATTATGAAAGGATACGTAGGTACTGATTCGGGTGATACTCTCCAAGGATTTAATGGTTTCTTGTATCCCAAAGTTTTTGATAAACGTTCTCAAATAAGTACTCTCGATAACGACAATGTCGCTGGGGCTTTCTCATATACGATGTTCAGAAACGTAATCCATAAAGGACTTGCGAGTGTAGTAGATGGTGTTTTTGAGTTCGAATTCGTGGTTCCTCGTGATATTGACTACACCTTAGGAGAAGGAAGGGTGAGTTTATATGCCGTTTCCGAAGATATAGATGCTCATGGAGCTTTCGAAGGGTTTATTATCGGTGGTACTTCGGAAGATGTCGAAGTGGACGATCTAGGTCCGGTGGTGGATCTATTTATGAATGATTCGTTATTTATTTCTGGCGGAATTACTAATGAAGATCCGTGGCTTTACGCCCGAGTTTACGACGAAAGCGGAATAAACACGGTAGGAAACGGTATAGGTCACGACCTCAAAGCAGTGCTCGACGAGTCGTACGATTCGCCCTTCGTTTTGAACACTTACTTCTCGGCTGATCTAGACACTTATAAAAGTGGTGTAGTAAGATATCCGTTTAATGATCTTGAGGAGGGCGAGCATAGTTTGGAATTAAAAGTGTGGGATGTGCAGAATAATAGTACTCTTGCTACCACTAAATTCATAGTTGCTAGTTCAGTAGAAGTGGCTCTTCAGGATGTGATTGCTTATCCTAATCCGGCTACAGATAACGTGTCTTTTAGATTGACTCATAACCAAACCTGTAATGAGGTTGATGTAGAGGTAGATATTTACGATGCAACAGGTAGGAAAATAAAAGCGTTTAAAACGGAACTTTTTTCACACACTGGTCGTACAGATGTCCTGAAATGGGATCTTATCAGCAATGACGGAGGTGAAGTCCCAGCTGGTGTTTATGTTTTTCAAATTAAAATGACTACGAAAAATGGTGCTTCTACACAATATGGTAGTAAACTTGTCGTTCTCAAACCCTAATGTCTTAAAACATTACATGAAGAATCTTTCAATCATAAATAAATTTTTAGCTGGGGTAGTAGTTTTTACTATGTCTATAGGGAATTATAGCGCTCAGCTAGATCCAGGAGAAGCAGCGTCATTAGTACAGTTAAACACTATTACGACAGCTGTTCCATTTTTAATGATAGCTCCAGATTCTAGATCTGGTGCTCTTGGAGATGCCGGAGTAGCACTATCCCCAGATGGGAATAGTCTTCATTGGAATCCTGCTAAAATGGCTTTTTCTGAGAATGAACTTGAGGTGAGTCTTAGCTATGCGCCATGGTTAAGAGCTCTTGTTGACGACATGAACTTGGCGTATTTGACTATGGTACGTAAAATAAACAGACGTCAAGCCTATGGCTTGGCTTTGCGTTATTTCAGTTTGGGAAATATCACTTTCACCGACGCAGTAGGGACTACTATTCGTGATTTCCAACCAGCTGAGTTGAGTTTAGATGCTGGTTTTTCTCAAAGATTTACAGATAGATTTAGCGGAGGTGTAGCTGGTAGATTTGTTCATTCAAACCTAACTGGAGGAGTGAGTGTACTAGGTGCAGAATCTAAACCCGGTATTTCAGTTGCTGCCGATGTAAGTATGTTCTACACAAACAACCAAGCGAATTGGGGAGGTAAAAATGGAACTTTTAATATGGGGATGAACATCTCTAATATTGGTTCTAAAATGAGTTATACTGAAACCGCAGCGCGTGATTTTATTCCTGCGAACCTTCGTTTAGGTGCGGCATATACTATGGAATTGGATGATTACAATTCTCTTACCTTCACTCTTGATGGTAATAAATTACTTGTTCCTACTGCTCCTGTTTACGATCAGCAAGATGGGAACACTATCGTTAGTGGATATTCAAATGACGTGGGTGTAGCAACGGGTATAGTTCAATCTTTCTATGATGCACCAGGAATTGTTGACTTTAACGATGATGGTACGTACTCAATCTTATCGGGTAGTATTTTCCGAGAAGAGTTAAGAGAAGTAAACTTCGGTGGAGGTTTTGAATATGACTTTGCTGAAGTATTTGCCTTTAGAGCAGGATACTTTTACGAGCATTTCTCGAAAGGGAATAGGCAGTTTATTACAATGGGAGCTGGTATGAAATACACAGTATTTACTATCGATTTAAGCTACTTAGTTAGCACGACTCAACAGAATCCACTAGCAAATACTTTGAGATTTACTCTGAGAATGCAATTCAGTGACCTTTCTTCTGCTTCTAATAACGGTGGTTAAGTAAACCTATAATGGACATTAGGATAGGATATGGCTATGACGTGCACCGCCTTGAAGCAGGTGAGGAGTTGTGGATAGGTGGAGTATTATTCCCACACATTAAAGGCGCAGTAGGACATTCAGACGCAGATGTGCTCCTTCATGCAATATGTGACGCGTTATTTGGAGCGCTTGCTTTGAGAGATATAGGATATCACTTTCCGGATACGGACCCAGCATATAAAGGAATAGATAGCAAGCAATTACTTGCTCAAACTTGGAGTAAGATTGAAGGCTTAGGTTGGTCTTTAGGTAATTTGGACACAACAATTTGCCTTCAAACACCTAAATTATCCGAAGGGATAGATGAGATGAGAGATGTAATTGCAGGAATCTTAGATGTCAATATCGACAAAGTAAGCATCAAAGCCACCACTACGGAAAAACTAGGTTTCGTAGGTACTCAAGATGGCATAAGCGCCCACGCTGTGGTGCTCTTAACGAAGTAGGTCGCCCCGATTAGAAGCGTCTTATTAAGGTGTGTTTCTTGTTTCTTCAAAGTGATCTTCCTGCAAATCGGCATAAAAGTGCACTCGAATCACTGCGGTATCTCTCAATAAATCAACTTTACCTATCTCTAATGAGTGAATTTTCACTCCAGTTCTATCTTCAAGATCAGCAGTTAATTCTTTTCGGCGACCCGCTTTAATTAATTCAATTTTATCATACACAACAATCTTAACAGTTAAGTGTTTTACGAACCAAAGGCGTTCTAAAATGAAAGCCAGGCTCCAAATACCAATGTTGGCTAATAGAATTATTCCCCACCCAGTAGTTTGAGGTGCTAAAGCGTTGATTACAGCAAGTGCAATTACAATAAATAGATAAGACATCTCCCTAATAGGGATTGCGTCAGTTCTATATCTGATAATGCTGAAAATCGCGAATAACCCTAATGCAAAACCCATTTCAATTTCTACTCCACTGAGAAGCGAGCACAAAAAGTAAACAGATGTTGAAACTAGCATAAATGTGAAAACGTAGTCACGTCTTTGAGAAGCTAGATGGTAGATAAGTCTAACTACAACTAAACTCGAGATAATATTTGCTCCGAAACCAATTGCTAGGCTTGTAATTAATGAGTAGTCTGCGATGTCCATATAAAAATTGTGTTGGGTTATGAAATTTGTGCTGATTTAGAAGCTCGGTTTAATTCTCTTAAGCTTTCAAAATAAGTTCGTGCGTGCAGGCTTGTGTCTGTAGAAAGACGTCCTACTACATATTTACTTATACGAATAGTCCTACCTAATGGAACGTGCCTATTAGGATGAGCCCGAAATAGCTTGTGAAGCGGTGAGTGTCTGTCACTTTCACCCTGTTTTAATTCGACAATAGATAATCCGTCAAGGGGGTAGAATACCACACCCTCAATAGACTTAAACTTAAGTCCTGTGTCAAATGTGATTCTTTCACCTCGTTTAATGTGAGCTAATGTAAAGCGTGAGTAGCTGCTATAAAGTACAGGGCTGAGTTCACGAGCAAAAGATACGCGTTCAGTTAAGAATCTCCGCTCTTCTTTAGTCAGGGGACTATCCCATTTTTCTGAGGTTCGTTGTAACCTCATTTTAATGGATCTACCATGCACATTTCGAGACTTTACTTCAAGAAAACTAATGTTAGAATTTGCATAAGACCTTATTCTAACTTTGTATCTTATTTTCCGACCTCTAAGGTGATCTTCTAGGCAAATGTTACCAGGTGTATCGAAATACAAGTTGTCATACCTGAATTTACGTTCGTTGTTTATCTCTAGAATATTGTATTCACTATCGAGAGATTCTGCAATGTTAGCACACCATTTGTTTGGTATAAGAAACTTTTCTTCACGCCTATCTAATAAAGCAACTGACTCTAGCTCTTGAAGGTCAATAGGAAGATAGGACGTAAAAAAATTATCGATGACAGAAAAAAAAATAGGTGTTCTTTGTTCCACAAATATACGTGAAGTTATATTTGCCTGATTGTTTTCGATAAAAGCATAAAGCTAATGGCGAAGAAGAAAGATACTAAGCTGGCGCATTCAAAAGATGTGTATAAGAGATGGTTCAAGGATATGTACCTCATGCGCAAGTTTGAGGAAAAGTGTGGTCAACTCTATATTCAGCAAAAATTTGGTGGCTTTTGCCACTTATATATAGGTCAAGAAGCTGTGCTTTCGGGCATGCAAGAAGCTCTAAAGCCTAGCGATAGAGTTATTACGGCCTATCGTGACCACGCACACCCCCTTGTATTAGGGACTGATCCTAAGGTGGTTATGGCTGAGTTATACGGTAAGGTTACCGGTAGTTCTAAGGGTAAAGGTGGCTCTATGCATATGTTTGATAAGGAGCGCAATCTTTTCGGAGGTCATGGTATTGTTGGAGGCCAAATCGGTCTCGGTGCCGGAATCGCCTTCGCTGATAAGTATCGTAATGAAGACCATGTAACGATTTGTTTTATGGGTGATGGTGCGGCTAGACAAGGAATGCTGCACGAGACCTTTAATATGTCGATGATATGGAAATTGCCGGTAATATTCGTGATCGAGAATAACCAGTATGCTATGGGGACCAGTGTAAAGAGAACTACTAACGTTCACGATCTTTCTAAGATGGGAGATAGCTACGATATGCCATCAGAAACTGTTGACGGAATGAGTCCGGAAGCTGTATGTGCGGCTATTCAACGCGCTGCCGAGCGAGGAAGAAAAGGAGACGGTCCTACATTGCTTAATATCGAAACATATCGATATAAAGGGCACTCGATGTCTGACCCACAGAAGTATAGGTCAAAGGATGAGGTGAAGACTTTCCAAGATTTGGATCCGATTACGTATGTGCGCAATATCCTTTTGGAGAATAAGTGGATGACTGAAGCTCAGTTGAAAACTGTCGAGAAGAAGGTAAAGATTACTATTGAAGAAGCAGTTACATTTGCTGAGGAAAGTCCTAAACCTGAAGCTCATGAGTTGTACGAAGACGTATACACTCAGGAAGATTACCCTTACGTTAAAGACTGATCCCGTAAAAAATTAAATCATGGCTGAAATTGTACGCATGCCTAAACTAAGTGATACGATGACCGAAGGTGTCGTCGCTGCTTGGCATAAAAAAGTTGGTGATCCTGTTGAAAGTGGAGAGTTATTAGCTGAGATCGAGACGGATAAAGCCACACTGGAATTCGAGTCTTTTCAAGACGGAGTTTTACTTCATATAGGTGTAGAAACAGGCGCAACTGCCCCTGTAGATAGCATTTTGTGTGTTTTAGGTAAAAAAGGAGAGAATATTAAGAAGCTTCTTAAAGACGAAGCGAAAGTGAAGCCAGCTGCGAAAGTAGAGGCTGCAGAAATGGCCGCGCCTGCCCCAGCTCCAGTGTCTGTTGCTCCCGCCCCAGTAGTGAATACTACTGCAACAAGAGTAGTAGCATCTCCACTTGCGAAAAAATTAGCTGAAAAACTAGGGTTGTCTTTAAATAGAATCCCTGGTTCAGGTGAGGGTGGTCGTATCGTTAAAAGTGACGTTGAGAATTTCAAAATGGCTGGCGCAACTGGTATGCCTGTGCTTACTAAGGAGAAGTTTTCTGAAGTTGGTGTAAGCCAAATGCGTAAAACTATTGCTCGTCGCTTAGCTGAAAGCAAATTCACAGCTCCTCATTTCTACTTATCGATTTCTATCGATATGTCGAATGCCATGCAGGCTCGAGAAGCAATTAACGACCAAGGTCTTTACAAAGTATCGTTTAATGATATGGTCGTAAAGGCTGCGTCTGTTTCATTGAGAAAGAACCCTGCCGTAAACAGTAGTTGGTTAGAGGATAGAATTAGATATAACGAACATGTTCATATCGGAGTCGCTGTTGCTGTGGAGGACGGGCTATTAGTTCCAGTAGTGAGATTCGCGGATAGTAAATCATTTGCCTCTATCGGAGAGGAAGTGAGAGACTTTGCTTCGAGAGCTAAGGCGAAAACGTTACAGCCGAGCGATTGGGAGGGCAGTACTTTTACGATTTCGAACTTAGGAATGTTCGGGATAGAGAACTTTACGGCAATTATTAACCCGCCCGATGCTTGCATTCTTGCTATCGGAGGGATAAGCGAAGTTCCAGTTGTCAAAGACGGGACGGTTGTGCCGGGTCATGTTATGAAGGTGACTCTGAGTTGCGATCATAGAGTGGTCGATGGAGCTACGGGCGCGGGATTCTTGCAGGATTTCAAAAACCTACTTGAGAATCCAGTTCTTATGCTAGTCTAACCAGGTCATTTTGCGGTAGATTGCACGTACCGCCATGTCGATTAATCTTGAATCATCTGTAGCTTACCTTAAAGGGGTAGGACCGAAGCGCGCCGAACTTCTTCAGTCGGAGCTTGGGGTTCAAACTTGCTTCGATTTAATCCAGCACCTTCCATTTCGTTACGAGGATAGGTCGATTTTCTATAAAATTTCGGATATCTCAGCCGAGTCGTCGGCTCTTCAGTTTAAAGGTAAAATTCTCAAGAAAACGCTCGTAGGAGCGAAGAAGGGGAGTCGGTTAGTTGCTGTGTTTAATGATGGGGATAAGGAATTAGAGTTGGTTTGGTTTAAAGGAGCTAAATGGATTTTAAACCAAATTCCATTGAAAGTGGACGTTATCATTTACGGCCGGCCCACAGTGTTTGCCGGGAAATGGAATATCGCGCACCCGGAAGTAGAGCGAGCAGACGCATTTGAAAAACGCCGGGGCGGGGGATTGCACCCTGTGTATTCTTCTACGGAAAAGTTAAGTGCGAGGGGGTTGAATAGTCCAGGGTTAGCTCGATTGATAAGGAGCGCATGGGCTGAGATTTATAGTGATATTGACGAAACACTTCCAGATAATTTACTTGCGGAGCTGAAAATGCCTACTAGGCGTAAGGCGTTCGAGCAAGTTCATTTTCCGAGAACGCCCTCTGAGGCAGATAAAGCGTTGAAGAGATTGAAGTTTGAGGAATTACTTTACTTGCAGCTAGTTTTGCTCAAGCAAAAAAAAGCTACGACTGTTGATCTTCCAGGGGTGAGGTTTGAGAAAGTAGGGGAGAAGTTTAATGAGTTTTTCGAAAAGCACTTGCCTTTTGAGCTAACAGGCGCTCAGAAAATCGTGATAAAGGAGATTAGAGTCGATGTGAATACGGGAAGGCATATGAATAGGCTTCTGCAAGGGGATGTGGGAAGTGGAAAGACCATTGTTGCGCTTATGACTTCGCTTTTAGCGATAGATAATGGATTTCAGGCATGCATTATGGCTCCCACAGAAATCCTCGCTAGGCAACATGCCGAGGGGATTAGCGACTTGCTAAGGGAGATGGATGTGAGGGTTGAAATAATTACTGGATCTACGAAAAAGTCTGATAGGAAGCCTATTTTAGAGGGGCTTGCTGATGGTAGTGTGGATTTGATAATAGGTACTCACGCTTTGATAGAGCCTACTGTGGTATTTAAGAATTTGGGCTTTGTGGTGATAGATGAACAGCATAGGTTCGGGGTGGCTCAGAGGTCTAAGCTTTGGGCAAAAGCTCGCCTTGCTCCTCACGTTCTCGTAATGACAGCGACACCTATTCCGAGAACCCTTGCTATGACGGCTTATGGTGATTTAGATATCAGTGTCCTCGATGAATTGCCGCCAGGAAGGAAAGAGATCATAACGGCCCATAGGACGGATGCCGGTAGGCTGTCTGTTTTTGCGTTTGTGGAAAAGCAAATATCGCAG
Organism: Flavobacteriales bacterium; assembly: GCA_015663855.1. Lineage (GTDB taxonomy): Bacteria > Bacteroidota > Bacteroidia > Flavobacteriales_D > Sanyastnellaceae > UBA974. Next base: position 9,805 of record DQRJ01000031.1, on the reverse strand, counting down.
GGAAGGCAAGTCTATTTTGTTTATCCATTAATAGAGGAGAGCGCGACTATAGATCACAAAGATTTAATGGACGGGTATGAGAGTATTTCTAGGCGATTCCCACTTCCGAAATTTCGGATAGGAATAGTCCACGGTCGAATGAAACCCGCCGATAAGGAAATCGAGATGAAGCGGTTTGTGAGTGGGGAATCGCAAATTTTAGTTGCTACTACAGTAATAGAGGTGGGGGTAAATGTCCCTAATGCGACGCTTATGGTGATAGAGAGTGCAGAGAGGTTTGGTTTAAGCCAAATGCATCAACTTCGTGGGCGAGTAGGTCGTGGGGGAGATCAGAGTTACTGTGTTTTGATGACGAAAGATGAGTTTGGTAAGGAGGCGAGGCGAAGACTTGAGACGATGTGCCGAACTAATGATGGGTTCGAAATTGCCGAAGTGGATATGGAGATTCGTGGGCCTGGGGATATTATGGGGACTCAGCAAAGTGGACTTCCAGACTTGAGGATGGCTGATATCCAAAAGGATAAAGACCTGATGATTACGGCTCGATATATTGCGAAGAGAGTTTTAGATGTCGATGCGGAATTGGAACGAGATGAGCACTCGTCGTTAAGAAATAATTTGGATAGAATGTTGAAAGACAGGCCGAATTGGAGTCAAATTTCCTGAACTTAGTCGCATGAAAGCACTTCCTATCTTTTCATTTATTCTCGCTCTAGGAGCTGCGTGGTTTTTCCTCTTCGGCTCTAATGTTGAAGGCGAGCTATCGGAAAACCCCACTCTTTATGCGTCTGATGTTTGGGATGTTTGGGAGAGATGGGATTCGTCAGAGTTGCCAGTAGATGGTGCTGAGTGGTGGAATCCTGCGGAAGATGAGGTGTTATACAAGTTTTCAAACTCAGAGCACTTTGTCTTTAATGTGTCAAGAAATATTGACTCATTAAAGTTGAATTCTAAACCTTACAGAGGAGGTTATTTAGTAGGAAGTGAGGTGTCTTTGAATCTTTGGAGCGACAATCCAGGATTCATGTCTGAGAAGTGGAAGGTTTCTGCTGAATCTTATATTCGACTTAGTGAAATTACAGCGACAGATGATTCATCTCAGAATGTGTTTAAGCTAGAATCGGGTGATGAACGAATTGTGGTTTGGGGAGATTCTATAAATATCGAAGGATTTGTGGCTCATATATTTCGCGATAGAGTGGTTTACACCCGGGTTGGCGAAATTGAAGAGTTTGCGATTGATCAATTGCAAAATGATTTTCAGGTGGAGAATCAAATGTCGGAATCTATACTGATGATGGGGGTGACTCGGAATCATAGGACGGGAAGTGATATGGATATTGTTTGGAACGAGGTCAGTTATTCGGTTGAGGCAATTGGGGGGGGAGGTGATGTGGTTTGGTCTAAGGTGTTGAGTGAAAAGCCATTAGGAGAGTCATTTGAGGTGGATTTGTATTCGAATAATAAATACCAAACCGCTTTTGCTACCTCGTCCGCAGTATATTTATTAGACGTAACAGGGAAAGACGTTAGGGGGTATCCGTACGAAGCTGACATTACGGGATTCGCCGTTTTTGATTACGACAGGAACGATAAATACAGATTTTTAGTCGCCACCTCGAGCGGGAAACTAATTAATCTCAAGGATGAAGGTCGAGTAACTACGGGTTGGAATTTTAAGCACCTCAAAGGAGGAAATTACATCGAACACCTCGCCCATCTTCGAGTGGGATCTCGGGATTACATTTACGGGGGGTGCTATGATGGATCCGTACTTCTATTAAAACGAACGGGTCAAGTTCGAGGATCCACTCCCGTCCGAGTTGCCCCAATTTCTAAGCCCGCCTTTAGAATTTCGAACACCATAGGAAAAACGACCGTTCTATTTATCGACTCCTCGGGATGGCTACGAGAACTCACCCTAGCCGAAGCAGAGCCCGTCGGTATCTCAGGACTTACACGCGCAGATCGAGTGTCGTTACAGGATTTCGATGGGGACGGGAAGTTAGAGGTCGTCACCACATTAGATGGCGTACGTTCCGTTTGGAATTCTCGGAATGAGTTAGTCCTTTAGGATACTGCGGCTAATCACAATCCTTTGGACTTCGCTTGTGCCTTCGTAGATCTGTGTAATCTTCGCGTCACGCATCATGCGCTCTACGTGGTATTCTTTTACGAATCCATATCCTCCGTGGATTTGAACTGCCTCGATGGTTTGCGTCATTGCAACTTCAGAAGCGTAGAGTTTCGCCATGCTTGAAGCGAGGTCGTAATTCTCGCCAGCGTCCTTTATAGAGGCTGCTTTGTGAACTAATAAGCGGGCGCACTCGATTTGAGTCGCCATATCTGCGAGCTTAAAGCTGATAGCTTGGTGCTTGTAAATTTCCTTCCCGAAAGTCTTGCGCTCCTTAGAATATGCAAGAGCGAGGTCATAAGCTCCCGCCGCTATTCCTAGGGCTTGAGCTGCTATGCCTATACGCCCTCCAGCGAGAGTTTTCATAGCGAACTTAAATCCAAACCCATCTTCTCCGAGTCGGTTTTCCTTCGGGACTTTCACGTCTTGGAACATTAAAGTGTGGGTGTCGGAACCTCTAATTCCTAGCTTGTCTTCTTTAGCTCCGACAACAAACCCGGGCATGTCTTTTTCAATGATGAGAGCGTTAATGCCTTTATGGCCTTTCTCAACATCGGTTTGGGCTATGACTATGTAAGTAGAAGCTGTGCCTCCATTAGTAATCCAGTTCTTCGTACCATTAACAAGGTAGTGGTCACCCATATCTATAGCGGTGGTGCGCTGAGAAGTCGCATCCGACCCCGCCTCAGGTTCACTCAGACAGAACGCACCTATCTTCTGACCGCTCGCAAGTGGGGTAAGATACTTCTGCTTTTGCTCCTCAGATCCAAATGCCTCAAGACCATAACAAACAAGCGAATTGTTTACGCTCATCACCACACTAGTAGATGCGTCAACTTTACTTATCTCCTCCATAGCGAGAACATAGCTGATAGTGTCCATTCCAGATCCGCCATATTTAGCGTCTACCATTATGCCCATAAACCCAAGCTCACCAAGCTGTTTCACCTCTTCTGTGGGGAATATTTGATCTCTATCGCGTTCGATAACACCAGGTTTCAACACGTTTTGTGCAAAATCTCTTGCTGCATCTCTTACGGCAACTTGCTCTTCTGTTAGTTCGAAATTCATATTATTGCTAAATGGATTGCGAAGATACATTAACTGACCCCTTGAAGAGGTCTTGGACTGTCTTAGGTTTGATGAGTGGAACGTCTTTGGACGGGCTTGACGTGGCTCTTTGTGAATTCACTTCCCTTGATGGCGATAGTGCCTGGAAGGGTGAGATTGTGCAATTCAAGTGTTTTGAATTCTCCGTGTCTTTAAGCAAACGCCTAAGAAATGGCATTAATCTACAGGCTGAAGACTTATTTAAGTTGGATAGAGATTGGGCATGTTTCGCAGCTAAGTGTGTGAATTCCATGAATGTAAAGGCGGATTTGCTATCCTCTCACGGGCACACGGTGTTCCATAATCCTTCAGACGGTTATACAGTCCAAATCGGTTCCGGAGCCGACCTCGCTGCTCGAACTTCAATGCCTGTAGTCTGTGATTTACGCCGCCTTGACGTTGCATACGGCGGGCAGGGAGCGCCTCTCGTGCCACTTGTAGATTCACTTTTATTTTCGGAATACTCGGCGTGTATTAACCTAGGCGGTTTTTCAAATATCTCGCATCTCAATGGAAATCTCACTACGGCTTGGGATATAGGAGTTTGTAATAACCTTCTAAATCATCTTTCCCGCGAAATAAATCTCGAATATGACGATGGGGGTATAATATCTTCATCGGGCGTAGTGATTCCCGACCTTTTAAGCTCGCTCTTGTCTTTACCCTATCACGAACTTTCGCCACCTAAAAGCTTAGGGATGGAATGGATGGTCGAGTCTGTCCTCCCGATTTTAAACGAGTACTCAAGTTCGTCTCTTGAAGATAGAATGCGTACTTCCGTTGAATATGTGGCTCAGACTATCGTCGAGTCTTGTCCCAGCTCTGGCTCAGTTTTAATCACCGGGGGTGGCGTTTTCAACTCTTTCTTAATGTCTAGACTGCAAGAATTAACCAAGTCCTCCGATATAAATTTCGAAATACCCGACCCCATTATATCGCAAGGGAAAGAAGCATACGCCTTCGCATTCTTAGGTCTACTACGATATCTAAATAAACCAAACATCTTACAATCTGTAACCGGCGCATCTAAGGCGTCATCAGGCGGTGCGGTTTGGATTCCATAAGTAGTATCTTTGCCGCTCCAAAGTTCAATACTTAGTACATGAAAGATCTACTCAAGGCATACGAAGATCGCAAGCCGGAAATTGTTTTTAGCTGGCAGGATAGTGAAACAGAAGCAATGGGATGGGTCGTAATAAACTCACTAAGAGGTGGTGCTGCAGGAGGAGGGACGAGAATGCATATGGAATTAGATCAACACGAAGTTGAGTCTCTTGCGAAGACAATGGAAATTAAGTTCACAGTGTCTGGTCCACAGATTGGTGGTGCGAAATCGGGAATCAGATTCGACCCTAACGACCCTCGCAAGAAGGGCGTTCTAGAGCGTTGGTATGCCGCAGTTACACCACTTCTCAAGCATTACTACGGGACCGGAGGCGATATGAATGTAGATGAGATTCATGAAGTGATTCCTATGACTGAGGCAAATGGGGTTTGGCATCCACAAGAGGGTGTTTTTACTGGTCATTTTAAACCAAACGAAGCTCAAAAAGTTCACAGAATCGGTAACCTCCGCCAAGGAGTTTCTCAGGTCGTTGAAGATGTAAATATCTCTCCGGATATTAATCGCAAGTACAGAGTTGCAGATCTAATCACTGGTTATGGAGTCTCGGAATCAGTTCGTCATTTCTACAATATTTATGGAGGCACCGTAAAAGATAAACGCGTCATTATTCAAGGATGGGGTAACGTAGGTGCCGCGGCCGCGTACTACCTCACTCAGGCGGGTGCGAAAATAGTCGGAATTATAGATCGTGCAGGAGGTTTAATAGACGTTGATGGTATGAGTTTAAATCGAGTAGCAGACCTCTTTTTCGCAAAACGTGGAAATTCACTAGTTTCGAACGACGCAATTTCTTTCGAAGAAATAAACTCGAAAGTTTGGGATATCCCCGCTGACGTTTTCCTACCGTGTGCAGCTTCTAGATTAGTGACACAAGACCAGGTTAATAGAATGATAACCGCTGGCGTGAAACTCATCTCGTCAGGTGCAAATGTTCCATTTGCAGATAAAGAGATTTTCTACGGACCCATTGCTGAATCAGTAGACAAACAAATCACGGTCATTCCGGATTTCATCGCAAATTGTGGAATGGCTAGAGTCTTTGCATATCTAATGAGTGACAGTAAAGTTGATATGTCAGATGAAGCAATATTTAGAGACACTTCGGAAGTAATTTGCAGAGCATTAGAGGCCACTTATTCTATGCGTTCTGAATCGACCCTGTTAACAGCTACAGCTTTTGATAAAGCTTTGAAAACATTAAACTAATACAATGGAGTATATTTTACTAGCGGTTTTTGTAATTGGTTATTTAGGAATTGCACTTGAGCACAAGGTTTCTATTGATAAAGCCGCTTTTGCACTATTAACTGGTACAATTTTATGGGGATTGTTTGTTTTAGGATACAATGAAGTACCCCCACATTTGGCTGAAATGTTTGCTGAATTTTCTTCTAACCAAACCGATGGTCATGGTTCTTTAAGCATGTTTTTCGAGCATAGACTCATGCATCATATGCAAGACATCTCGAGTATTTTATTCTTCCTCTTAGGTGCTATGACTATTGTAGAGTTAGTTGATGCTCATGAAGGTTTTAGAGTTATTACGGACAGAATAAACACCCAGGATAAAGTAAAATTATTATGGATTATTTGTGTCTTAACATTTTTCTTCTCAGCTGTTTTAGATAATCTAACGACAAGTATTGTAATGATTTCATTACTGAGAAAGTTAATTGATGATAAAGAATCCAGGTGGCTTTTTGCGGGAATGGTAGTTGTTGCCGCTAATGCTGGAGGGGCATGGTCGCCTATTGGTGATGTAACTACGACTATGCTTTGGATAGGTGGTCAGTTAAGTACAGGTGTGATTATCACGAATTTAATTTTGCCTTCAGTTGTTGCTTTGTTAGTGCCTCTTACCATCCTTTCATTTCGCTTAAAAGGTCAAGTAGAGCGCCCCATTTTTCATCGAGAACCTGGTACCGATCCTACAACACAAGCTGAGAGAAATATTGTCTTTGCAGTAGGGGTTGGAGGACTTCTTTTCGTTCCGGTTTTCAAAACGGCAACTCACCTACCTCCATTTATGGGTATGATGCTATCTCTAGGTGTGATTTGGTTATTAACCGAAAGACTCCATTATGCAAAGAATCATGAGCATCGCACACAATTATCGGTAGTAGGCGTGCTTCGGAAAATTGACACAGGTTCAGTATTATTCTTTTTAGGGATTCTTTTAGCGGTAGCGGCTTTACAGGAGGCAGGTCACTTACTTCTTGCTGCAGACTCTCTTAGGACTGCTTTAGAAAATGTTTATTTAATTAACTTATCGATAGGTCTCTTATCGGCAATTGTAGATAACGTGCCGTTAGTAGCAGCTTCAATGGGTATGTACGATGTAGTTCCTTTAGACGCAGTTACCGATGATTGGTCTATGGCATTTACTAAGGATGGACACTTTTGGCAGTTCTTGGCGTACTGTGCTGGAACAGGTGGATCTGCGCTAATCATCGGGTCTGCCGCAGGAGTTGCTGTTATGGGGTTAGAGAAGATAGATTTTATTTGGTACTTAAAGAAAATCAGCTTGTTAGCGATTGCAGGATACTTTGCTGGAGCTGCAGTATACTTGTTAATGTTTGCTTACTAAGGGCTATTCTTTTTAACCTGTGCGACTTGAAAACGCATGGGGAGTGGTGTGATTTAATATACGATTTCATGGAACTTAGCGTTTAGTTTCATAATAGCGTAAAACGACACATGCTCAATACTATTTTTTTACAAGCAAATACTGCTGAGGCAGTTACTGATGCGGTTTCTGAAGTTGATGTAAACATCTTAGAACTGCTTATGGAGGGTGGATGGTACATCATGTTGCCTCTTGCTCTAATGAGCATTTTCGCAATGTATGTGTACTTCGAGCGCTATATGGCGATTCGTAGAGCTGAAAAAACATCTCCTGACTTTATGCAGAGGTTGAAAGATTATATTTCACAAGGACAACTTCCGAGTGCGAAAAATCTATGTTCAGATAACGATACTCCTATGGCGAGAATGCTTTATAAAGGTATTTCTAGGATAGGTAAGCCATTAAGTGATATCTCGACTGCTATAGAAAACGTGGGGAAGCTCGAGATTTATAGCTTGGAGAAGAACATGAATATTCTAGCTACCGTTGCAGGTGCTGCCCCAATGGTAGGTATGCTGGGAACTGTAATCGGAATGGTGAACGTATTCCTTGATATGGAAGCTGCTGGAACAGTGCAGGTATCAGATATTTCTTCGGGCACGAAGCAGGCTATGGTTACGACAATTGTGGGGTTGATCGTGGGGATTTTGGCCTATATGGCATACAATCATCTCGTGGGTAAAGTCTCCAAGGTGGTTCATAAAATGGAGGCAACAAGCCTTGAATTTATTGATATTCTTGAGGAGCCAGCAAAAAGTTAATGCGCTGATATGAATCTATCTACACGAAATAAAATCAATGTCAATGGGGGCATGAATACTATGACGGATCTCGTCTTTCTCCTGCTGATATTTTTCATAATCATCTCAACTCTAGTAAGTAACGGTGTGAATGTGGATCTGCCGCAGAGCAAGGGTACTACGTCTGTAACATCTAATTTGACTGTAAGCATTCAGGCGGATGGGACCTACCATTTGAATGGGGATGTTCGTCCGATGAATAGGGCTGATTTGGAGCCCAAGCTCAGAGCCGAGATGGAAAAACAGTCTGAAAAGATTATTTATCTTCAAGTTGACCAGTCTGTGCCTACAGGCCAAACCGTTGAATTAATCGGGCTCGCAAAAGCAAATTCATGGAAGGTGATGCTAGGGGCTAATCCGAAAAAATAACGAGCATAAATATGTCATCAGACGGAAATATTTTACACGAAAGCAACGAGAAGAAGAATAAAACTCGAGCTGCAATATTTACGGGTATTATATTTTCAGGCGTACTGCTTTTATGTTTTTTCCTCGTTGCATTTACGATTCAAGATCCTCCTCCGGGAGAGCAATATGTAGCAGTAGGATTTGCCGATTTGGGATCTGTTGATGATGCTAAAGGTGTTACGGAATCGGAAGTTCCTTCTGAGGTCGTTGAGGAAGTTGAGGAGGAAGCTGTTAGTACCCCTACGGTTGTCGAGCCTGTAGTAGCAGAGGAAGTAGTGACACAATCTGAATCCGAAATGGTAATCCCCATCTCGAAAGATGAAGAAGTAGAAGAGAAGCCTGTGGAGAAAGAACCGGAAAGGATATCTGCTGCAGCAAATTTGATAAGATCTAACTCAGCTTCAAGTGGAGGAGGAGGTTCTGAAGGAAGTTCTGAAGGTGTAGGTAATCAAGGGGATGAGGATGGTAAAATTGATGGGTCAGGAGTCGTTTCAGGAGATTTCGGTAATGCTTCATTAAATGGTGGTTCGTTAGTCAATGCTCCTCGCTTGAAAGAGAAGCCACAACAAGAGGGTGAAATTCGAATTAAGATCATAGTGGACTCAAACGGGAAAGTGATTTCCGCGAAATATGATGGCGGTCTTCATTCTACATTTTCGGATTCTGAGCATATAAGATTAGCTCGAGAAGCAGCTCTTTCGGCCACATTCACATCGAACGCAAGTGTTCCTCGCCGTTCAGGCTATATCACCATCAGGTTCGAATTAGAGTAATGACACCTCCTATGTCGTTTCAGGAAGCGGTCGACGTTTTATTTACGAAACTTCCGATGTTCCAGAGGACTGGGCCTGCGGCATATAAAGCGAACTTAGATGGAACGAAAGCTGTTTGCAAGATGCTGGAAAACCCAGAATCTAAACTTCGTTTCATTCATATCGCTGGGACGAATGGCAAAGGAACCGTAGCTCATATGCTCGCGGCGGTATTACAGAAAGCGGGTTTTAAAACGGGGTTGTTTACCTCTCCTCATCTTATTGATTTCAGAGAACGAATTCGATTAAACGGAGCGAAAATCCCAGAGAGTAGTGTCGTCGAATTTGTCTCTAAATATGAATCACAATGGGGAGCCCCTTCATTTTTCGAACTGACATTTGGTATGGCTATGGAATACTTTCACGATGAGAGGGCAGATATAATAATCTTGGAAACGGGGATGGGAGGTCGATTAGATAGCACTAACGTTATTCCCACGGCAGAGGTTTGTGTGATAACGAACATAGGGCTAGATCATACGCAATTCTTAGGTGAAGACATACGAAGTATCGCAAAAGAGAAGGCGGGGATTATAAAAAACCAAGTCCCTGTTGTTCTCGGACGTATGAGGCCAGAAGCTCAATCTACGATTTTAACTCAAGCTCTTAAGATGAGTAGCGAAATGCATTTCGGTCGGACACTTCCTGACTTTTTATCGGACCTTGTAACTTCACCGTTCGCTGCAGAAAACCTTGCTACGGCTTCGAAAACTGTTGAAATATTGAGGGGGCAAGGTTGGGATATATCCATAGATGTGGAGTTGTTTGGACTGGAAAATCACCAGAGTT
>DQRJ01000182.1 GCA_015663855.1 Flavobacteriales bacterium | reverse complement strand
GGAGCCGTTATGAATCTCGAACCAGAACTTTTCAATGGCATAGTCGCAGCTGTTCCGTTCGTGGACGTAATCAACACCATGCTTGATGAAAGTATCCCGCTGACAACAGGAGAATTCGATGAGTGGGGTAATCCTAAGAAGGCCGACTATTTCGATTACATCATGAAGTACAGCCCTTACGATAACGTTGCAGAACTTAAGTACCCACACACGTTAATTACCACTGGGTATTGGGATAGTCAGGTGCAATATTGGGAGCCGGCAAAATGGATTGCTAAACTTCGTGATCATAAACAAGACGACCACTTAATCCTTATGCATTGTAATATGGAGACAGGACACGGCGGAGCTTCTGGGCGATTTGCTCGATTTAAAGAAACGGCGATGGAGTACGCCTTCATATTCATGCTCGAGGGCATCGAAGAATAGCGTTATGAGGTTTAGGCGACTTACCGAAGAAGAATTTACTGCCGTAGAGCCTGAATTCGTGAAGTTTCTGTCTTCTCAAGGACTCGACGCCGCTGAGTGGCAAAAGATTAAAAGCGAAAACCCTCATATGGTTGAGTACTTACTCGATGAGTTTAGTACGTTTTTTTGGGAATCTACAACGTCAAGAATCACCTTTCTAGAAAGGCATACAGACGAAGATCGTTGGGTTTTTAAGTTTTCGGAATCAAGGGCGAAAGTTTTCCGTTTAATCCATAAAAAAGACGGTGGGGATCCTGATGTTTATCGAGGTGAAAAGGAATTCCCTGAAGAGGCACGGGGACGTGAAATTTTCCTTCTTTTAGAACAAGGACTTCTTCCTTGTACAGAAGATCGTCATAAAGAGCTGGATAAACTTTTTTAGAGCAGTAGCTACATCTTCTTCAACCAAGTCGCTTTGCGACCTGACTTGCGGGCTTTTTTCAACCCGCGTCTTGCTGACCACTCAGTCTCAAACTCTCCTAGAGCGACAAGATGAAGTCTATTATGACGTTGAAAATGAATCGTCGGGGTGTATCCTTCTCCTTCCAAGATAGAAACTAGGGTCAAAGCGTTTTCTTTCACTGAAAATGCTCCACCTACAATCAAAAAGTTAATCTCCATTGGAGCAACAACCTCCACTGGGGTTTCCTCTTCAACAGGCGCAATAATTTCAACCGGAGGCTCAATCGCAACCAACTCCTCATTGGGAGCGTAGTTAGAAACAAGTACTTCTTCTGCTTTTTCTTCTTCAGATGAAACAAACAACAACGATTCCGTCGAGGGTGTGAAAGTGGGCAGGACGCTCATTAAAGTCGTCGAAGGAGTAGGGTCGGTTAACATCCATGCTCCGCCAAGCATAACGGGAATCGCAATTATAGCTGCTACTCGGGCGATTTTCACTCTTAGTGGAATAACCTTCGTTTCACGATCTTTTCGCTCTTGCTTTTTCGAATCTTCATCCGTTGGTGAGTCCGAAATAGGAAGGACTATCGTGGGCTCGTTCTCTAACGTAGAGTCTTGGGTTTCGAGCTCGATAACGGCTTCGGCGTTTAGTTGGGTGAGTGGAATTCGAGAATGACCAAACGAACTAAGCGTTCTCACCATTTCAGCGTCAGGAAGGAATCGAATAACGCCATCCTCACCTTGATAAAGTCTTCCTACTCGAGGTAGTTCAACAGGAGCACCATTGCTCAACTCCTCGACCATCATCGCGGCTTCTGAATCGACAAATGACATCGCATCAGAGTATGAACAGTCCGTAGCGCGCATGATTTCTTGGGCGAGGAGACCGTCGTTGTGAATGAGGTTTGGACTAAATAAAACGTCACGTGAAGGAGGAACCATTTCTGCTCTTTCCTCATCATACCAAGCCGAGCGTTCGTTGCATACAAAGCCGCCAAGTCCAGGGATAATTACGCAGTCATAATCGAGAAACATTCCGGGAAGAAGTGCGCGTGTGTACTTTAAGTCCATAGGGCAATATAGCAATGGAACCCGTGGGGTTCATCGCGCCCATAAAGAGTTTTTCAACTATCTTATTAGTGTTACTCGTCCGTGGAGTAGGTGCGGCCCGTCTTGGTCTTCGTAGCGCAGGGAGTAGATGTAAACGCCGTCTGGGCAGTAGTGTGTCCCGCCTTTTGAGGTTCCAGTCCAAACCTCTTCTGCATCCTCCGAAAAGTACACTTCCTCGCCCCATCGGTTGTAAACTATAAGTCTATAACCCTGGAGCCTGAGACCTTGAGCGAAGAATGCATCGTTGATACCGTCGTTGTTCGGGGTGAAGGATGTCGGAAGGAAAACGGGGTAGAACACATCGAGGAAAGTCGAATCGCTTCCCTCGCAACCATTTGCGTCCAGTGCGTGGAAAACGTACCAACCGGGCTCTGCCGAAAGTACTTCAGGCATAGCGCAGTACGAGCAGGTTAGATCTTCGGCGGGGGTCCACCAAAAAATGTCTCCACTCGTCGATCCAAGTAGTCGAACTCTGTCTAGCCATTCTACATCTCTATCGGGGCCAGCATTAACGTTAGGGGGTTGGCCTACGTAGACTGTGAGTTCGTCACTTGCAGTACAGCCGTTCGAGTCCGTAACGTAAACCGTAAAGGTTTGTGTGTAATACGGAATAACATACGTTTCGCCACTCGTTGGTTGTCCTACTAAAGGTGCGGGGGACCAATTAAACGTGGAACCATTAGGATCGCCTCCCGTTGCGGAAACTTGAAATTGATTGCCTCTACAAATACTCCCGCCCTCTGACGCTTGAGCCGTCGGAACTATTACGTGGACGCTGACTTCGTCTATTCCGAACCCACAAATGTTGTGGATTGTAACCTGATAGGTAATATCGCTAGTCGGAGTGGCGTAAGGGACTTGAGCACTCGTGGAGCTTAAGTAAAGCGGTGGATCCCAAAGCCATGCGTCGCCTGCTGCGCCTGGGAGAGATGTACCATAACCCGTGCAAATATCGATGGGATCATAAACTTGACCACCCGGCGGTGCAGGCACGACAGTTAGTTGTATCGTTTCTGTGTCTGTACATCCCACAACGTCAGAAACAGTGACCGTATAAAGAGTGTTCACATTAGGCGACGCAGAAACCGAAGCCGCTCCAGGATCGTCAAGTCCACCAGGCGGGAACCAACTATACTGCGTTCCTCCCTGAGCCGTCAACTGCACGTTATCTCCTAAGCAAATTGTCGTAGCAGGAGTATTTACAGAGGCCACCACAAAACTCACCTCTACCGTCACCTCAGCTTGCAACGCTCCGCATCCGTTTTCATCGTGAACCGTGTAAGTCGTAGTTTCTGTCGGCGTAGCAATAGGATTCGGTATGTCCGTTGCGCTTAATGTTGGGTCTGCAAGCCAAAACAATCCATCGCTACCCCACGCATTAAGCTGAACCTGTTCTCCTAAACATATTGGTAGCACTTGATCTATGGTAGGATTTAAAGGCTCCTCAATCGTCAAATCTAAAGTCGCTGATTGTTCTTGCAAGCATCCCAAAGGGTCTGAAACGGTGAGTGTAACTTGCCAATCTCCAGAGGACGGATAAACATGAGACGGCTCGAATTCATCGCTGATTGCTCCATCGCCGAACTGCCATAGATACACCCCCCCGCCCTGCGAATTGTTTATGAATTGTATGGGCTCGTCAGGACAAATAACTTCGGGAGCGACGAGGTCGATATCGACGCTAATTGTTCCGAGTTCGAACTTAAAGAGGCCGAGGTTACAGTTGAAGCTGTCGTTCGTATCGCTCCAAGCTCCAGGAGTAGTGGGGAAGTCGTCATTCCCTCCACAACCCGCACAAACCGCTTGGTAGACTGTTCCGTTTTTATCAAACCGTGAAGTCCCTCCATCGACGTGTTCCGCAGAATTCAGCCCCCCGAAAAAAGTACCGTAAATCAATGTCTCTGC
>DQRJ01000119.1 GCA_015663855.1 Flavobacteriales bacterium | reverse complement strand
TTCGATAGTATTAATAGAGAAGTAATCTTCGCCAGTAGTCATAGCATCGCCGTTAGCAGCAGTGTCTAAAGATCCTGTTGCGATAATTGCGCCCGCTGCAATGTCAGTAAGGGTATAAGTTGCTCCATTCCATCCATCACCAAAGCTATCCAGCATAGAGAGCGTGTAACATCCGTCTCCGATACAAAGGTCTTGAGTGCCTGCTCCACCTGAAGCAACTGAAACTCCATTAAGAAGGATAGACCAAGAAATTTCACTGTCCCAAGTACCACCACCAACAGTCATGTTTACTCCGTTTCCGAATACACAAGTCCCGTCATCAATGGTGTTTGTTGCTGAGTAGTTACAAGCTAAAGGATCTGTACAACCAGTACAAGATGAATCATCTCCACCGCAAACTCCACAAAGGTCATTGAACATACATGTACCGTTATCTGTAATAGCAGCTGGGCTGTAGTTACAAGCAGTAGGGTCTGTACAACCTAAGTCTGGGTTGCAGTTCGTCATAGCAAGGTTGATAGAGTTGAAAACGTTTAGACGTCCACCACTCACAGTCTCAGGTCCTAGCTGAGCAATAGGGTCAACTCCTGTCATAATGAATCCTTTTACCAAATCAGCTGTAGCTTGAGGAGAAATGATTGCATTGGCAGCAAGATCAGCACAGGGAGCGCTATAAATAAGAGCAATCGCTCCAGCCACACATGGGCTAGCGAAAGAAGTACCCGAAGTACCTGCGTAGCTATTACCAGCAGCTGGTAAGAAAACATTCTCTCCAGGAGCACCTAGGTCGATAGTTGTAGCACCGTATGCTGAGAAAGTACGTTGGTCTAAGTTGTTTGTTGCAGTAACAGCAACCATGTAGTTAGAACTACATCCTGTAGGCATATCGCCTTGGGTGTCGATGTTATACTGAGCGTTTGCTGTAGCACCACAGTTAAGGATACCTACTGCTCCGAGGTCGTCGTAGTATGCACACCAAATTGGGTATTGAGCTGGGTCAGCCAAATCGATACCCCATGAAGCATTTGTCGCTACAACTAAAGCACCACTTGCACCATTCGTTGTGTTGTACAGGTTACGCATAGTATGTGGGTAACTGTACGCGTTGATTACCTCTGATTCGGTGAGGCCTCCCATTTGGACTTGCATAATTCCAACACTCCAGTTAACACCTACAACACCCGTTGCATTATTACCTGTAGCTCCGATCATTCCACTTACAGCAGTACCATGACCACCAGCAGAAATTGCATCAGAATTCGAAGTAGTGTTCCAACCGTTTACATCATCAATGTAACCGTTACCATCATCATCGATGCCGTTACCAGCAATCTCTTGAGTGTTAGTCCAGTGGTTATCTACCAAATCAACGTGAGCCCAGTCAGAGCCACCTCCTTCGAGGACAGCAACTACGATTCTATCGCCATTAGCAGTGAAACCTCCAGTAGAGATATCCCAAGCGAGGTCGCTGTCGATATCGTGATCCGCTCCTTCTACGTGATGCCATTGAGAGGCAAAACTTGGGTCGTTAGGAACTGTCGCTCTATCTTCGATAAAGTGATTGTACTGAACAGCTTCAACTGTCGGATCCATTTCGATTTCGCGAAGGATTAAATCAGAATCAGAAATATCTTGCGAAAAGCTAAATAAGTAAATGTGAGACAGTGAAGAAAGCTCAGAAATAGGCTTAAGACCAGATTTCAGACCGTTAATAGACGTGTGCTTTTTAGCAAAAAAGTCAGCATCGGCATTCTTGTGAAACATTACTATAAGTTCTCCAGGGACAGTTTCTCCTGGCACGCCACTTGTAGGCGATTTTTGAGCCATTACAGATACTGAGAGCATCATGGCAAAGGATAAAAGAGTTGCAGATATTTTCATAAATAGGCAATTAAGATGTACAAAACGTACGTTTGGTTCAGACAGGGGAATCCCGGCCTGATACAATGACGCAAATAAAACGAATAGGTTGCGTAGGGTAAGGTGATTTACCGAAACTTATGAGTAGGGTATAATTAGGCTGACTAAGGTTAATCGAAGGCAGAAGTGAGTACGTTCAGTATTTCGGTGGCGGAAGCGGTAATGGGTGTTCCGGGACCGAAAATCCCTACTACCCCTAGTTTATAGAGGGGGTCGTAATCGGCGGGGGGAATTACGCCGCCCGCAACGACAAGGATGTCGGAGCGATTTAAATCTTCTAGGGCATTGATTAGTTGTGGGACAAGGGTTAGGTGTCCCGCGGCGAGAGTAGAAATTCCAATAACGTGTACGTCATTTTCAACGGCTTGTCGAGCTACTTCTTCCGGGGTTGAAAATAGTGGTCCTAAATCGACATCAAATCCGAGGTCGGCGAAGGAAGAAGCGACGACTTTCGCTCCCCTGTCGTGCCCGTCTTGCCCCATCTTAGCAACTAGGATACGAGCTCGTCGCCCGGCTAGAATAGCGAACTCATTAGATTTCGCTAAAACATCTTGAAAATCTTCTCTATCATTCATTTCCTTCGAAAATACACCGCTCACCCTTCGATCCGTAGGTTTAAATCGACCAAACACTGTTTCTAGAGCATAGCTTATTTCGCCCAAGGTAGCTCGTAGACGGGCGGCTTTTATTGCGAGTTCGAGCAAATTATCGGAGGAGGCCTCGTTCGAGCTTGCTATCGAGTTAGCTGCGGTAGTAAGAGCTTCTAGAGCCTGAGCAACCGCATTTGAATTTCTGTTGAGCTTGATTTTTTCAAGCATAGATGTTTGTGAATCGCGTACAGCAGAAGCGTCGACTAAGAGCACTTCTAAATCTCCCTCCTCTGAGCTGACTTGAAATAAGTTGACTCCGATAATTTTATCTACCCCACTATCTATTCTAGCCTGCTTTCTAGCCGCCGCTTCTTCTATTCTCAGCTTCGGAAGACCTATTTCAATTGCTTTTGACATACCTCCTTTCTCGAGGATTTCGTCCATCAATTCCTTCGCTCTTGAAGCGATAGATTCGGTTAGAAACTCCATCAAATGACTCCCCGCCCAAGGATCTACAGCTCCTGTATAGCCAGCTTCTACCTGTAAGATGAGTTGTGTGTTTCTCGCGATACGTGCGGATGCGTCAGTAGGCAAGGCAATTGCCTCGTCCAAGGAATTTGTGTGCAACGATTGGGTTCCTCCGAACGTTGCGGATAAGGCCTCGATGGCGGTTCTAGCAACGTTGTTCCACGGGTCTTGCGCGGTGAGCGTCCACCCCGAGGTTTGGGTGTGCGTGCGTAACATTGAGCTCTTCGGATTTGAGGGGTTAAATGCGGACATTTCTGCAGCCCAAACCATTCTTGCCGCTCTCATCTTTGCAATTTCCATTGTATGATGCATTCCGTTCGCCCAGAAAAAGCTCAATCTAGGAGCGAAATCATCAACGTTAAGTCCTGCCTCAATTCCCGTCTTAACATATTCTAGACCATCTGCCAAAGTATAGGCTAGCTCAAGTTCGGGAGTAGCTCCGGCCTCTTGCATGTGATATCCGGAGATGCTGATCGAGTTGAATTTGGGCATAAACTCTGAAGAATACTTAAATATATCCGAAACTATCCGCATGGAGGGCGCGGGTGGATAAATGAAGGTGTTGCGGACCATGAACTCCTTGAGAATGTCGTTCTGAATGGTTCCGGCTAACTTATCCGGCGACACCCCTTGCTCCTCAGCAGCTACTATATAGAATGCAAGAATCGGAAGTACCGCACCGTTCATAGTCATACTGACAGACATTTTATCGAGAGGAATACCATCGAAAAGCTTCTTCATATCCTCGACGCTATCAATCGCTACACCAGCTTTCCCTACATCACCCGTTACACGTGAGTGATCGCTATCATACCCTCTGTGAGTAGGTAGATCGAAAGCGACAGAAAGACCCTTTTGGCCTGCGGCTAAGTTCCTGCGGTAGAAAGCATTTGAAGCCTCAGCAGTGGAAAAACCGGCATACTGCCTGATAGTCCAAGGTCGGCTGGCATACATCGTCGGGTACGGTCCGCCTAAGAAAGGGGCAACTCCAGCGCGGAAACTTTCGTGATTACGAGCAGGTGTTTTCGAGGCAAAAGCCGTTGGTATATCGATACCCTCGGCCGTAGAAACGGTATGATGTTTTTGAGAATATGAGGATTGAAATAGCTCAACTGAATTTGAAGAGGACGCATTGATAGAACCGTTTGATTTGATATCAATTGCTTCGTGATTTAAAACCCAGAAGTCTTCTTGAGGGTCGATAGATAAAGGCGAGTTGCCTCTTTTAGATCCAGAGGGAACGAAAACAGGAGCGGAAAGCCAAGCTTTACGGCCTTTTAATGTCGCGGATTCCCAATCAGACAATGATGCTTGGCTCGTCATTCGAGCTATAGACTCTGACGCGAACCATCTAGTTGCCAAATCGAGGTGTTTACTCCCTCCCATAGGATCTGCGGTTCTGCCTAGAAGAGCTTCTTCGCGTAAGATATGCTGGATGTTTCGAGCCCAGCGACGAGCTTGTTCTGAGGAAATGACCTCTTTAGAATGGTTCGGGAAGTCGTGGCGTCGAACCTCAATTCCGTCTGCACCGCCAAGAACAGACCCGTATGCCATTATGGTGTTTCGAAGTAAGTTGTCTTCTGCGATGTCTAGGACAGACAGAATAGATGTCGTTCGTAGTTCAATCCAAATCGGTGCCTTTTCTGCGTCGCCCCCCATTGAAGAAATCATTGTAGCCCAAGCTACTCGAAGCCCTCGAACAGAAGCCGTCGTAGAGATTACGTCCGTAGTTGAAGCGAGTCGAATTGTACATCTTCGAGCAGATTCGTTGATTGAGTAACCAGCTTTAACCATGGTCTCAATTCCCCACTTCGCTGCCGAGAGAGATAACGAAACCGCGTCAATAGCGAGGAGCCCTCTATCTTGCCACACCGAAGCGTCCACGCCCCAGGTCGAAAATTTCGGAAACGCCACCCCCCAAGCTTGCACGTGTCGTAAAAAGTATTCCGAATCCTCCGGAATCCCTCGACCCACATCCCATGTCGAAGACCCTCGAAGATCCACACCATGAGCCCAAGAAACCACCGCACGTAGAGCACCCACCGTTTCATACCCATCAACGTGAAGTGCCACCATCTCAGGATTAACCCCCTTAAGAAGTTCACGCATTTTATCTCCATCCACCAAATGTGCATCCGTCCTCACCCCTTCCACTCCGTGAGTCAAACCCTGAAGTAATGACTGTGATTCCGAAAATGATTGTTGGATTTCCCACGGATTTCCCAAATCATCACGCAAAGAAGGATGCCTTGCCGGAATAACCAGTAATTCCTCATCAGAATCCACCTGTAAAGGCAAAGGCATTCCATCGAATCGAGCTTTCTCCAATACGCTCAGAGGCTTACCCTTCATAGATTCTTCCGCTATCTCCTGCCACTCCTTAAAAGTTGTAGCTGAGAAAGCTTTTATTTCCTTTCCTTTTTTCACATACCAAAAGTACACAAGCGAGGTGGGTTAGACGTTAAATTTGTCCTATGCCTTTTACACCACCACTCATGCCTAAAAGATGCAAAGCGATTTTTCTAGACAGAGATGGCGTAATTAACCATGACCCAGGCGATTACACCCGAAACATAGATGAGTTCACCCTACTTCCCACAGTCCTTAAATCCTTAAGCATCTTAAAGGAAAGGGGATTTGTTTTTATCTTAATCACTAACCAAGGGGGTATAGCTAAAGGAATTTACGGTCATAAAGAGGTCGAAGAAATTCATAAATATCTTCAATCGATTCTTGAGAAGAACGGCACCCCCCTGCTCGACATATATTACAGTCCACATCACGAAATAACTGGAAAATCACTCAGTCGAAAACCCGGATCGATGATGATTGAGAGAGCTCTTGCGAAACACAACATCGACCCCTCCTCCTCTTGGATGGTCGGTGATAAACAACGCGATTTAGATTGCGCCTCGCCTTTAGGAGTGCCAGGCGTTTTAATACCCACAAATGCAGACCTAGAGGGCTACTTACCTGAGTTACAATAATCTAATGCAAAACGATTACAAATTCTTAGTTAACGGTACTATCACCGACGTAAACCGACTCCCTAACGCGTTCAACAATCGTGGGTTCCTTTACGCGGACGGATTCTTCGAGTCTATGCGCTTGATTAATAATGAAATCCCTCTTTTCGACCTGCATTTTGGGCGCATCAACGATAGCCTTGCTGCATATCAAATCTCAATGCCTTCCTCACTCGAAAAGGACGCATTACTCGATTCATTAAAGGAACTAGCTACACAATCTGGCCTCACAAAAAGTGCACGCATTAGACTTACCATATACCGAGGAGGAGGAGGTAAATTTTCACCTAAAAGCAACATTGCCGAATGGTTCGCCTCGATAGAACACATATCTTCCGATGGCTTCGAGCTTAATTCTAAGGGAGTTGCAATAGGGCTTTTCACAGATCTAACAAAGACCCCAGATAAGTTCTCGAACTATAAAAATCTCAACTCCACTATCTCCATTCAAGCCGCACTGTACGCGAGTAAAAAAGGACTTGACGATGCATTAATACTCAATAACGAACACCAAATCATTGAAGCCACCGGCTCTAACATATTCCTAGTAAGCAATGGCAACCTATACACTCCAAACCTTACTTCAGGCCCGGTAGGCGGCGTAATGAGAGCTTCGATATTTAACCTAGCTATAGAATTAGGCATTAAAGTATTTGAGTGCACACTAACACCACAGGAATTACTCAAAGCAGATGAGGTATTTCTCACAAATGCTGTATCCGGGATTAGGTGGGTAGCAAGCTACAGAACCAAACGCTACTTTAATAAAGTGTCTTCAATGCTTTTACACGAGCTAAACACTAGGTTACAAAGCCTAGTACCGTAGGAGGACTATAAAATCCTTAATCCTGTGACACACGAGGATCTAGCACCCCATAAAGAAGGTCGACCACCACATTCACTAAAACGAATATTGTGGCAATCACGAGAGTGCAACCCATCACTACAGGAAGGTCACCTCGCTCTAGAGCAGAAAACATAAGTAGGCCCATCCCCTTCCATCCGAAGACGAATTCGACGAAGACTGCGCCGGCTAGCATAGACGCGAACCATCCGCTAGTAGCTGTGAGGACGGGGTTGAGGGCGTTTCGGAGGACGTGCTTGAAAAGAATTCGGCTTGAAGAAAGTCCTTTCGATCGGGCCGTGCGGATGTAGGGCGAGGCGAGGACGTCAAGGGCGGAATTTCGAGATAGCTGGATGATGACCGCGAGGGGGCGGATTCCGAGAGTGAAAGCGGGCAAAATTAAGTGTGCCCAAGCTAGACGAGGGCCTTCGAATGGATCAACGATTATCATACCCCCCGTCATTGGAAGGCCCGTGTACGAATGAAGTACGTACCCGAACAACCATGCGACGATAATGGCGACCACGAAACTCGGGGCGCTCATTCCTAAGGCGCAAATCGATAGGATTAGGTCGCCAAATCGCGAGGAAGGGGAAAGCGCGAGAGCGAGCCCTATCGCTATTCCGAACAAAGTAGCGAATAGCATAGCTACGCAGGCGAGAATAAGAGTGGCAGGAAGAGCGTCGCGAACAGTGTCTATTACGGGGCGGTCGGTAATGTAGCTCGAGCCTAGATCAGGAGAGCGAAAGCCGATGGAGCCGTCTGTACGAGAGCCGAAGGGAACTAAATCGCCTAGGAAGTGCAAATACCGAATATGAGTTGGAAGGTCGAGACCGTGCTTAGTTCGAAACGCCTCAACTACCGATTCACGCTCGGCTTGGCCTGCAAGCTCGCGAGCGGGGTCAGGAACCCAAGAGAAAATAATAAAAACGAGAGTCAACGTTCCTAAAAGAACGCCAAACCCTTGGACTAATCGTTTTACAAGGAATCTCACTCGCCGTTTGAAAGATCATTAAACGACGGAATATCTCGCCAAGACCACTTTTTGATGACGATACCGTCTTTAAGAAGGACAAGTCCTGGATTAGAACGGACAACAATTTTAAGCTCGGTTTGGTCACAAGTAAGGAACTCGTAAGGCGCATTATTTTTGTCGGCAAACGCTTCATTCATGTCCGAATCACCATTCGTGAGACCATAGAAATTCCAACCCGCATGAAGAGCGTCAGACGCGAGGGAGTTGAAAGCTTCTTGACCTGCAGCG
>DQRJ01000175.1 GCA_015663855.1 Flavobacteriales bacterium | reverse complement strand
TTTTTGACGATGAATTAAGTGGATCTCAGGTTAGAAATATCGAGAAAGAAATCGAGGGAGTAAAAGTCCTCGATAGACCTAACCTAATCCTTGACATCTTCGCTCAAAGAGCTCGTACAGCCCATGCGAAAACTCAGGTCGAGCTAGCGCAATACCAATACCTTCTCCCTCGTCTTACGAATATGTGGACTCACCTTCAGAAGCAGAAAGGTGGTATAGGTATGAAAGGGCCTGGGGAGAAAGAAATTGAGACAGATAGAAGGATTATTAGAGATCGTATTGCGTTGCTGAAAAAGGAGTTGGCCGCTATCGATAAGCAGATGGCGACTCAGAGAAGTAACCGTGGAGCTTTGATAAGGGTCGCTTTAGTTGGGTATACAAATGCTGGGAAAAGTACACTTATGACCGCCCTATCTAAAAGCGATGTATTCGCTGAGAATAAGCTGTTCGCTACCCTAGACACTACCGTAAGAAAAGTCGTGGTGGGGAATCTTCCTTTCTTGTTAAGCGATACCGTAGGGTTTATTCGCAAACTTCCTACTCAACTCATCGAGAGCTTTAAGTCTACCCTAGACGAAACTCGTGAAAGTGATTTCCTTATCCACGTAATTGACGTTAGTCACCCTCAATTTGAAGATCAACTCGCAGTTGTAGAAAGAACTTTGGCAGAAATCGGTTCTGATGATAAGCCTACACTTTTACTTTTCAATAAAATCGACCTTTTAGAGGATGCCGATCAGGAAAGTGAATTAGCTGTTAACTTTGGAAACGAGTTCGAAAGTACTGCGGAAGATCTCATATCTGGATTGAAAGAGCGCTTTGAAAAAGATGGTAGCGACGTGATTTTCCTAAGCGCGAAAAGCAAGGATGATATCACCACTTTGAGAGCTTTGCTTTACGAACGTGTGAAAGACTTGCACATAAAACGCTATCCTTACAATCAATTCCTTTACTAACTTCGTCATATGTCTATCCGCCAAGAAAAAGTAGGTTCTCTCCTTAAACAGGAACTAAGTATGATATTCCAACGTGAAGCAAACATGCATTACGAAGGACTTTTTATTACTGTAACTCAGGTACGTATGTCCCCTGACTTAGGATCTGCGAAGATATATCTGAGTTTTATGGCCGTTAAAGATGTGGAGGAAGCTCTGAAAGTGGTAAAAAAGGAATCGAATTGGACTCGTCGAACTTTAGGAGGCATCATAGGAAAGC
The DNA here is from genome assembly GCA_015663855.1 of Flavobacteriales bacterium. GTDB lineage: Bacteria > Bacteroidota > Bacteroidia > Flavobacteriales_D > Sanyastnellaceae > UBA974. The sequence goes on along the minus strand of DQRJ01000175.1, from coordinate 8,823 downwards.
AGGTTCGTAGAATTCCTGAACTAAATTTTTACATCGACGATAGTCTTGACTACTACGACGCTGTGGAGCAAGCTCTGAAAGGGTAAAGCTGTGCGTCTTCCATTCCGACTTGCCCGACGATACGTTTTCCAACCGAAGTCACGTAAACTCGTCCACGTAATTTCCGGAATCTCTATGTTCGTTATTGCAGCTGTGACTATGGCTATGATAGCTATCCTCTCAGCATTTAATGGGATCGAGGGATTAGTCCAAAACTTATTCGGCACACTCGATGCCGACCTCGCTGTAGTCCCCGTTTCTGGGGAGGTAATTCCGAACGAGCTAAGCGCGACAATCTCAGCTCATCCCGGAGTAGCCATCTACTCCGCCGTTATAGAAAGTGAGGCAATTATTCGAGGGAACGGGATAACTCAGATTTGTTCTGTGATAGGCGTGGACTCGAACTATGGGCAAGTTTCGAAAATCGAAGGGGCTATTGTAGAAGGGGTTTGGGGTAAATCATTCCTGAACGAGCAGTGTATATGCCTCGGATATGGAATCCGTTCAGAAATAGGAGTCAGATCTGACTCATTAGAGCCGCCGTTAATGTCATTAGGCGCTCCCATACGAGGAAAGCGACTCAGTCGTAATAAAGAGAAGGCTTTCCGAACTCTTCCCGCCCTCGCTTGCGGAACTTTTTCGATAAATGCCGACCTGGACACTCGCTACGTACTAGCGCCATTGCAGCTTACTCGTGAATTGTTCGACAGGCCTGACGAAGTTTCGAGGTTTGAGATACGTGTAGCGAAGGGCTGGACTAGCGAAATGTTGGCGACGGACAAGGAATTCCTCGAGGCTTTAGGACCCGAAGTGATGTTAAGGACTAGAGCTGAGAAGCATAAGTTTATAACCCAAACCAATCGCGCCGAAAAGTGGGCAACTTTCGTTATTCTGAGCTTCATTTTGGTCGTAGCGGCTTTCAATATCCTAGCCTCTTTAACTATGCTTCTGATCGATAAAAGAGACGATTTAGAAGTCTTTAAAGCGATGGGAATGAGAGGTCGAGATTTAGAGCGGACTTTCTCTATACAGGGACTTGCCATCAACATCATAGGTGGAGCGATAGGCGCGGTTATAGGCATCGCGCTCGTCATCGGTCAGGACTCCTATGGATGGCTCACCCTAGAGGGCTCGGTAGTTCCCTCCTACCCAGTGAAACTTGCGCTTATAGACGTCGTCGGCACCCTCGCCATCGTAATCGGAATAGGGGGTCTAGGCTCCGCAGCTATGGTAAGATTTCTAATCAGACGTATCTAAAACCTACCTATTAAAATCGTGATCTGCGAAAAGTCCTCCGATGAGATTCAGTTTCGCTCTGATCTCTTCGACCGTATCAAGCGTGACCAAATCTAATCTGTGCTTCTTGAAATCTGGAATCCCTTTGAAGTAATTAGCGTAGTGACGACGCATCTCGACTATGCCTAATCTGTCTCCTTTCCATTGTAATGAACCTTCGAAATGCATTGAGGCCGCAGCGATTCTTGCAGCCATATTTGGTGGGGCCAAATGTTCACCCGTAGCCATAAAGTGCTTGATTTCATTGAAAATCCACGGAGCTCCTATGCTTGCACGCCCTATCATAATTCCATCAATGCCGAAACGATCTCGATATTCCACAGTTTTTTCAGGGGTATCGATATCTCCATTTCCGAAAACAGGAATGTTTAAACGAGGGTTGTTTTTCGTCTCTGCAATTAAAGACCAATCCGCCTCTCCCTTATACATCTGCGCTCTTGTGCGCCCATGAATACTTATCGCAGCAATCCCTACATCTTGCAATCGTTCCGCCACCTCGACAATGTATTTTGAATTTTCGTCCCAACCTAGACGAGTTTTTACTGTGACAGGAAGCGAGCAAGTATTGACGATTTCTTTCGTCATCGCAACCATCTTAGGAATATCTTGAAGTATCCCTGCTCCTGCACCCTTACACGCTACTTTCTTTACTGGACATCCATAGTTGATATCGATTAGGTTCGGACCGGCTTGTTCTGCGATAGCGGCGGCCTCTCTCATAGGACCGATATCTGATCCGAAAATTTGGATTCCTACCGGGCGTTCGTATTCGAAAATATCGAGCTTCATCTTACTTTTCGCAGCGTCGCGAATAAGTCCCTCAGAGCTAATAAACTCAGTGTACATAAGGTCTGCACCATACTTTTTACATACGGCACGAAAGGGCGGATCACTCACATCCTCCATCGGAGCAAGCAATAGCGGAAACTCCGCTAACTCTATGTCTGCAATTTTTACCAAACCTTACTTAAATTTTCACGAACTTGCCGCAAAATTAAGCCCTTCGCATGTTGTTCATACAAGCCGCCTTCAGGAATCTTCACCCGCTCTTGCAATTTATCTTCATTGTATGCGTAGCGCTGACCGGAATGGGGCTGTCTGTTTTCCTCGGAACCTACGTGTCTGCGGCAGTTTGCGACACAGGCGGCACTTTGCCTGAGTTACTTTCTGCCATGTCTAATTTGGATTCTGAAACTGGGATTTGCGCTAATCTTCTTCTAAATTCTTTAAACCAAATCATTGCCTTCGGCAGCGCCGGACTCGCGTACGCTCTCCTATATGGATCTGCGTCCGGAGTAGGGTTTTCTTCAAAAGGTAAATCCGAACATCTATGGAAATTCCTAGTCGGAGCAGTTATTATTACTATGGGATTCTCGCCTTTTCTCGATCTCTCTTACCGTCTAAATGAATGGTTACTCGTCGAGGGATCGACTATACATTCTATGGCTGCTGCGCTCGAAGCCGAAGCTGCGCGCATAACCGAGGCCATGCTCCAAATGGAAACCTCGAACCAGTTTATCGCAACCCTCGTAGCTGTAGCATTACTTCCTGCAATTTGCGAAGAGTGGCTATTTCGAGGAACGATACAACCCATTTTCGCTAAGTGGAGTGGAAATATACATATCGGGATTTGGATTAGCGCTGCAATATTTAGCGCGATTCATCTTCAATTTTTCGGGTTTATCCCGCGCATGCTTTTAGGTGCCGGATTCGGATATCTAGTATACGCAAGCGGTAGTTTATGGCCTGCTATACTTGGACACTTCATCAACAATGGTCTTGCTGTATTTGCCGCTTGGTGGCTAGGACCGCAGTGGATTGCGGAAGGGATGGACCCAAGCTCGGGGAGTTGGGGGATAGCCGAAGCTATTTCTACGCTCGTAGGCGCAATCGCAATAGTATTGAGCGTTCGATGGTTAAAACGCTCGAACGACGTAGAGGTGCTACCGATCTAACAAAGCCCGAGCGATGATGAGATCTTCGGGGGTCGTTAATTTCATGTTTACGGGATCGCCTGGGCAGAGAGTTATTGAATGGCCTGCCGCTTCAAAAACAGAGGCATCATCGGTAAAAGCTGGGGAATAAGGTGCTGCGAAGGCTGGTTTAAGGAGCGAGATATCGAAGCATTGAGGGGTTTGGACTGCAATAAAGTCGGAACGATTTACAGAAACAGAATCTGAACCAGATGAGGAAATTTTACGGATGCTATCCTTGAGAGGAATCGAGGGGATAGCGGATCCGTGAGTGGCAGCTGTGTCGAACGCTGTGCGGATGAGCTCGATGGACGGAAAAGGTCGGACGGCATCGTGAATTGCGACAAGGCCTTCATCGGGGAGCGAGGTGAGACCGGCGAGGACGGAATGGAATCGCTCGGCGCCGCCTTTGACTAGATGGGTCGCGCCTGAAGGACCGTGATGAGATTCTAGGTTTCGAAATTCATCGAAGAGAGATTCGTGAAGGACGAGAGTAATCGGAGCATCGGGAACGGCCTGCTGAAAACGACGAAGGGTCCGCCATAAAATAGGCAGACCCTCGATCATTAAAAATTGTTTCGCAGTTTTTGTACGCATACGCGTACCCGTGCCGCCTGCTACTATTATAACGAAGCGGCTCACTGGCTTATTACTTGTTCGCTTCAGCGAAACGTCCAGCAATTGCGTTCCAGTCTACAACATTGAAGAACGCTGAGATGTAGTCTGGGCGACGGTTTTGGTAATTCAAGTAGTATGCATGCTCCCAAACATCGAGGCCCATAATAGGAGTGCAACCGCATCCAATACCAGTCATAAGTGGGTTATCCTGGTTCGCAGAAGAACAAATCTTCAACTTGTCATTTCCTTCAGAACAAAGCCAAGCCCAACCAGACCCGAAACGAGTAGCCGCAGCTTTCGAAAACTCATCTTTGAAAGCGTCGAACGATCCGAAAGAAGCGTCGATAGCAGTGGCTAGATCTCCAGAAGGAAGACCACCTCCATTAGGAGACATAGAGTTCCAGAACATTGTGTGGTTATAAAATCCACCTCCGTTATTTCGAACAGCAACGTTATCTGTATTATTCGCCATTAGATCCTCAATGCAAGAACCCTCTAGGTCTGTTCCAGCGATAGCAGCGTTAAGCTTGCTTGTGTATCCTGCGTGGTGCTTACCGTGATGGATTTCCATTGTGCGAGCATCGATATGCGGCTCAAGAGCATCGTATGCATAGGGTAGCTTTGGTAATTCGAATGCCATTTTAATTAATATTTAAAGTTTGTGAGAGGGAATCACTTTGATTCGGCTCAATCTCTGGGAGCAAATATAGTCTTCCATCGCGACTGCCGAACCTACGTTCTTCTAACAATTCATAAAGCGCTCTTTCTATGGCGTCGTCCCCCTCGTACAAGGCCCTGTAGAAGCCGTTGTCGTCCTCGACGATTCGGATGACTTGAGCGTAGAATCGATTCATTATCCTCTCTATTCCCTCTCTCCCTTCCTCTGTTGAACTTTCAGGCCAAACCATTTCCATTTCCGCCACTACCCTTTTGATAGTAGCCTTCCCTCCCTTATTTATATCCATCCAAATCTTGCTCGATTCAGATAAATTATCGGGTAATTCGTTTCGATGTAAATCTATCCATGAAAATGCCGCATCTCGGATGGCACCAGTCCAAACCAGTTCTGAAAGAACTACGTTCGATCCGGGGTTATTTATCGGAATAAAGATATCTGGAGTGATTCCTCCTCCTCCGAAGACGGGACGTCCTAATTTTGTTCGGAAAATTACGGTATCGGCGACTTTAATACTGTCCTCGAAATAGAGTTCGCCCGAGTCAAATCGATCTATCTGGTCGTGTTCGTAATTAACGTCTTTGCCGTAGGGTTTTTGAATAGCTCGACCGCTCGGAGTATAAAACCTCGCGATAGTAAGTCGTAGCGCGCCAGCACCGGGTACGTCGTACTCTTCTTGGACGAGGCCTTTTCCGAAAGATCTTCGGCCTAATATTATAGCTCGGTCGTTATCCTGCATGGCGCCAGCGAAAATCTCACTTGCAGACGCAGAATTTTCGTCGATTATTATCGCGAGAGGCCAATCTTTATACTCCCCATCGACTCTAGAAAGGTAATTTTTTCTCGCAACGGCGTTCCCTTCGGTGTAGAGGATTTCCTCGTCTTTATTGAGGAAAAGGTCTATCATATCTACGGCCGGGTTTAAGTACCCTCCTCCATTAGATCGTAAATCTATAATCAACGAATTAACACCTTCAAGCTCTATCTCGTTCATCGCTTTTTCGAACTCAATAGCTGTCGTAGCGGAAAATCGATTAATCTTTATATATCCCACCTCGTTCTCTAAAACGAAAGAGGCGACGACGCTATATATAGGAATTCTATCACGTTCAATCTCAACATTTACGTGCTCGAAAGAACCACTTCGCACTAAGCCAAGTTCGACCCGAGTACCTCGCTCCCCCTTCAACAACTTCATCACTCGCTTATTATCAAGCTTCTCCTGAGAAACTTCGACCTCACCGACCTCAACAATTCTATCTCCGTCTAGTACACCTGCCTTTTCCGACGGCCCGCCTTCTATTACCGACACCACCATTAACGAATCGTCCTTAATAATAAATTCCACCCCTATACCCTCGAAATTTCCTTCCATCGATTCCGCATTCGCGTCAATCTCTTCCTGAGTGAAATAGTAAGTGTGAGGGTCTAATTCGTTAATGATCGCATCGACAGCAACATCGACGAGCGCCTCCCTATCGACGGAATCGACGTAAAGAACTTCGATTTGGTCTAAAATGTGAGATATGCGAGAGCCCATAAACGTTTTTCGATGCGAAACATCGTCACACCCACGGCCCAACATCAACCCCGCCGCTAAAGTCAGCGCGAAAATCAACGGGCCCGTGGGACCCTTAAAAATAGACTTTTTGTCGTTTTCGCTCATCTTATTCACCAAGTAATTCGGTCAAAATAGAGGACTTTTTTAAGAAATCAATTCCATCTGTATCCTTGTACGCCACCTTATAAACGACACGCACGATGCCCGATTGTAAAATGAGCTTTGCGCAATCTCTACATGGAGAAAGCGTTATATAAAGAGTTGCCCCTTCTGCGCTATTGTTAGATTTCGCGAGCTTCGTAATGGCATTTGCTTCAGCGTGCAGAACATACCAAAACGTTTCCCCATCCTCATTCTCACACACGTTCGGAAATCCACTCGGCGAACCATTATATCCATCGGCGATAATCATCCCATCTTTTACGATAAGAGCACCTACGTTTTTCCGTGTACAATGGGACAGTTTCGCCCATTCTTCAGCCATTCTCATATAGGCATTATCGTACCTATTTTGCTTTTTCTTCACTTCCTTCATTAATGCGCAAGATAATCTACGTAGTTTCGTTTCATGCGTATCTATACAAGAACTGGTGATGATGGCACAACTGGGCTTTTCGGTGGTGCAAGAGTGAAGAAGGACGACCTAAGAATCGAGGCCTACGGCACTGTTGATGAGTTAAATGCCTTTTTAGGTAAACTTATTGAACATGAAGCTCTCGCGCCCCATTTAGATTTTTTCCGAGACATTCAATCGCAACTTTTCACTCTAGGGAGCCATTTGGCCACTATTGATCCAGAAATGAAAGCCAAACTTCCACCCTTCGATTCAAACGCAGTAACAGCTTTTGAGAAATGGATGGACCAAGTCGATGAGAACGTACCCGCTTTAAAGAACTTCTTGCTACCAGGTGGTCACCCCTCCGTTGCTGATGCCCACGTCGCGAGGGCAGTTTGTCGAAGAGCCGAACGCAGATGTGTCTCTTTAGCACAAGTTGCAGACATCGATTCCGAGCTAATAATATACCTGAATCGACTCTCAGACCTACTATTTACAACAGCCCGCCATCTTTCAAACGTTACTGGCACTGAAGAAATCGCTTGGAAGACGAGATAATCGTCTGAAAACTTGCAATTCATTGAGATTCTGTTATTTTTGCGCGCTGTAACCCTTACATAAGTAAGAAAGCAAGAATAGCAATGTATTGGACTCTCGAATTAGCCTCTTACTTAGAGGACGCACCTTGGCCCGCTTCTAAAGACGAGCTCATCGATTTCGCTATGCGTACAGGTGCTCCACTAGAAGTAGTAGAAAATCTTCAAGGTCTTCAGGACGATGGAGAAAACTACGATACGATTGAAGATATTTGGCCTGACTACCCTTCTAAGGAAGACTTCTTCTTCAACGAAGACGAGTACTAGCTAGCGCAAGTCCGCTTTAACTCAACAGTCGCCTCACCGTAGATGGACATTTCTGCTCCATCAAGACTTCCCTTCCCGCAGTTAATTCTTCTATCAACTCCTCCTCGCCGTGTTTTATGGTCAGTAGGTCTAACTCGCTTGTGAGTTTAGTCCAAAACCCATTGCCAAGTCCCTTAATAAAGCTCTTCAACTTTTCATCATCTTCATCGAAAACCAAATCGAATTGTATAGCTGAGTTCTGCATCATTCTAATATGAATTCCCGAACTATTTAAGGCGCCGAACACAGTAGAGAGGTGATCCTCTCCTACGAATGAACGATCTGACGGGCCGAGGGACAGTCGCACAACGTTAGGGCGAGAAATGTACATCGGAACGGAAGGCGTCTGTCCAGGGTAGGCACCTATGCGAGTTCGCGGCGCATCGGGATCGATAAAGCTTCGTAAATAAAGTGGGATGCCATCGTTTTGGAGTGGTTTAATCGTTCTGGGATGTATTACACTCGCACCGTAGTAGCTTAGTTCTAACGCCTCCCCATAATCGAGTTCTGTCACAGTAACAGTGTTCGAAAAAACCTTCGGGTCCGCATTAAGCATTCCAGGAACGTCCTTCCAGATTACGACCTCTTTACTTCCGATTGCACATGCAAGCAATGCCGCGGAATAGTCCGATCCCTCACGACCTAAAGTAGTAGTACTTCCATTTTTAGATCTTCCGATAAATCCCTGAGTCACGACTATTCGAGGAGATTTCGAAGACGAGCTAGAAAGTTCAGTCCTAAGCCCTAACCCCATCTTGAAAATATCACTCTCATCGACTCGAGCTTCTCTATGCCTTTCGTCTGTAGAAATTACGTCTCGAACATCGCGCCAAACAACATCGAAACTCTCCTTTCGAAGAAATTCCGCTAGAATCCTCGTACTCGCATCCTCTCCAGACGCCACTAGCGCGTCATATCGAGCATCGATATTTTCAAGTTGACTCGCTTCTTCGAGTGCTGAATAAAAAACCGAGCTTAAATCCAAACCTATCTCGAGCTCTCGAGATATTTCGTTGTGAGAGAAGATGATTTCAGAAATTTCGGTTTGGGCTTTATCAAATCCATCCGAATTTAAGATCTTAAAAATCTTCTCTAAAGCGTTAGTTGTCTTGCCCATAGCGGACACCACCACTACCGCGGGGTCAGACAAATTCGTGCGTAGAATCGTCGCCACATTCCTGACGGCAGACGAGTTTTTCACC
>DQRJ01000116.1 GCA_015663855.1 Flavobacteriales bacterium | reverse complement strand
TTAGCCGGGGCTATCGGAATAATGAATATCATGCTAATTACGGTTAGGGAGCGCACGCAAGAGCTCGGCATTCGCCGAGCTATGGGCGCAACTCCTTTTACGGTAATGCGCCAAATCATGGCTGAGACCATGTTCCTCACGACTCTCTCCGGTCTTGCCGGTGTATCGTTAGGCGTTGTGTCCCTGGAGGGCGTAAATAATTTACTAAAATCTATGGATGGTGCGGGAGGCAGCTTTCGCAATCCCGAGGTATCACTTAACATCGTGCTAATCGCCCTAGGCGTGATGCTCGTAATGGGACTTATTGCAGGTATATTGCCGGCTATTCGAGCAGTCGCTGTACGTCCCGTTGAAGCAATAAGAACAGAATGAAAAAAGGTCGTTTATACACCCTTCTTGGGTTTGTGGTTTTAGTAGTGGGAGCTGCTATCTACACAGTTGATTTTTTGTATGCAAAAGAACAAACCACTCTTGCTTCTTACGAAACTAAGTCGCCGGAAATGGGAGATATTATTCTAAAGACGGTTGCTTCGGGTAGCATTCAGCCTCGTCAAGAGATATTGATTAAGCCACAGGTTAGTGGAATTGTTAGGGTTGTGCATGTGGAGGCGGGAGATTTGGTCAAAGCAGGGGATATCATAGCGGAGGTTACTATAGTACCTAATATGTCAGCGCTATCAAGTGCTGAGAATAGACTTTCTAGAGCTAAAATCTCTAGAGATGATGCATTGACAACTTTTGAAAGGAATTCTGAGCTCTTTGAAAACGGTGTGGTTTCTGCGATGGAAATGCAGAGGTTTGAACTTGCTTTAAACCAATCTAAAGAGGAGGTATTAGGCGCTGAGGATAATCTTCGCATAGTTCGAGAAGGCGTAACTTCAAGAGGAGGGAGCACTTCCAACACGTTAATACGATCTACTATCTTCGGAATGGTATTAGACGTACCTGTTAAGAAGGGTAACAGTGTAATTGAGGCAAACAACTTCAATGATGGCACCACTGTCGCTTCTGTCGCTGATATGAAGGACCTTATTTTTATAGGTAAGATTGACGAAAGCGAGGTGGAGAAGCTTCACGAGGGTATGGATATCGTTCTTACGATAGGTGCTATTGACGGTTCTGCTTACCCAGCGACGTTAGAGCACATCTCCCCTAAAGGAGTAGAAGAGTCAGGAGCGATTCAATTTGAAATTAAAGCTGCAGTAACCCTCGAAGACGGTCAGTTCCTTCGAGCGGGATATTCCGCAAATGCCGATGTGGAACTTGATCGTCGTGATTCAGTACTTACCCTCAGTGAGATATTAGTCCAGTACGATAAACGACAAGCGTTCGTAGATATCGAAATCGCTCCCGACACCTATGAAAGACGCGACGTAAAGCTCGGTCTGTCAGACGGTCTCGTTGTGGAAGTTCTTAACGGCGTTTCCCTTGAAGATAAAATTAAGGTTTGGAATAAGCCTACTTACGAATAAAATTTATTAATCACAGGCAACCGTTTAGTAATATTGGCGTTTAGTTTCTGAAAGAATTAAACTCAAATCTTTATTACAATGCGTCGATTACTTCATTCAGCCTTTTTATTAGCTACCGTCTTTACAGTAAGCTTGATACAAGTCAATGTAAACCAAACATTTGCTCAAGGTGGGTATTGGTCGGATGTGGTTGTTAGAGCAGCAGATGAACTACCAACTATTCAGCCTGCTACGTATAGGACTGTAGCTATTGACTTAGAGAGTATTAAGCAAGTTCTCAACGCAGCTCCTTTAGAGTCAAGTCGCTCAAATATTTCGGCTAAAAATTCAAAGTCGATTATCGAGCTTCCTATGCCCGATGGCACTATGGAGTCTTTTTCGTTCGTGAATAGCCCGGTTATGGCTCCTGAGTTAGCCGCGAAATACCCGGAAATTCAAGTGTATTTGGGACAAGGGATAGATAATCCTGCGTCGATAGTGAGGTTCGACCTTACTCCGCAGGGTTTTCATGCGATGATTTTGCGATCTAAATCTACTGTCTACATTGATCCCTACACAACGGGTGATTTGACCAAATGCATTAGCTACACCAAGGCTAGTTTCTATGAAGCAACGGACAAGCAGCACGAAGGTTGTATTGTCGAAGATGCAGGGCTAGGTTATTTGGCCCCTAAAAAAGGAAAGAATTCAACTTCAACTCCAGAAGCGCCAGGCTCTAAAGGGCAGGTTCTTCAAATGGGTATGCAGAAAAATTTAATGGTTTCGAATGGAACAATTTTAAGGACTTACCGATTAGCCCTCGCTTGTACAGGTGAATATGCCGCCTATCACGGTGGTACGGATGTTGGGGTAATGTCTGCGATGAATACATCTATGGCTAGGGTTAACGGAGTATTCGAGCGCGATGTGTGTATTCGTATGGTTCTAGTTCCGAACAATAACAATTTGATCTTTTTTAATAGTGGTTCTGATCCATATTCTAACGGAAACGGGTCAGCGATGTTAGCTCAAAACCAAACCACATGTGACGATGTCATAGGTTACAACAACTACGATATAGGTCACGTGTTTTCTACTGGTGGGGGCGGAGTAGCTTATTTGCAAGCTCCTTGTGGTGGTAATAAAGCAGGGGGTGTGACAGGCCAAACCGCACCTGTGAATGATCCTTTCGATATTGATTACGTGTCTCACGAAATGGGACACCAATGGGGAGCGAACCACACTCAAAATAACAGTTGTAACAGATCAAGCGGGGCAGCTTTCGAGCCAGGATCAGCATCTACTATTATGGGATACGCTGGAATTTGCTCTCCCAATCTTCAACCTAATTCAGACGATCATTTCCACAATCACAGTATCAATGAGATGATTTCCTTTACGGTTAATGGAGGAGGTAATTCTTGTAGCATTCCTTTTGATACGAATAACAATATTCCCACAGTTGTAGCACACGGAGGAGGAAGTACCATTCCCGCAAACACACCCTTTGAGCTTATTGCGACTGGTAACGATTCCGATGGAGATCCTATAACTTACAACTGGGAAGAGTATGATTTAGGGCCTTCTACAGCTGGAGGGGATAATAACCTCACTAATCCCTCAGGAAATCAACCAATTTTCAGGTCGTGGTCATCAACTACCTCTGCGACCCGTGTGTTCCCACGAATTACGGATCTTGTAAATGGCACAACTACTATAGGAGAGCATATGCCTACATATTCACGAGGGCTTCAATTCAAATGCTCAGTGAGAGATAACCGCGCTGGTGGCGGGGCATTTACAGACGATCTAATTTCGATTTCAGTTGATGGCAACTCTGGACCGTTCGTCGTAACGTCTCCTAACTCTGGTTCTATCCCTAACGGTTTCGCAACCATTACATGGGACGTTGCAGGAACTGATGCCGCTCCTGTGAATTGCACAACAGTTGAAATTCTATTATCTACAGATGGTGGATATTCGTTCCCGACTCAACTCGCGTCAGGAGTGACAAACGATGGTTCTGCAGTTGTATTAATCCCTGACATCACAACTACAACAGCTCGTTTCAAAATTAAAGGAGAGGGCAATGTTTTCTTCGATATATCTAACTCGAACGTTATCATTACTCAAGGAGTTGGTGGTTCTGATTGGGATATAGCTCTTCAAGGAGTATCAGGCTTAACATCAACGGATTGCGGAACAGCTGTCAGTCCTGTAATCACTGTTGTGAATTTAGGAGTCCAAACCATTACGGAGTTTACGACTACCTATACTATTGGAGGTGGTGGAGCTTCTACCCAAACCTGGGTTGGTTCACTTACTTCAGGGATGTCAGTGGATATCGCTGTTTGTCCTAATGGAGATCAGTGCATAGACCTAGGTCCAGGAACTCATGTAATTAACGCTAACGTTTCTTTAGGAATGGGGAGTGGGCCAGACGATAACTTATCTAATAATGTATCGAATAACTCATTTACCGTTTCAGGAGGGTCGGATGTGACTTTGACGTTATTAACGGACTCATATCCAGGTGAAACTACCTGGTCTGTAACAGATGCGAATGGACTAGTTATTTGGTCTGGTGGCCCATATTTTTCTTCAGAAACTGTATATACTGAGGCAGCTTGCATTTCTTATGGGTGTTATACTCTTTCTGTATTTGATAGTTATGGTGATGGGATGAGTTATGGTGGAGTAACGGGCGATTATCAGTTAGTTGATGATGCGGGGAATGTTCTTGCCCAAATAGTGGATGGAGGAGCTTTCGGTACGCAAGCAGATCATCCATTCTGTATAGAATCACCTGTAATTGAAGGGTGCACTGACCCGAATGCAACTAACTATGATCCAAATGCTACAGTAGATGACGGAACTTGTTATAATGCTACTCCTGGGTGTACAGATTCGAATGCTTGTAACTATGATGTTCTCGCAAATACAGACGATGGATCTTGTACATATCCACCTGGACCATTTTTAGACTGTGCTGGAATGTGTTTGTTCGATGCTGATGGAGATGGGGTCTGTGATGAAAACGAAATACCTGGCTGCCAAGACCCTACAGCGTGCAACTACGATGCTTTAGCAACAGATCCAGGCAGCTGTGTTTTTGCTTTACCAGGATATAACTGTGAAGGTGTTGCTCTTTGTCCTTTAGATCTAAATAACAACGGTGCTATTGAGGTCGGCGATCTGTTAATTATTCTCGCTGATTTTGGATGTACAAATGCTTGTAATGGAGATGTTAACGGAGATGGTGTGGTTACTGTGTCGGACATCTTAAATATTTTATCTAGCTTCGGGGAATTCTGCCAGTAGGTTATCCGTCAGGGAGACTTTTCTTACTATCTTGCTTCGATGAAGTACGAAGTGATGGAGACGAGTTGTAAGCTAACTCTCATAGATGCGGCAGATTTAACCAAACAAGAGTCAGAACTGCTTACAAAAGCTCATGAAGCTGCGGCGAAAGCCTATGCTCCTTATTCTGGGTTTCGAGTAGGATCTGCTGTTAGGCTTAAATCGGGACAGATTGTTATGGGTAGTAACCAGGAAAATATTGCATACCCTTCTGGGTTATGTGGAGAGCGAGTGGCCTTATTTGCTGCTGGGGCGCAATTTCCAGATGAAGAAATAGAGGCTTTGGCTGTAGTGTCTCCTTCTCCAGTTGCAGTTGAAAAAGCTTTCTTGCCGTGCGGAGGTTGTAGGCAAGTTATACTAGAATCGGAAACTCGTCAATCGACTAAAATCAAGATATTATTACAGGTGAGAAACGAAGTGGTGTTGGTCTCAGAAAGCGCTATAAATTTAATTCCTTTTGCTTTCAATGTAAAAAATGGTGCGCTAAGGGCAGATAATCATTAGATTCACGGCATGGAAATTTTAATGAGCCTTGTGGGAATAGTGGTTCTAATGGGAATTGCGGTTCTTTTGTCCAGAGACAGGAAATCGATTAAGATTAGAACCGTTTTAGGAGCTTTCGGACTCCAATTTTCATTCGGAGCTTTTGTATTATACTCATCTTATGGTAAAGTGGTATTACAAACCATTTCTGATTCGGTAGCTCAGGTTATCGCATTCGGAAATGAGGGGATTAACTTCCTGTTTGGGAATTTGACTGCGACTTTCGATAATGGATTTATTTTCGCTCTTCGCGTTCTGCCTGTAATCATATTTTTCTCAGCTTTGATAAGCGTGCTGTATTATTTGGGAATCATGAAATGGGTGATTAACATACTAGGCGGGGCTCTAAGTAAACTTTTGGGAACGTCTCGTACTGAGTCTTTGTCTGCAACCGCTAATATTTTTGTTGGCCAAACCGAAGCACCTCTCGTCGTTAAGCCCTTCATTAAAAACATGACTAGGTCTGAGCTATTTGCTGTAATGGTGGGTGGGCTTGCCTCTGTAGCGGGAAGTGTTCTTGCTGGTTATGCCTCTATGGGAGTTCCACTACACTATCTAATAGCAGCGTCATTTATGGCAGCTCCGGGAGGTCTTCTTTTTGCAAAAATCATAATGCCCGAAACAGATAAGTCAACAGCTGATGTCGATGTCGATGCGGAGGGAGATGATGATGAAGAGCCCGTTAACGTTATTGACGCCGCTGCATCTGGTGCAGGCGCGGGTTTGAAGCTCGCATTAAATGTGGGAGCTATGCTTCTCGCATTCGTGGGATTAATTGCTTTAGTGAACGGGATATTTGGAGGGGTAGGAGGTTGGTTCGGAATGCCTGACTTAACCCTAGAGCTCATTTTCGGATATGTGTTCAGTCCGCTCGCTTTTTTAATCGGTGTACCTTGGCATGAAGCAAATATTGTAGGATCTTTTATAGGCCAAAAGCTTGTTGTTAATGAGTTCGTAGCCTACCTCGACTTTATGCCTTATATCGCAGAAGATTCTGTTCTTATTCTTTCAGAGAAATCTAAAGCAATTGTAGCTTTCGCTCTTTGTGGATTTGCTAATCTAAGTTCGATTGCGATTCTACTTGGTGGACTTGGAGGCATTGCGCCCTCAAGACGCTCTGAAATAGCTAGATTCGGCTTGTTAGCTGTTGCTGCGGGAACCCTTTCTAATTTAATGTCAGCTACTATAGCTGGTTTGTTTCTATCAATTTAATAGTTCCTGTAATGGTAAAAGTTAAAATGTTCGAGGCGACAGATGAAAATTCGCGTCCCTCAATGGATGCTCCCAAAACTGATGCGAAAGCGTTTCATGACATTGTTAATTCAAGACGTAGCGTTAGGTTTTTTGCTGACGACGTTATACCCCAAGATGTAATTGATCAGTGTTTAGATGCTGCACTCAAAGCTCCTAACTCATCGAACCTACAAACGTGGGAGATTCACCACGTAGTTGATCCCGATAAAAAGAAAGAATTAGTTAGGCTATGTTTAGGTCAGCCTGCAGCTTCAACAGCAAAAGAACTATTCGTATTTGTTGCGCGTCCAGATCTTTGGAAGAGAAATAACAAATGGATGTTAGAGGAGTTTGATAGAAGAGGTGATATGCCCGAAAAAGCTTATCAATATTTTAAAAAGATTACTCGATTGATTTACACTACTGGATTTCTTGGAATAGCAGCACCATTTAAGTGGCTTTTCTACAATATCAGAGGGATTAGTAAACCGACTCCAAGAGAGCCTATGGGAAGGTGGGGAATGACAGTATGGGGACATAAAAGTACAGCGCTAGCATGTGCTCACTTCATGCTTGCTATGAGAGCACACGGATTCGATACTTGTCCTATGGAAGGTTTGGACTCTAAAAGGGTTAAGAAATTACTCGGGTTGCCTAGACAAGCAGGCATTACCATGGCTATTTCAGCAGGTAAGAGGGCAGAGGGTGGTGTGTTCGGAGATAGATTCCGATTTGACATCAAGCACTTCGTGATAAAGCATTAAAGCACTTTCAAGTTATTATCCGAATTCGGAAAGGAAGTTTAGTCCCATTTCTAATCCCAAACGGTAATCTGCATCTACGTCTTGAACATGTAGATAATAGCCATCTGACCTTAGCTCTGTAGGAGGTGCGATTTGATGCCAGTTAATACCTGCAGGTTTGGGCCCGTTTATAAAGTCGACACATTTATTGTAACGCTTATACCCTTGTGAGAAAAGATCTGAAATGTTATCGTTGTCGTAATTCCAGTATTCAGCCATAAGAGAAACGTAACTCTTGTCTATCTTCATTTTTGCTGGTCTAGTTCTAATAACAAGGATGTTTTTAGCTCCATCAGCAATAGCCTTTTTTAGAGGAATTCCATCAGAATACCCACCATCAAACATCCATGTGCCGTCAACGTTAGTTTTGCCTTTCGTTATCATCGGGAGCGTAGCTGAAGCCATCATGTAGTTGAGCCATTTTCCTTCTGTTGGTTTAAGGTAGTGTGGCTCACCAGTTTTATGATCTGTGGCAACAATAACTACGGTTTTACCTTGACTGTTATTATCTGCTGCAGCTTCATTGAAAGGGAAAGAGTCATTAACATATCCTTTTAAAAAGTCAAGATTCATAAGACCTTGCTCTGAAAAAGTATTTTTATAACTCAAAAACTCAGGGTTTTCTACAAGTGCCCTAGATACTTTTATGAAATTCTTTCTCTGCTTTGCGATAAAGTACGACATCGCCATAGAACCACTTGAAAC
>DQRJ01000035.1 GCA_015663855.1 Flavobacteriales bacterium | reverse complement strand
GAGGTGGGGGAGGGCGCCCAATCCTCTCGATGAGGCACCGCCTCAGGTTCTGATTTTAATACGATAACGAAAAACCGAAATCGGGCACAAAAAAACCGCGCTGGTGCGCGGTTATTTTGCTTTTGTTGTAGCCCGTAGGGGATTCGAACCCCTGCTACCAGGATGAAAACCTGGCGTCCTAACCCCTAGACGAACGGGCCAAAGAGGTGCGCAAAGATAGTTATACTTTCTATTATCACAAGCGCCTCACTGAAAATAAATTTAGATTAATATGCTTTAGCGAAAAGGACTCGACGAGGGCTCGGATTACCAGTCTTTACACAGATTCCTGGAGTGAGGTCGCCATCGAAAGGGAGACAACGGATGGACGCTTTCGTGTCTTGAGAGATCCAGTCTTCCGTTTTCTCGCTTCCGTCCCAATGAGCCATCACGAACTTTTCGGCTTTAATAGCGGCTTTGAATTCTGACCACGTGTCGACTTCGACAGTGTTTTCTTTAAGTCGAGATTGAGCTGTAGACAGGAGATCGGATTGGATAGTGTCGAGGAGAGTGCGGACGTGAGTCGAGATTCCTTCGAGAGGCTCGAACGATTTCGTGCGGGTATCTCGGCGTGCGAGCTCGCAAGAGCCTTTTTCTAGGTCACGTGGTCCGATAGCGAGACGGAGGGGAACTCCCTTAAGCTCGTATTCGGCAAATTTCCATCCTGAACGCTTCGAGTCGTCGGCGTCGAGCTTTACTCGGATGCCGGCATCGCGAAGCTCGGATTCAATCTCGCGACACTTAGAAACGATATCGTCCATTTGATCCTGCCCTTTGTAGATAGGTACAATTACTACTTCAATCGGAGCGAGCTTAGGAGGCAGTACGAGACCTGCATCGTCGGAGTGCGTCATAACGAGGGCTCCCATTAGGCGGGTAGAGACTCCCCACGAAGTAGCCCAAACCAGTTCTTGCTTTCCTTCCTTGGTAGCGAACTTTACGTCGAATGCTTTAGCGAAGTTTTGGCCTAAAAAGTGAGACGTACCAGCTTGAAGGGCCTTACCATCCTGCATTCTAGCCTCAATACACAAGGTGTCGAGGGCGCCTGCGAAACGCTCAGACTCCGTTTTAGAACCTTTTATAACGGGCATAGCCATCCACTCTTCGGCGAAGTCTGCATACACCTCCAGCATGCGACTTGTTTCTTCCTCAGCCTCCGTTTTAGTCGCGTGAGCAGTGTGCCCCTCCTGCCATAAAAACTCAGTAGTTCTTAAGAATAGCCTTGTACGCATCTCCCAACGGACAACATTCGCCCATTGGTTTATTAGAAGGGGAAGGTCGCGATAGCTTTGTATCCACTTCCTGTATGTATTCCAAATAATAGTCTCAGACGTAGGACGGATGATGAGCTCCTCCTCTAATTTCGCATCCGGATCCACAATCAACCCACCCCCATTCGGGTCATTCTTCAAGCGGTAGTGAGTAACCACAGCACATTCCTTCGCGAAACCCTCAACGTGAGCTGCCTCTTTACTTAGGTAGCTTTTCGGGATTAGAAGAGGGAAATAAGCATTCATATGGCCCGTCTCTTTGAACTTCTTGTCGAGGACATCCTTCATCCTCTCCCAAATAGCATAGCCATATGGTTTTATAACCATGCACCCCTTTACATCAGAGTGTTGGGCAAGGTCAGCATCGACAACTATTTCGTTATACCATTTGCTGTAATCTTCGCTTCTGGAGGTTAGCTTCTTCGCCATTTCGTTTTTGGTACGATTTGTGTAATTACGAATGCGTGATGCTATTCGCATTGCGAAAGTACGAATTTGATTACCTTGCTAATATATAAAGCTCATGGATTTAATTACACATTTATACAAAAGCCCCCTCCTCCTTCTCATAGTGGGTGTTTTAGCGGGTTGTGGTATTAGCCCAAACCTCTCTTCTTCTCTCGAATCTGACGAATTATACCTCTCTTCTACTGAAGAGTTTATTACAGACGCTGATTATTTGGCCTTTGCCTCAAAAGATCTCGAGGACATCGAATCTGACTATTACTATGAAGACGACTCATACGATAACAGATACAACAACAGTTATAACAGAAATTTCAATCAATTCGGGGGGTTAGGACTTAGTTCTTATTTCTCTCCATACGGTGCAGGGAATTACGGAGGATACGGAAACAATTACGGCGGATACGGAAACAATTACGGAGGATACGGAAACAATTACGGTTGCTACAACCCATACGGATACGGAAACAATTACGGAGGATACGGAAACAACTACGGAGGATACGGAAATAATTACGGAGGATACGGAAACAATTACGGTTGCAACAATCCATACGGATACGGAGGCTATGGCACTAATTATAATAGCTATAACGGTTACGGCAATAATGGCGGATTCGGTTGGTTCGGAGGAAGCGACAACTACAATTCTAGCTCAGTGTTAGTGAGGCCTAGAACGCCTCTATTGACGAACACACTCACGAATAGTAATTATTCTGGGGGTAGGCTTTTAACGAATCGCAATCAGGCCGGGAATACTCAAAACGGTACTAATGCGAATACATCGTCCCAGCATGATACGAAAGTTGGCAATAGGAATAATGACACGAATCCTGAAGTCCAAACCAATTATCGCACTAACCGTAATAATACTTCTACTCGTAGTTCTTCTTCGAGTCGAGAAACTAACTCGAGATTGAACTCGAACTCGAACAATACGAGCACTCGATCTTCTTCGAGTAGGTCGAGTAATTCTTCGAACAGGAATGGTAATTCGTCTGGTCGATCTGGGGGACGTCCTTAATTCCATTAATATGAAAAATACTTTTAGAACATGCAAAATGCTGCGTGTTGGGGGGATCGTACTTATTACTTTTTCGATATTAGGTCTTGCTAGCGACGTTTCAGCCCAAAACGAAGTTGATGTACTACGTTATAGTAGACTGAATCCCGTAGGATCGATTCGAACTACGGGGATGGGGGGCGCATTCGGATCGCTAGGAGCAGATATAGGGTCTATAGGTCTGAATCCTGCAGGAATAGGAATGTATCGAAGAGGAGACGCAAGTATTTCAATGGGCTTACACTCTAGCGGCACTAAGGTTTCACTAATAAACACGACAGACGATCAGACTGATGTATCAGCAACGATAGGATCTATCGGAGTGGTATTAACAACACCAAGCGTAAATCCTGATTGGCCCTTCGTTTCTATAGGTTTCACACACTCGAAGCAAGCTATTTTCGACCAACGTCTCTTATTAGAAAACGCCGATTTGAATGGGAGTTTACTAGGTGTATTTCATGGTATGGCACAGGGAACTGACAATGCCGATCTGAATGATGGCAGCGCCTTCCCATTCACCGCCTCACTTGCTTGGTACACCTATCTTCTTGACCCTGATGGTGCAAGCAATACCGAATACATAACGCCTTTCAATACCGACACCACGACAACCCTAACTCGCAGGATTGAAAGGAGTGGAAATATTGGGGAAACACAGTATTCCATCGGTGGAACATATCAGAATTGGCTTAGCCTAGGAGCAACTATTGCCACATCGAAGGTCACCTTTTCTGAGGAGTCTCGCCACGAAGAAATTCCCACCGAGGAGGGAACTGAGCTAGCTTCTTGGTCCTATGTAGAGAATTTAGATGTCCAAGGGTCGGGCCTCACGGCCAAACTAGGTGCTATAGCTAAGGTCTCAGACTGGCTACGCATTGGAGTTGCTTGGCATAGTCCTACAAGACTGAAATTAATCGATAGTTACAACACGTCGATAAGAAGTGTTTGGAAAGATGGAGACGTATATGAAGAAAGATCGCCAGAAGGAGCCTACGAATATTTGATCATAACACCATCTAGATTTATTGTGAGTGGATCTTTCGTCCTAGGTAAATATGCTATAATCTCAACAGATTACGAATCAGTAGATTATAGGAATGGGAAACTAAAGAGCGTTGATGGAGGGATGTCGACCGGCTACTCGTTCGAGGCGGAAAACTCGACCGTAAACGATATCTACAGACGAGGCCATGAGGCAAGAGTGGGGCTTGAAATACGACTCAATCAAGATTTCCGATTCCGAGTCGGCACAGGAATTTCTACATCACCCTACTCCTACGCGTCGGGCGTTTTATCCAACCCGTCGCAATTCAAAGCGAGCCTAGGAGGAGAGTATCGAAACGAACGGTGGTACGCTGGGTTTGCGTGGAACAGGACTTGGTATTCTGAAGACCTTTATTTATTAAACCCCTTAATTCAGGGAAGTCCGGCCCATCTCGATAGAACTTTAGGCATGCTATCTATCGGAGGTGGCTTTCGGATATAAAAAAAGGCCCGCTAAATGCGAGCCTTTTTTCGTTCTAGAAATAGAAAAGCTATTTTGCTTTCTTTAGTTTCTTAAGTTCTTTATTCATGATTGCATCCATGCGCTCACGCTCTTCTTCAGCAAGAGCTTTATCTACGAGGATACGACCACTGTGCTCATCAACTATGATTTGCTTACGTTGTGCGATATCGATTTGGCGTTGTGGTGGAATCTTGATAAAAGTTCCTGCACTTGCCTGACGTTCGATAGGAACTACTGCCAAACCATTCTTAGCTGCGCTGCGAATTCTAGAGTACGTGCGAAGTAGACGATCGTCGATAGTTTTTGCCATCTTCTCACTCTGTTTAAGGAGCACCTCCTCTTCCGCTTGAGTTTCTGCGATGATTTCTTCTAACTCAGACTGCTTAGAAGCAAGGTCTGCAGCTCGTTGTTCATTCTTATCACGAAGATTCTCTAGCCCATCAGATTTTTGTAACTGCTGAGCTTTGCATTCGCGAATGCGCTTCTCACAAAGTTCAATCTCAAGGGTTTGGTATTCAACCTCTTTGTTTAAAGACTCAAATTCACGGTTATTTCTCACGTTATTCTGCTGCTCCTCGTATTTCTCAATAAGAGATTGGCTCTCCTTGATTTGAATCTCGTAAGCAGTGATTCTTTGACTTACCATGTCGTTCTCCTCCTCCATCTTTTCTAGACGAGCCGTAAGACCAGCAATATCATTTTCAAGATCTTCAACTTCTAAAGGTAGCTCACCTCGCACCACACGGATACGATCGATTCGGCTATCAATAAGTTGTAAGTCATATAAAGCGCGGAGTCTATCCTCTGCAGTAAGGGTCTTTTTAGTTGCCATGGGTCACTATGTTGTAAATCAACGGATTTGAACAGGGTTCGTATTAGTTGTTGCCAAACGAACCGCGAAATTAGTGAATTTTTGCTTGATTCTACTGACAATCAGCTTACTTGTTCGCCATTCGCTTTCATAATGTCCTACATCTGCAATTAATATCTTGTTTTCTGCATCGAAAAACTCATGATATTTGAAATCTGAGGTAAGGAAAACATCAGCCTTTTTCGAAATCGCATCCCGAAGTAAAAATGAGCCTGACCCCCCGCAAACAGCGATGGTACAGACCTTTTCCTTAGGCGGATTAGTGTGCTTAATATGAGTGACTTTAAGAGCAGATTTGGTGTTATCTAAGAACACTTCCCAATCAATTGGCTCGGGTAGTTTACCTATCATTCCAGCACCAATATTTTTATCTTTATTTGATATCTGAGTGATGAAATATGCCATTTCCTCATAAGGATGAACTTGAGAAGCCGCAGAAATGACATTTCCGGTCTTCCATCTCTCCACTAAAACTTCAATTTTAGATTCAGAACCTGTATTCACCTCCCCAATTTCTCCTACAGATGGATTTGCATCCGAATTGGGTCTAAATGACATATTTCCTGAAGAGGAAAAACTGCAATTATCGTAATTACCGATATTACCAGCTCCGGCGGAGAACATTGCGTCTTTAACTGTTTCGAGATGTTCGTCAGGGCAGTAAACTGTAACTTTATCAAGAAGTTCCGGTTTAGGGCGAAGTATTTTCAATGTCTCGGGGAGACAACCTAAAGCGGTTGCTAGTTCATAATTAACCCCTGACTTGATGTTGTCTAAGTTCGTGTGGATAGCGTAGAGCGCTATTCCTGACTTAATCGCTCTTAGAACTGTTCTCTCTACGTAATTAGCACCTGTCAATCTTTTCAATCCTGAAAAAACTATTGGGTGGTGGCTTACAATAAGCTGTGCTCCTTCGCGTTCTGCTTCTGCTACGACTTCCTCTGTACAATCGAGAGAGACAAGCACTTTCGTGACGGGAGCGTTATTGCTCCCCACAATTAATCCAGAGTTATCATAAGACTCTTGTAGAAAGGGAGGTGCCCACTCCTCTAACAAACGCGTTATGTCGCGTACCTTCAGGGCGTTCTGAGATTCCATGACGACTAAGATACTTATAAGACGAATTGTTTTTGCGCCTTTTAGCGCACTTCATGGCATTGGGCTGTATTTAAGGCATTTGGCCTATGATTTCAAGCTTTTTAAGAGTGAAAAAGGTCGAATACCTACGCTAGTTATTGGAAATCTGCATGCTGGGGGGACGGGGAAAACGCCTCACGCATCGATTTTTCTTAAGATTTTAGCCAGAAAACTTGGCGGAGCAGAGCATGTGGCACTTCTGAGCAGGGGTTATGGCCGGAAAACAAAAGGTTTTTTTGTTGTAGAAGAGGATACAGATTGGCATTTAGTGGGTGACGAACCGAAATTACTCAAATCTTTAAACCCAAACCATCCTATTGTCGTTTGCGAAAACCGCCTAGTCGGGATTGAAGATATCGCAAGTCAATTCCCAAAGGTGAAAGTTGTAGTTCTAGATGATGGACTGCAACATAGAGCATTAATCCCAGACAGGTCTGTACTGCTGATCGACTCTAACAGACCTATAGAAAGTCAGGCTCTCCTACCCTCAGGTGATTTGCGCGATCTTAAATACCGGGCGAAAGAATTCGATGCATGGATTTACACTCGGAACTTTGATAAAAAAACGTTTCCACTCCCTAAATCCGATAGGACTAAAGAAAATAGGATTGCAGTTTTTTCCTCTGAAATGGTTGTCGGAAATGAATTTGAGAGAATCGATAAAAACAGTAGGCCTAGGGTGTTAGCGGTGAGTGGAGTAGCAGCGCCTGAAAGATTCATGGATGGTTTGGCAAAAAACTGGGACGTCGTAAGGAGGCAATCCTACTCAGATCACTACGAATTCACAGCAAAAGACATTAACAACTGGGTGATTTGCATTAATTCCGAAAACCTTGAAGGAATTGTTACCACCGCTAAAGACGCCGTCAGAATAAAACCCTTTATGGATGCGTTAAAAGGCGTGCGATTAGTGATAATTCCTCTGTCGGTAAAATGGCATGATTCAGAAGCTATCGAGAATTGGGTTGATGAGTGGCTTGAATCTCCGATATTTGCAACTTCAACAAGAACAAAATGAATCTTTCTACAGTTATAACATTTCTTTCTATCGTCTTTTTAAGCACGGTGAGCCTTCTATTTTCAGGATGCGCTAGTGAAAGTTCAGCTCCCGACAATCCTGGGACTATTTCGGGGCAATTCTCTGGAGTTTCTGAATCGACACCCATCCTTTTGCGTAGCTTTAAGAATGGAGCTTTAGTCAAAGTTGGGGGCACTGAAACTGATTCTAATGGAAACTTCTCATTCACTCCAGACTCTCCTTTAAAAAAGGGATACCACCAACTCATTTTAGATAAACGTTGGCCTGTAGTTTTAATCACAGATTCAACCGAAGCACCAATAGTCACGGCTACAATTCCTGACGAAACGGGGTATTTATCTGATGCTGAAATAAAGGGGTCCCCTACAAGTGAGCTTCTTGCAACATTTTACATTCGGCTTATGCCTCTTCAAGACTCGCTTCTTATAGTCCAAAAATCACTCCAACTACTATCCGGAGATGCACAAGTGGCTGCTACGAAAAGTTTAAAAACGATAATCGCAGGGTTAGATAAATTAAGTCTTGATTTCATCAAACAGAACCCAGAAAGTCCGGCAACACTTGCAGCGCTTGAAAACTTAGACCCTAAAAAGAACGGTGCAGCTTATAAAGCAGTAATCAAATCTTTATCTAAGACATTCGCTGACTCGCATTACTATGCTATGCTTAAGGGTAAATACGACGCCTCTATTTCGAGTAGGACTATCCCTAACCAATCTCCTCCTGCAAAGAAGCAAACAAGAAAGAATGGTCAATTCGGAGTAGGTGATGAAGCGCTTGATATCGTGATGGAAGATCCAGACGGCAACATTCGTAAACTAAGCGACCTCAGAGGAAAAGTCGTCCTTATCGATTTCTGGTCTTCATGGTGTGGGCCTTGTAGACGTGAGAATCCAAACGTAGTACGTGCATACAACGAGTTCAACTCTAAAGGATTCGAGGTGTTCTCAGTGTCTTTAGATAGCAACAAGGATAAATGGCTAAAAGCTATTGAAAAGGATGGTCTTATTTGGCCTAACCATGTATGCGACCTGAAAGGATGGCAGAATGTTGCATCAAGGGCGTACGGGATATCGAGTATTCCTCACACTGTGCTTGTAGGCCGGGACGGGATAATCGTAAAGACACATCTTCGAGGACGTGCGTTAGACTTAGAACTCGAAAAACTCTTAGATTGAATTCCGAATTGACTCACAAAGTTTATTTCGCTTCGGACCTTCACCTAGGTGTCCCCGATTTATCTAGCAGTCGTAAGCGCGAGTTGAAATTTGTCGCCTGGCTAGAAAATGCTGTTAACGAGGGCGCAACGGAAATACATCTCCTAGGCGACCTTTTCGATTTCTGGTTCGAATATTCTAATGTAGTTCCTAAAGGTGGAGTACGTCTCCTAGGAACTATTGCGAAAATAACCGACCTAGGCATCCCCATTCATTATCACGTAGGGAACCACGACCTATGGTCGTTCGGCTATCTTGAGTCCGAGCTCGGCGTAACACTTCATAAATCGCCCGTTATCAAAGAATGGGACGGCCTTAAATGCCTTATCGGGCACGGCGATGGTCTAGGCCCAGGCGAGACCGGTTACAAATTCACGAAAAAGATATACTTAAGTAAATTCGCCCAATTCCTATTTCGCTGCCTCCACCCCGACCTCGGAATCCGCCTCGCAACTCGACTCTCCCGTAACTCACGAGCCGCAGGAGGCAAGAGCGGAGGAGAGTTTACTTCTTCCTCGAATGAGAACCTTTTCCAGTATTGTGAAAATCACCTTTCGACTGATCCTTCAATAAATTGCTTCATATTCGGTCATCGACACATCCCCTTAGATTTAGAACTAACTAAGCTCGATACCCAAGAAACCGCATCTCGCTATATTAATATTGGTGACTGGATTACGCACTTCAGCTCTGCGAAGTTGATAGACGGAAAACTCACACTTCTAAAAGGATAGTTCTTTTATCGTTTTAGCGAAAAAAGGGAGACCGAAAATGGCCTCCCTTTTTTAATTCTATTTATTTCGTCTAACCTTCTAGCGTCTTACGACAAGCTTCGAAGCAAGGGCTTTAACTGAACTTGACATACGTACAACGTAAGTCCCGTTATCTAAATCGCTAACATCAACGACAGCTCTCTCGCTGCCTTGAGCATTTGCAATAACTTCCGAATAAACTACTCTTCCTTGCAGGTCGTATATCTCTAAAGAAACTTTACCTGTAAATCCAGCTGTACTCACCTGAAGATCAGATGAAGTAACAGGGTTAGGGTAGATTAAGAGACTTTCTGGAGTTACGTTTCCTGAAATAGCCAACTCTTCAGCTCCTAAGAAGCTATCAGATCTAAAAATACCACGTCCGTGTGTTCCCGAGTAAATAGCTCCTGTGTTCGTAGGTGAACTCCACATAGTTTCTGAACGCCATTGCTGCTTAAGGTCAAATACTGGAGCCGTTAGCGATTCTGCAGTAATAGCCATCCCTAAGTTGGCGATAGTCCAATCCGCCCCACCATTATCTGTAATGAAGGCTCCATACTCTGTACCGACAATTATAGTCGACCCAGAAGCGTCTTGGAAATCAATCACAACATCGTACATAGGCATATTGTTCAATCCTGGTGCAGACCAAATATTTGAGAACGTCGGAGAAGCTGAAAGAGCATCCCAAGACTCGCGAACTTTACCAGCACCTACAGCACCGTAACCTCCGATTGAGATAACAACGTGATTAGCGTTATTAGGATCTACGCTTATTCCAGTGATTCCACTACCGGCAGAAGAAACTATTTGGTCTATAACTACGTTATCATCCACATCCTCCTGAGAAATTACATTTTTCAAGCCAGAGAAGCGGTAAAGAGTACCGTTCCAACCACTCACAAACATTACATCACCCGCGTGATCTTCATCATTCACGACATACTCAATAGCTTTCGTTCCAGCGAATCCACCAGGAGCAGCTCCTAAACGCACCCACTCAGGCTGAGTATTGAAGTTGAGGGCCTCGCGAGTCATCCAAATTCCTTCATTTCCTCTAAAACCGATAGTTAACATCGTCGTGTATGGATCTTGAACTAAGATTCTTCCAGGCTGATCGAAAGTAGTGTCAGCAGCGTGTAAGTACATTGTATCGCAGATCTCTACAATATCGTACTGTGCCTCATCGCCCCATATAGTATCGTTACCTAAGTCTAGCGTAACGTCATAAAAGACCCCATCAACCTCCATAACAGTATCTAGAAGGTTTGGGATAATTTCAATAATGACTTGAACGGTATCAGTGCTTAAAGTATCGTTTACGCAAACGAACTGCTCTACACTTACTTGTGGGTCTAACCAAAAATAATCAGGATCCTCAGTAAGGGCTTCTGTGAGAAGCAATTCAGGTCGGATAATTTGATCGTAGTACTTAAGCTCCTCTCCTTCTGCAAGTGTATACTCAATAGGAAGATTTTGGCTATTTGTAGCTAAAGTAAAAGTACTGTCTGTAACGGTTTCTCCATACGGGTTAACAAGGATTATATCTTGCTGAGAGTCTTCATCCTCAGTATCCTCATATAAATTCAAACAAGTGTAGAATTGCCCTAAATCACCGTTATCGTCAATCAATTCACTCATTACAGGATCATAAAAAGAACCTAGATTGACAATTTCACTTGGAGAAACAGTTCCACGTGCAAGGCCTCCGTTTTGTGACGCTGCAAACCAAGCAAAAGAATGCTCAGGAGATTCAGTAACTTGACTTATCGCACAGTCAAATCCGTCACCACCGTGAACTTCAACAGCATTAAGGTTGCTTAAGAAATAGTTGTTTGCCGGAATAAATAATGATCCATTGTCTTGCGTTCCACCTAAAACAGCAGAACTAGCACTGTGAGCAATGCCGTAAAACTGAGTGACATTGTATTTGTGATTACACTCCGTGTAGCTCATTCCACCGTCAGTACTCTTGTAAAGCCCTCCGTCAGAAGCGATAAACATCGTTCCTTCTTCAGTAAATACAATTTCATGTAGATCCGCGTGAACACCGTATTCGAATCCAGGGAAATCGAATGAAGCAGCAGCGGGTTCAGCCTGTTGATTAGGTCCTGAACGCCAAAGTGATATACCTCCTACGTAAGCCAAGTCTGGCTGTCCTTTCTTAATTCCTAAAGCAAGATCGTAAATACCTTGAGACCTTGGAAGAGGAGTATAAGAATCATTCCCACCAGGCCAGCAAACTGTCCAAGACCCCATCTCCGAAGCACCATCAGAATGATAAAGTCCGTAAAAGCTTCCACCAGATGTTGCGTATAGCGCAAAAGCGTGGTTCGGATCATCTTGTGAGATAGCAATACGAGCTCTACCTATACCACTTTGTGGTAAGTTTCCTGTATTCGTCCCCCCTGATGTAATCACCTCGAAGTTAGAAAACTGAGCGTTTGTAGATCTATACACACGTCCATTAGTTGCAGCTACTAGCATGTAACTAGCGTCTTGCGCGATAGCAATGT